>NZ_PPDK01000001.1:3096842-3445264 GCF_003074135.1 Euzebya tangerina | reverse complement strand
CCATCACTGGTGGTCAGTGTCGCGGACGGCCAGCCCTTCGAGGTCTTCGGGTCCACCTTCGCGATCCGTCGGCTGGAGTGGCTACTCGTGGCCTACGGGGTAGTTGCCGCCCTGCTGCTCAGCCGGCGTGCCCTGTCCCACTGGGCCATCCACCGCTACGTCGCTGCCGCGCAGCCGTCGGCCGACCACGAGCTCCGCGCGATCGTCCGTCGTCTCGCGACCAAGCTGCAGATCGAGGCGCCACCTCTGCTGCTGGTTCGCCGCTGTCCCGGAGGGGCGTTCACGACCGGTGTCCGTCGTCCCACGATCGCCATCGACCCGGAGCTGCTCGAGACGCTGGACCCGGGTGAGGTCGAAGGCCTGCTGGCCCACGAGCTGGCCCACATCGCTCGCCGTGACGTGACCGTGAACGCCGTCGTCGGCATCATCCGCGACCTGACGTTCTTCGTCCCGCCGATGTATCTGGCGACCCGCTGGTTGCGCCACGAGCAGGAGCACTCGGCCGACGATCTGGCATCCGACTCCACGGGTCGTCCTGCGGCCCTGGCATCCTCGATCCTGAAGGTCTGGGAGGGAGCCGATCGAGCCGGCACCCGGGTTACGGCCATGGCGTGCGCCACGATGGTGCCATCGCACTCTCTGCCGGTGCCGGGCGGGCTGCCAACCCGGCTGCTGCGGCAGGGAAGCCTCTCCGGTGGTGCACGACAGATCGCCGAACGGGTGGTTCGGCTGATCGAGCGCGCGGCGCCGATCACGCTCCGTCGCCAGCGGCTCGAGTTCACCGTCGCCATGGTGATGGTGATGCTGGCAACCGCCGTCACCGTCGTCCTCCCCGGACAGGTCGAGGGTGAGCTGCTGCTGGGGCAGTGGCGCCGACCGTTGGCTCAGCCGGTTGAGTCACCGGCGCTGACGACGTTCCGGACCATGGCCAGCTCGGGCGCTGTCGCGACGGCTGTGACCACGGCGACCGATGACCACTCCGACGCGCTCGCGGCCACGGAGACGAGGTGCACGGGCTGCCTGCCGGTCGAGTCGGGTCACGAGTGGCGTACCGGCATCTCGCCCATGCTGCCGCTCCGGTCGGGGGGCTGGCAGGCAGGTGGTTGGCCCTGGGAGGCACCGGACACGGTCGCGCCGACCCCGCCCAGCGCCAGACCGCTATGGGGTGTGGACTCGGATCGCGGCCGGGTCGGCATCTACCTCGTGGACAGCTCCCAGGGGTAGTCCGTCGAGGCTGCGATACGATCGTGGGCGTGTTCAACATCGTTCTGGTCGTCCTCCACGTGTTGGTGTCGATCCTGCTGATCCTGTTCATCCTGCTCAAGTCCGGTAAGGGCGGCGGCCTGTCGGACATGTTCGGCGGTGGCGCCGTCGGCGGTGGTGGAGGCTCGACCATCGCTGAGAAGAACCTGGACCGTCTGACGGTGCTGACGGCGGTCGTCTTCGCCGTCACGACCGTGGTGTTGGCGCTGCGGCTGGTCTGACAGACGCCTCTGATCGGATCCTCGCTGATCGGGTCCCCGCAGTACTGGCCGGTGCGCCCTCGTCGCGTCCTCCTGATCCTGGGGCTGGTGCTGCTCCTGGTCGCCTGCGACCCGGACGGACCGGATGTCCCGCTGGGGCCGACGGTGGCGCCGGGCGTGACCTCGGTCGAGCAGTCCGGTGGGTCCTTTCGCTACGGGATCGGCCCGCCACGAGCGATCACGCCGACCCTGGCCCAGAGCGGCGATGATCTCGCCGTCGTCGATGCGCTCTTCGACTCGCTGACGGCGTGGGATGCCCGGGGCCGGGCGGTGCCGTCGGCCGCGAGTTCGTGGGAGGTGTCGGACGACGCGACCGAGTGGACATTCACGCTGCGGCCGGGCAGCACCTTCAGCGATGGGGCGCCGGTCACGGCTGAGGCATTCCGTACAGCCTGGTCGACGCTGAGCGCCGGCGGGCCCTTCGGCTACCTGCTGGCAGACGTGATCGGCCACGGGGCCGTCGCGCGCGGGGAGGTCCCGGTGCTGTCCGGGGTCCGGATCGATGACGAGTTCACCCTCACCGTGTTACTTCGCCGGCCCCGCTCCGACCTCGCTGCCGTCGTCGGCCATCCGGCGCTCGGACCGACCAATCTGACCCAGCGCGCCGCCGATCCTGTCTCGTGGGTCCAGCAGCCTGCCGGCAACGGCCCGTTCGCCGTGACCGAGCCCTACACCGACGCCGACTTCATCCGTGCCAGTGCCGTCGACACCTGGGCCAACGGGCTGCGCGTGGCGGGGAGTCCGACGGAGGTGGTCTTCCGGATCGGTGACCTCGACATCAACTACCTCGCCTTCACACAGGGACGGCGTGACCTGACGGCCGTGCCGCCCGAGGCGCTGGCGGTGGCGGCGGAGGACTTCCCATCACGCGGCGGCGCCTGGAGCGGACCGGGTCTGATCGTCGGTGGCCGGCCCGAGTCCTATGTCCTCGGTGTCAACACCCAGACCCCGCCGTATGACCAAGTCGATGTCCGACAGGCCATCTCACTGGCGTTGGACCGCGAGGCGCTGGCCGACTCGTTGCAGAACGGCAACCTGGCACCCGCGACATCGCTGCTGCCGCCAGCGCTCCCCGGCACGCAGATCGACCAGTGTGATCGCTGCACGCTCGACATCCCCGCAGCGCGCCGATTGCTGCAGGAGGCCGGCGTCCAGCAGCTCGGCTTCGCCTTCAATGCGGGAGGCGGGCACGAAGCCGTCAGGGACGAGCTGCGTGGCGGGCTCAGCCGGGCGGGTGTCGCACTGGTCTCCAATGGACGTGGTCCGGCCCCGCCGCTCCCCGAGTACCAGGACCAACTGCTGGCCGGCACCGTCGGCATCTTCCGCTTCCCACTGGTCGCCGATGTTCCCTCGTCGCTGTCGGTGCTGTTCCCGCTGCTGCACAGCACGCAGGTCCCCGAGCGGGGCGGGATGAACTACATGCGCTACACCAACGCAACGGTTGACTCCCTGCTCGAGCAGGCGGCCAGAACCCTGGACGACGAGTCGCGAGAGTCGCTACTCGACCGGGTGGTGGACCGGGCGGTCAACGTCGACCAGGTGGTGATGCCGGTCTTCAGCACCCAGCACTCGATGGTGGCCTCCGCGGAGATCCGCGGCTTGCGCTACGACCCCCACGGCCTGGTCAACCTGACTGAACTCGTCATCCAGCGCTGAGCCCGCCGTCGAGGGCGTCCCGACCGGCGTCCATGAACGCCTGCTGGCTGGACAGTCCCTCCTCGGCAGTCGGCCGCGACCATGATCCGTCGGACCGCAGATGCCACGCCTGCCGGTCGTCCTGCCAGGTGAGGTCCAGGATATCGTTGAGTTCCTGTTTGAGCTGCGGGTCGAGGATGGGCACCATCGCCTCGACCCGACGATCGAGGTTGCGAACCAGCCAGTCGGCCGAACCGATGTAGTACTCCTCGCCGAACTGCAGGATCCGTTCGTGTTCCAGCAGACGGCCGACGACGGAGATCACCCGGATGTTGTCGGAGATGCCCGGCACGCCGGGGCGCACCCCGCAGATGCCACGGACGATCAAGTCGATCTGCACCCCGGCTCGGCTGGCCTCGTACAGCTGGAAGATCAGCTCGCGGTCGTGGAGGGAGTTGAGCTTCAGCCGGATGCGTCCTGCGCTGCCGAGCTTGGTCTGTTCGGCGATCATCTCGGTCAGGTGCCGACGGAGCGCAACCGGCGCGACCAGCAGCCGCTCGTAGTCGTCGTGACGTGCGTATCCGGTCAGGTAGTTGAAGAGGTGGGTGACGTCCTCGGCGATGGCGTCGTCACAGGTGAGCAGCGCCAGATCGGTGTAGAGCCGGGCGGTCTTGGGATGGTAGTTCCCGGTGCCGATGTGGACGTAGCGGCGCAGGCCGTCGGTCTCCTGACGGACGATCAGGGAGAGCTTGGCATGGGTCTTGAGGCCCACCAGGCCGTACACGACGTGGACGCCGGCCCGTTCCAGCACGCGGGCCCAGCCGATGTTGGCCTCCTCGTCGAAGCGGGCCTTCAGCTCGACCAGCGCAACCACCTGCTTGCCATCCTCCGCTGCCCTGGTGAGCGCCGCGACGATCGGCGAGTCCCCGGAGGTCCGGTAGAGGGTCTGCTTGATGGCCAGCACGGACGGGTCGGCAGCCGCGGAGGTGATGAGGTGCTCCGTCGTCGACTCGAACGACTGGTAGGGATGCCGCAGCAGGATGTCCGCCCGTGCGATCTCGTCGTACATCCGCTCGACGGCCATGGCCGTCCCGTCCTCGCGGGGCTGCAGACGCGGGTGTGGACTGGGCGTCCAGTGGTCGTAGCGGAGGGTTGGCTGGTCGATGTCGGCCAGCTGCGCCAGGTCGGCCCGGCCCATGAGCCCCCGCACCTCGTAGGTGTGGGTCCCGGAGACGTCGAGCTCCTCCTGGAGTCGCTTGACCGTCTGCTTGGGCATGTCGGCGGCCACCTCGAGCCGGACCACAGCGCCGAACCGTCTCCGATTCAGCTGCTGTTGGATGGCCAGCAGCAGATCCTCCGCGTCATCCTCGTCCACCTCGACGTCGGCGTTCCGGGTCACCCGGAACAGGTGGGACTCGGTCACGTCCATGCCGGGGAACAGCGCTTCGAGTTGCCACTGGATGATGTCCTCCAGCGGCACCCACGCGCGGGTCGAGCCTGGCACCTGCCAGAACCGAGGCAGGACGGCCGGGATCTTCACGCGGGCCAGCTTCGTCAAGCCCGTCTTGCGGTCCCGCACGGTGACGGCGAGGGATGTCGCCAGGTTGGAGATGTAGGGGAACGGGTGGCCCGGGTCCACCGCCAGCGGGGTGAGCACCGGGAAGATCTTCTCCTCGAACTGCTCACGCAGCCGGTTGAGGGCCCGCTCGTCCAGATCGGCGGCATGCACCACGCCGACGCCGCGTCGGGCGAGCAGGGGGAGGACCTGCTCGTGCAGGGCCACCGTGGACTGGTCCACCATCGGCCGGACGCGACGGGAGATGGCCTCCAGTTGCTCGAGCGCCGTCAGTCCGTCCGGCGTGCGCTTGCGCAGTCCGGCGGCAACCTGATCCTGGAGGCCGGCGACCCGGACCATGAAGAACTCGTCCAGATTGGAGGAGAAGATCGCGATGAACCGGAGGCGCTCGAGCAGCGGTACGTCGGCATCCATGCCCTGGGCCAGGACCCGGCGGTTGAACTCGAGCCAGGACAGCTCCCGATTGGTGAAGAGCGACGGGTCGTCCAGGTCGACCACGGGTCGCCGACGGAACCGGCCATCCGGCCCACGAGGTTGGGGCGGGCGGGTGCTGGACGGGGACGACACGGTGCGGCTCAGGCTAGTGGACGGGTGATGGTCTGCTGCAATTCTTACAGTCCGCTGACAGCCCCGGTCAGGGGGCACCGAAGTCCCCTCGTACGGCATTGTGTGACGTGATGACCGCAACCGCAGTCGATGCCCCTGCGCCCACCGATCGACGACGGTGGCCGCTTGCGATCTCCGGGCTGGTCGCGACCGCGGTGGCGCTGGGCGCGACCGAGGTTCTTGCGGGTGTGGTAGCGCCCGTTCCGTCGCTGGTCCAGGCCGTCGGGAACGGGGTCATCGATCTGGGGGCCGGGACACCCGTCAAGGACATCGCCATCGCGTTGTTCGGCACGAACGAGAAGAGCGCGTTGGTGATCGGGACCGTAATCCTGGCGCTGCTCTTCGGCACCGGTCTTGGCCTGGCGTCCCGTCACTCACTGGTCCCCGCCACGGTCGGGTTCACCGCGTTTGCTCTGCTGGGGCTCGGAGCCACGTTCGCCAGTCCGCTCGACTCTGCCGCTTGGGCCATCCTGCCGGCAGCCGTCGCGGTCGTGAGCGGTGTGGCGCTACTGCGTTACCTGCTGCAGTTGGATCAGCGGGTGCGGGTGGCCGGCAGTCGTGCCACCTCACCCGAGGCTAAGGCCCGCGCGGACCGTGGACGGCGTGACTTCCTGCGCGTCGCGGTCGGCCTGGCAGCGGTCGGGGGCGTCCTGGGCGCCCTCGGGCGCAGCCTGACCGGCCGAAGCCAGACCTCGGCTGTCCGCAGCACCGTGATCCTGCCCGAGGCTGTCCCGGCACCGGTTGCGGAGGCCAGCACGTCCCTCGACGTCGACGGCATCTCCCCGTTGTTCACGCCGAACGAGCAGTTCTACCGCATCGACACGGCGCTGATGTCACCCACCGTGGACGTCGAGACGTGGTCGCTGCGCATCCACGGATTGGTCGATCGGGGGGTCGAGTTGACCTACGACGATCTGCTGGCCATGGATCAGTTCGAGGGCGATGTGACCATCGCCTGTGTCTCGAACGAGGTCGGTGGGGATCTCATCGGCACCGCGCGCTGGCAGGGCGTGCGCCTGTCGGAGGTGCTCGACCTGGCCGGCGTCGACGCGGAGCAGGCCACGCAGATCGTGGGTCGGTCAGTCGACGGCTGGACGGCGGGGTTCCCAACCGAACTGGCCTTCGACGGGCGGAACGCCATGGTCGCCGTCGCCATGAACGGCGAGCCGCTGCCGGTCGATCACGGATTCCCGGCCCGACTCATCGTCCCCGGCATCTACGGGTACGTGTCCGCAACCAAGTGGCTGTCCGAGATCGAGCTCACCACGTGGGAGCAGTTCGATGGGTACTGGATCCCGCGGGGTTGGGCCAAGGAGGGTCCGATCAAGACGCAGTCTCGGATCGACGTGCCTCGCGGCGGTGCTCAGGTGTCGGCCGGAGAGGTCGCCATCGCCGGGGTCGCCTGGGCCCAGCAGCGGGGAGTCGATCGCGTCGAGGTGTCCATCGACGGCGGTCAGTGGCGGGAGGCCGAGCTGGCCGATGCCGTGAACATCGACACCTGGCGGCAGTGGGTCTACCGCTGGGACGCTGCTCCGGGTGAACACCAGATCCGCGTCCGGGCAACCGATGCGACCGGGGAGACCCAGAGCGAGGACCGCGTCCCGGTTGCTCCCGATGGGGCTGAGGGCTACCACACCCGCGTTGTACGGGTCGCCTGATCGCCTGTCCGCTCACCACTGCACAGCAGTCGGCCACGCTGCCCTGGGGCAGCGTGGCCGAAGACTGTCCGGTCGTGGCGACCGCTAGGTGGGAAGTGGATCGACGTCCGTGCTGCGCACACGTCGTCCAATGACTGCGGTGACTGCCTGCGTGACACGTGCCGGGATCCGGCGTGCCGCGCTGATGAGACTCAGACGTTGTGGTCGATGCCGCGCGATGACTCGATCGGGCCTTCCGCCGGCGATCGACTCGTCAACGATGTATGCCATCTGACCATCCTTTCTTGAGTTCTCGAAGTTTTTGGGGACTGCCTCTAAAGTCCGGTGGTGTGTCTGCCGATTCCTCAGGCTGCAGTCACGCAGTCAACACGAGGAGAGGTAGGTACCACGAACGATATGAAGCTGGCCTAGCCCCAGGAGGTTCCTGCGGTGATGCCCCAGGAGGTCCCATCGGTGAAGCCCCAGGACGTGCCGTCCGCAATGCCCCACGAGGTGCCGTCGGTGATGCCCCAGGATGTGCCAAGCTTGTTCATGATGTTGATAACTCCCAATTGATGTAGATACGAGCCTTGCCCGCGCTGCAACGCGGAGAAGGTGGACTTGTTACAGCGAGCACTTTGCATATAGCTCGCTGTGCCTAGTCCTGTTGTAGCACGGTACTTACGCAATGTGAAGCACCGAGTCCGACTTTCTCCTGTCCAAATGGCCAGACATTGACCCCCACAGAACCCACCACCGAGGACCGCCGGCGCGACCTGCGCCTGGTGGGTCTTGCCGGTCTGGCGCTGGGGCTGTCGGCCGCGTTGGCCCTGGCCACAACCGGGCCAGCACTCGATCTCTCGGTCGAGCAGGCGGCGGCGGGCGTAGTCGGGATGGGGGCGCTGCTGTATGCCGCGGAGGCCTTCAAGCTCACGATTCAGTATCGCGACCAGAACGTGGCTTCCACGCTCTCCATGGTCCCGATCATGATCGGCCTGGTCTTCCTGGGACCCGTAGTGACCACCGTGGGGCGGATCATCAGCACCCTGGCGTACTTCGGCGTACGCCGCCGGCAGCCCGTCATCAAGGTGATCGTGAACGGCTCCGCTGCGGTGCTCGAGGTGTGGGTGACCGCGGCCGTGCTGTCGCTGTTCGGATCGTTCGGCGACCGCCTCCTGGAGCCCGGGGGATGGCTGGCGATCGGTGGCGCCGGCATCGTCGGTGGGCTGTCCAGCGCGTTGGTCGTCGTTGCGGCGATCCGGCTCTCGGTCGGTCCGCTGCAGGACGGTGCGCTTAGCCAGGTCTTCACCGGAGTCTCCATCAACGCCGTCATCGAGGTCCCGCTGTCCGTCCTGGCCGTCGCCATGATCGAGCTGAATTTCGCGACCGTGGTCCTGCTCGGTCCCTTCGTGTACTTGCTCGCGACGACGAACCGGCAGCGGCACCTGCTGCAGGACAACCTGCGGGACGTCAAGGGCCTGTACGGATTCATCAGCGCTCTGTCGACGGCGAAATCGGTAGAGGAGGTCGTCCGCAACTCGCTCATCCAGGGGAAGCAGATCTCCGGCGCCACGGACGCCTGGCTGGTCACCCTGCAGGACACCACGGCGATCAAGTGGCGACTGGAGGACGACCAGGTCGTGCGGGAGCCGCTCGACGCACTGTCAGGAGCCGCGTTCCTACATGCCGCCCAGCACGGGGCCCTCTTCGAGCACGACGACGTCATCGACGTGTCGGTTCGGGGTGTCCTGGGCGCACCGTTCAGCCAGGTGCTGGTCGGTCCGTTCAACGGCAGTCAGATTCGCGGCGCGATCGCACTGGTCGACCGCGTCAGCGACCAGCCGCTGTTCCACACCGATGACATCGAGTTGGCGGTCGCCCTGGCCGGCCACGCCGGCACGACGCTGGGCAGCACGCACCTCTTCGATGTGGTGCAGCGTGAGTCCGCGCGCCGCGAGCGCCTGGCGCTGCACGATGCCTCAACCGGGCTGCGCAACCGCAACGGCCTGCTGGAGGACCTGCCGACGCTCCGTGAGGGTGCCGTCTTCGCCGTCGGCATCAACGACCTTCGTGCCTTCGGGACCAGCTTCGGCCACGAGGTGTCTGAAGCCGTCGCCATCGCCGTCGCCAAGCGACTGGACGACCTCCGCGAGGACGGCGTCCGGGTCGCCCGCATCAGCTCCGCCCAGTTCGCGGTCACCGTCTCGGGTGCCTGCGACCCCGCCGAGGCCGACGCCTGGGCCCGACGCATCGTCCGCACCGCCTCCGGTCCGGTCGAGACGGGCGATGTCGAGATCAACGCCGGCGTCCGCGTGGGTGTCGCCCTGGCGCCACAACACGGCACGAACATGCGGGACCTGCTGCGCGCGTCCGATCGTGCGCTGACCGAGGCCTACCGTGAGGAGTTGGCCACAGGCTGGTTCGAGTTCGAACGTGACCGCGAGACCACCCGCCGCCTTGAGCTTGCCAGCGAGCTGCGCGTCGCCATCGAGAACGAGCACCTGCGGCTGGCCTACCAACCGAAGGTGGAGCTGGCGACCGGCCGCGTCGTCGGTGTCGAGGCGCTGGCCCGCTGGCCGCACGCGCAGCGTGGCTTCATCAGTCCGCTGGAGTTCATCGACATCGCCGAGCGCACGGGTCTGATCCGACCCCTGACGCTGTGGGCCACCCGCACGGCCGTGGAGCAGTGCGCCAAGTGGCGCGAGGACGGCATGGACATCAGCGTGGCCATCAACCTCTCCAACGCCGCGCTGCAGGGGTCTGACCTGCCGTGGGAGATCGTCAACATCGTCGAGGAGTACGACCTGCCCCCGGGTGCGGTGATCATGGAGATCACGGAGTCGCAGATCCTGGATGAGTTGGACGGACAGTCCGGTGCGCTGTCGGTCTTCAACGCGGCTGGCATCCAACTCTCCGTCGACGACTTCGGCACCGGGTACTCCTCGCTGGCCCACATGAAGCGACTCGAGGTGCAGGAGCTGAAGATTGACCGGGCCTTCGTGACCAACATGGGTGTGGATGCCGTCGATCGCTCGCTCACCAGCGCCATGATCTCCATGGCCCGGGAGTTGGGCCTCCGCGTCGTCGCGGAGGGTGTTGAGGACGAAGCTGCCCTGGCACTCCTGCAGGACATGGCCTGCGATGTCGGCCAGGGGTACCTGTTCGAGCGGCCCCAGCCGGCCAGTGAACTGCCGCGAGCCGTCGCGGAACTCGAGGCCACCCTCAACGGCAACGTCACCCGACTGCAGCGCAAGACGATCTAGACGGTCCGCACGTCGCCGGTTGTCGTCGGGCGATGTCGCGGGGGTAGGGTGACCGCCATGGACTTTGGCACCACCGACCGCGTGCGGGATCTGCAGGGCCAGATCTCGGACTTCATGGACGAGTTCGTCTTCCCGAACGAGAGCCTGTTCTACGAACAGATCGCGGAGTCAGGCGACCCGCACCACCACCCGCAGATCATGGAGGACCTCAAGGCCAAGGCCAGGGCAGCTGACCTGTGGAACCTCTTCCTCCCCGAGAGCGAGTTCGGTGCCGGCCTGACCAACCTCGAGTACGCGCCGTTGGCCGAGCTGATGGGCCGGGTGTCCTGGGCGCCCGAGGTCTTCAACTGCAACGCGCCCGACACGGGCAACATGGAGGTGCTGGCCAAGTACGGCACCCGGGCGCAGCAGGAGCGCTGGCTGATGCCGCTGCTCGAGGGGCAGATCCGCTCCTGCTTCTCGATGACCGAGCCGGCCGTCGCCTCCTCCGACGCGCGCAACATCCAGTCCGAGATCACTCGTGACGGTGACAGCTACGTCATCAACGGCCGCAAGTGGTGGACCTCGAACGCCGGGCGGCACAACTGCGAGGTCTCCATCTTCATGGGCATCACCGACGCTGACGCCGACCCCCATCGGCAGCAGTCCATGATCATCGTCCCGCTCGACACGCCGGGCATCACCATCCACCGAAACCTCGAGGTCTTCGGGTTCGTGGACCCGGAGGGCCACATGGAGATGTCCTTCGAGGACGTCCGAGTCCCAGCCGAGAACCTGCTGCAAGAGGAAGGTGATGGCTTCCGCATCGCGCAGGGGCGGCTTGGGCCGGGGCGGATCCATCACTGCATGCGGCTGATCGGCCTGGCGGAGCGGGCCCTGCTGGCCATGGTCACGCGAGTGGCCCAGCGGGAGACGTTCGGCCGCAAGATCTCCGAGCACGGTGTCGTCCAGAACTGGATCGCCGAGAGCCGGTGCGAGATCGAGCAGGCGCGCCTGCTGACGCTCAAGGCCGCATGGATGATGGACGAGGTCGGCAACAAGGCCGCCCGGACCGAGATCGCGGCCATCAAGGTCATCGCCCCGTCGATGGCCTGCCGGGTGATCGACCGGGCCATCCAGGCACATGGTGGGATGGGCGTGTGCCAGGACACCTTCCTCGCGCGCGCCTACGCGGGCGCTCGTTCACTTCGACTGGCTGATGGTCCGGACGAAGTCCACAAGCGCTCGATCGCCAAGGGCGAGTTCAAGCGCTACCTCAGCTGACCGGGGGTTCCGTTCGACGGACGCGCCTCAGGCCTCTGCGGGCCGTGTCTCCGTCTCGAGGCTGTGCTCGATGCGCAGGTCGTCGAGCACGGGTGGACCGGCTGCGGTGATCACGTCGGTGATCTGTCGGCCGATCAGCTCCTCGCGCTCCAGCAGGGCGTCCCGCAGGGCCTCCAGGATGTGCCGGTTGGCCTCCAGGGTCGCGTGGGTGCGGTCGTAGGCATCGCGCAGCACGCGGTCGACCTCGGGTCGGGCCACGGTGTCGTTCAGGGCGCGCCCCACGATGTTGGTGCCCGACAGCGATGACTGCTGCACCGCAGCCAGGCTTACCAGCGAGTCGCCCAGACCGTGCATCCCGACGATCTCGCAGGCCAGCTTCGTCGCTGCCGCCAGGTCGCTGCCCGGACCGGTGGAGCTGGAGCCGAACCAGATGTCCTCTGCGGCCTTCCCACCCATGGCGATGTCGACCATGTCGTACATCTCCTTGCGGGTGCGCGTGAAGATCTCCTCGGTGTCCCCGTGTGCCAGCAGGCCCAGGGCTGACTTGCGCTTGACGATCGTCAGGATCTCCAGGCGGCGGTGGCCGGAGAGGTGGGCCATCACCGCGTGCCCGGCCTCGTGGGTTGCGACGCGGAGCCGTTCCCGCTGGGTGTAGGGGGCAGGGGTCGGCAACCCCACCTCGATGTCGAGCCGGGCCTGCTGGAGGTCGTCGAAGGTCATGCCGTCGTGACCGCCCTTGAGCGACACGACCAGTGCCTCGTCGAGCAGGTTCTCGATCATGACCGGCGTGTAGCCGAGGGTCTGGCTCGTGATCATCTCACGCGCCTCCTCGGTGTCGAGGTCGGGCGAGTGCGCCTTCTTCGCCAGGTAGTAGTCGAGCAGGGCGCGACGCTGCGGTCGGGCCGGCGGTTCGAAGGCCAGTCGCTTGTCGAAGCGGCCGGGCCGCAGCAACGCGGCGTCCAGATCGTCGGCACGATTGGTCGCGGCGATGACCAGGATGTTGTGGTACGGCGACGGCTTGGCCGCGATCTGCCGGTCGTGGGGCAGGAAGGCGTTGAGCTTCTCCGTGAACCAATTGCGCACCCGGACCCCACGTGGCGGGGTGTCGAAGCTCTGCAGCTGGACCAGGAGCTCGTTGACAACCCCCGATGCGCCCTCGCTGGAGCCGAAGGCGTTGGTGATCATGCCGCCACCGGACGATGGTCCACCGACGCTGCCGAGGTTCGAACCGAAGGCCTCGGCAGAGCTGTGCAGGCAGCCGCCGCTCATCGCGTTCGCGGCAAGTGGCTGGCTGGTGGCCCGCATGCCGCCACGAGCCTGGGCGATCGCATCGATCTCCTCGATGAACCCGATGGCCCCACCCTCCTCGCGTGCCGCCTTGCGCAGCGCCGCGAAGTAGCTGCGGACCTTCCGGGCCGTCGCGCCGTACCACATCGACTGGAACGAGGTTGCGGAGACGAACAGGAAGGGGACGCCGGCCTCGTGAGCCATGGCCTTGGCCAGGTAGGTCTTGCCCGTGCCAGGAGGCCCCTCGAACATCACCCCGCGGCGAGGGGTGCCGCCCAACTGGCTCCGATAGACCTTGTGGGCCATGAACGTGTTGAGCGTCCGGGTGACCTCATCGACCACATTGTCCAGGCCGACCACGTCAGAGAAGCCGGTCTCGATCTGATCGGGTGCAACCCTGGCGTGCGGCGATCGGCCGCTCATCAGCGGCATGGCGACCATGATGCCGATCGCCAGGATGATCACGATCGGCAGGACCCAGATGACGGCGTCCTCGGTCAGGGTCGGCACTTGGAAGAAGTTCAGGCCGCGGCCGTCGATGATCCGCCACCACAGGAACAGCAATGGACCGGAGAGGCCGGCCGCCAAGAGCTTCAGCCGGCGGATGCGGGCCCGCTCCCGGGAGGCCCCCACGTCCGCCTGATGGGAGTTGAGCAGTCCACCCCCGAGGGTCGCAGCCAACGTCCCAGCGGCGGCGAACGTCGGGCCGGATGGGGTCGTGGCGCCCGTCTCCGAGCTCTGGTCCGCGTGCGCATTCGGTGACTGCTTGGATGCCATACGTGCTCCGTACTCGGTGTGGTGCTGCGCTACAGAGCGCAGGCTCTTTCTACAAACAGTAGCCTGCCCCATTACGCCGTGTAGGGAAAGGAAGAACGTCGGTTCAATTTCCGACCCTGCGTGAGTTCGTGTTCGCATCAGCCGACCTGGCAGGCTGACGGCGTGCGGCGACGGATCGTGGTGATCGGCGCGACCGGCAGGACCGGGCGCATGGTCAGCCGTGAGCTCGCAGGCGAGGGCCGATTGCTGCTCGTGGGCCGCTCACCGGAGTCGCTCGGCGCCCTCGGCCGCGAGCTCGACTGTCCCGTCCAGGTGGCCCGGTTGGAGGAGCTGGGCGGCGTCCTCGAGCCGGGGGACGTCGTCGTCTCCACAGTTGGTCCCTACGACCTCGTCGGGGACCAGGTCGTCACCGCCGCCATCGCGTCGGCCTGCACCTACGTGGACGTGACCGGTGAGCCTCGCTTCCTGGAGCGCATCTATGACGATCACGGTCCGGAGGCCGGCCGACACGGTGTGATGCTGCTGCCGGCTGCGGGCTATGAGTTCGTGCCCGGTCACCTCCTGGCGCACCGGGCGGCTACCGCGGCTCGTGGGGACGCCCGGACGGTGGAGATCGCCTACCTGGCTGACGGCGGTCTGCAGGCCGGAAGCGCCTCGGGACGGCGCTCGTTGGTTCGAGCGATGACCCGCTCGACGCGCACCTTCCGGGACGGCATGGTCCGCCGGGAGCCGGTGGGGGAGCGCCGGTCGTCGTTCCGCACCACGGCGGGACGCCGATCGACGGTCTCGATCGGCGGCGCGGAGGTCTGGACGCTGCGGCAGCACTTCCCCGAGCTGACGGCGATCGACGTGCACAGCGGCTGGTTCGGTCCCCTCGGGCCGGCGGTCACCGTGGGTGGGCAACTGACCCGGCCACTGCGCCTGGTGCGGGGCGACTGGGTGCTGGACCGGGCCTTGGCACTGCTCGGTGACGGTCCGGAGGAGGGGCTGGCGGAGGGGACCAGCCGGTTCGTGGCACGCTGCCGGGACGAACGGGGCCGCGTCATCACCCGGCGGGAGGCGGTCGCCGGCAACGCCATCGTGCTCGCCGCCCGTCTGGCCGCCGCCACAGCGGACCGACTGGCCCAGCGGGACCTGCGCGACCTGCCGACCGGTGCCACCGACCCGATCGGCGTGTTCGGCATCGATGGACTGGCGGAGATCTGCGCCTGGGCAGGCCTCGTCGAGCTCGACGACGGCCCCTGAACGACGGGTTGGCCTGAACTGGGGCTACTGGGTGGCCTGGACCAGGGCGCTCGCCAGCACGTCGTAGCCGGCGGCGTTCGGGTGGATGTCAGGGACCGCGTCCAACATGTGGGTCGTCGCTGCCGTGGTGTTCTGCAGCGGCGTGAAGCCATCGGCCACGACGATCCCACGGGCGTCTGCCAACTCGGCCGCGATGCCGTTCAGGCGGCTGATGATGGCGGAGGACTCGGCCGCCAGGTCGCTGCCGCCGAGGCCGAGGCTGAACGGGTCGTAGATCTGCAGGAACACCACCTGGGCCGCGCCACGTGCTGCAACGAGCCGGTCGAGTATCACGGTCAGGTTGGTCCGGTAGGTCGCCAGGGACCGATTGACCCGGTCCTGACAGCCGGGGCTGGCCAGGTCGACGCCGCAGTCATCCGACTCCAGGTGGCCGAGCAGGTCGTTCGCGCCGATGTTGAGGGTGATGTAGCTGGCGGGTCGCGTGGCCAGGATGGCCTCGGCCTGCGCCAGTTGCTGGCCGGTGACCAGCGAGGTCGAGGTGGCCCCGGTCTCCCCCAGGTTCTCCAGGCCGTACGGCACCCCATCCCGCTCACTGACGGCCCGGTGGAATCGCGATACGTACCCGTCGGCCTGCCGGTCGACCCCCACCCCGGCGGCGAGCGAGTCGCCCAACGCCAGGACAACGGGGTCGCCGGGGGCCTGACGACCGTCGACCGAGCCCGGGCCGAGGACCTCCGGCGGTGCGACGACGGCGCCGGTGGCCAACTCAGCTTGGGCGCGGATTGCGGCAAGCAACTCGCCGCCGGTCAACGCCTGGCCCGCTCGCACCCCGACGACGACGAGCAGGTCGTCGGTGATCTCGATGGACTGGACCACGGTCTGCTGGTCGGCCAACGCGGCGTTGAGGTCGGTGACCGCGCCGACCACCTCTTGGACTGCGTCGCTGGCGAGCGCGGGCACACGCACGGGGCCGAAGTCCAAGTCACCCAGTTCGAGCGCCACCCCGTCGGCGGTCGTGGTCACGACGGCTGACCCGGACGCCTGCACGTCCCCGCTCTTGAAGGTCGTGGTGAACGCCACGTCGCCGGTCGGGATGCCGCTGGTCGCCGGGCTGCGAAGGTCGAGATCCAGACGGCGGATGGGAAGGTCACCGCTGGCGGCGATGCCGTCCTGGATGACGGCCTGCAGCTGGGGCTCGGTCAGCTCCAGGCGGAAGGACGCTGCCGGGTCCAATCCCTCCAGCTTGTCCTCGGCGGCCGCCAACTGGACGGCATCGGCCTGCTCCACCTCACCGGTCGTCGTCGTGACGGCGTCGATGAGGTCGAGGGCGGTGAGGGCCAGGAACCCGCCGCCGGCGAGCAGCGCCACCAGCAGGGTGAGGCCGATGAGCCTGCGCGGAGGGCCTGAAGTTCGCTGTGCGGCGATGCCGGCGGCCACCATGACGATCACGGCGACGGCGGCGAGCGGCGGGCCTGCCAGCAGCAGGACCAGAGCGCCGACGACCGTTCCGGCGAGCAGGGCGAGGACGACGAGCATGGCCATCCAGTGTCGGACGGCGAGAGCCGGCTCACCGAAGTTTGATCCGGGTCACTCGATCAGGTGGTGCCGTCCTCCGGCGTGGCCGGTGTTGACCCGCGCTCGCGGTCGCGTGCCGCTGCGATGTCGGGCTCGTCGTCGCCGAACACCTCCCGGTAGGCCTCCTCCAGGAGCTCCGGGTCGATCGGCGAGTCGAAGAACGGGTCGTTCGGCTGCATCGAGGGCGGCGGTTCGAGCGTCGGCGCGGGGGCGGCTCGGGGTGCCGGCGTCGGCCGTCGAGTCCCCGTGATGAGCGAGCCGATGACACCCAGCCCGAGTGCCACCCCGACGAGCGGGAGCAGGAGCTGTGGCTGCAGGTTGAAGACCGGATCGGCGATGGTGAGGACGCCGACGACGGTGAAGAGCAGACCGAAGACGAAGCTGATGACGTCGGGGCGGTGGCGGTACATGTGCTGGTCCTCAGGCGTGGGTCGTGTCGGCTACTGGGTGGCGCCGGGTGCGGCCGGGGCCGCTGGTGGCTCAGGGGCGTCGCGCGGCTCCGCACCTTCCGCGCCCGGCGGTTCGGGGACGTCAGCGGAGCCAGACGTCTGGGGCTCGACCAGGGTTCCCTGGCTCTGCCGATCGACCGTGATCTCGCCGATCAGGCCGCTGACGTCCAGTCGCAGGATCCCGTCGGCGCTCGGGACCTCGTCGTCGGCGTCGATCTCGAGGTCCGTGCCCTCGTACTGCTCGCCGAGGACCGACACCTGGCCAGCACCGAGCGAGCCGTTGACGAACACGGTCACGTCGTCGGGCACGGTGACCCGCAGCTCTCCGACCACGATGCTGGCCATGACGTCAGCCTCCGCACCGTCGAGCTCGAGATCGCTGAGGTCGAGCCGGTTCTCACCGATTGTCCAGTTGTAGCTGGGTTGCAGTTCGCTGACGTCGGCGGCGGCTGCGCGGGTCTCACCCACGCCCGAGCCGAGCGTGATGTCGCTCGCCGCAATTGCATTCGAGATGAGCAGGGCGCCACTGGCCAGCAGCCCCACGACGATCAGCCCACGGGCCCGACCGAAGAAGGTTCCGACGAGGAGTCCGACACCCGCGACGGCGATGGTGATGCCGAGCAGGCCGCGTGCTCCGAGTGTGATGACACCGAGGCTCCACAGCAGCACCGCCAAGCTGACCGCGACGATCCAGACGCCGAACGTGAGCCGGCCGAGATACGACTTCGGCCGCTTCGATCCGTCCCGGTGCGTCTTCGCGTCCTTGGTCCACGCACCGGCGTAGGGCTCATAGGCCGACTGCGGTTGCGGTGGCGTGGCTGGTCCGCCGGGTCCGGCCGCGGGCGGCGGGGCGACGGGTTGCGGCGGCGTCGCGGGTCGAGTGGAGGAGTGAGGGCCTGCAACGGGGAGTGCTGGGGATGGGGGAGGCGCCGGTGGTGGTGTGGTCCAGGGGTTTGCGACGGGCACGCCGGGCTGGTTGGCGTGCGGCTGGCGAGGCTGGTGTCGTGGCTTGTCGTCGTTGAACAGCAGGATCCCGAGGCCGATCAGGGTCGCGGCCAGAACGGTGCGTCCGCCGAACACGTCGATCTGGCCCAACAGGCCGGTGACGGCGATGATCGCGACGGCCGCGATCAGCAGCGAGCGGCCGTCGCGAGCACGAGTGGGGGCGCTCAGCGTCGTCTGCGTTGCCGTGGAGGCTGGCATGAGCCACCAGGCCACCGCGTACAGCGGAATGCCGATCCCAGTGGTCAGCGTGAGCACGATCAGCCCGATGCGGATGAGCGTCGGGTCGATTCCGAGATACCAGCCGATCCCGGCGGCCACACCGGCGACCTTGCCCTGGTCGGTCAAGCGGACCAGTCGCTTGGGCGGCCCGCCGGCGCCCGGTGTGGGTGCAGGTGGTGGCGGAGCTGGGATTCCGGTGGTGCTCATGGTCTTCACCTTGGCGGGACTGACCTGTCCTGTCGATCAGGGATGACCCTGACAGACCCCTGACAGGGAGCTTCCCCATGGTCTGGCGTGCCCGACGTGGAACAGTAGTGACATCAGCTCACCACCCGCGCCTGCCGCAGCAGGACCACCCCCCTCGGCGGAATCCTCCGGTGCCGCCGGGTCCCGCCTGCTTCCGCGCAGCGCCGGGCTGGTCCGTCTGGAGGACGACGGGGTCACCGGCGGTGTTGCTGCCGGCATCGGGGCCTGGCTCGGCGTGGACCCGCTCATCGTCCGGTTGGCGTTCGTCGTCCTGAGCACCGCTGCGGGGGCTGGTGTGCTGATCTACCTCTTCCTGCGGGTGTGGTTGCCGGCGGAGGACCCCGCCAACCCGGTCCCGCGCAACGAGCCCACCGTCAGGCACGCGGTGGCCGTGGCGCTGGTCACGCAGGGACTGATGCTGCTGTTCGGAAGTGCCGGCGTGTATCTCACCGACGCCCTGTCGGTTCCCGTGGGCCTGGCTGCCATCGGGTCCGGGCTGGTGTGGGTCCGCGCGTCCGACGACGAACGTGCCGTGTGGCAGAGCACCCTCACCAAGGCCATCGGCGATCGCGAACTGCCCGACAGCCGCTCCTTCGGGACCATCCGGCTGGCCGTGGGTGGCTGCCTGGTCGCGGCCGGCATCATCGCCTTCTTCATCTCCTCCGATCTCGTCACCGGACTCGGCGCGCTGACGGACGCGATCCTCGCCTCCGTCGTGACGCTGGTCGGTGTGGCGCTGGTGATCGCGCCCTGGCTCCAGCGGCAGGGCAGCCAGCTCTCGGCCGAGCGTCGCGAGCGGATCCGGTCGGAGGAGCGGGCTGAGATGGCCGCCCACCTGCACGACTCGGTGCTGCAGACACTCGCGTTGATCCAACGAGCCGACACGCGTGAGGAGATCACCCGCCTCGCCCGAGGGCAGGAGCGGGAGCTGCGCTCGTGGCTGTTCGGGCGCCGCCCCGACGACGCACCCACCACCCTGGGCGAGGCCATCATGGACATGGCGGGCCGGGTCGAGGACCGCTATGGCGTCTCCGTCGATGTCGTGCGGGCCGGCGAGTTGACCCTGGACGACCACCTCATCGCCATGACCGAAGCCGCCGGCGAGGCGATGACCAACGCGGCCAAGCACTCCGGCGCGGCCCGGGTGGACGTCTTCGTCGAGGTGGAACCCGAGACGGTGGCGATCTTCGTCCGCGACGAGGGTGTCGGCTTCGATGTCGACACCGTTGCCAGCGATCGCCGCGGTCTGGTGTACTCGATCGAGGATCGCATGGCCCGGCACGGCGGGAAGGCCACCATCATCTCCGACCCCGGCGAAGGCACCGAGGTGGAGCTCACGCTGCCACTGCAGGAACCGAGCGGCGGCGGCCGCACACCCCCGGAAGAACAGGACAACCGATGAGCGAGCAGATCCCCCGCGTGTTCATGGTCGATGACCACCGCATGTTCCTGACCGGCGTGCAGGCCGAGATCGGCGGACGCGTGGACGTGGTTGGTGAGGCCCAGACCGTCGACGCGGCCGTCGCCGGGATCATCGAGACCACGCCCGACGTCGTGCTCCTGGATGTGCACATGCCCGACGGTGGTGGCTTGGCTGTCATCACCACCGTCCGCAAGGACCACCCTGACGTGCAGTTCCTGGCCCTCTCGGTGTCCGACGCAGCCGAGGACGTCATCGCCATCGTCCGCGCCGGCGCCCGCGGATACCTCACCAAGACCGTTTCGGCCGACGAACTCGTGGAGGGGATCGAGCGGGTGCGAGGTGGCGACGCCGTGTTCAGTCCGCGTCTGGCCGGCTTCGTCCTGGACGCCTTCAGCGGCTCGGCACCCGCAGCAGAGGGCGCGCCGGACGAGTCGGACCTCGACCAGCTCACTCCTCGTGAGCGCGAGGTCCTGCGCTACATCGCGCGTGGGTACGCCTACAAGCAGGTGGCACGCCGGCTGCACATCTCGATCAAGACCGTGGAGAGCCATGTCTCGGCGGTGCTCCGCAAGCTCCAGCTGTCCAGCCGCTACGAGCTGACGCGCTGGGCAACCGACCGCAAGCTGGTCTGATCGGGACGCCGTCACCATGCCGTTGGTGTCGGTCATCACACCGACGCAGGCGCACAACGCCGAGCACCTCCTGGCTGCGTGGACGTCGATCGCCGGTCAGGAGCTGCCGGGGGAGTGGGAGTTCGAGTGGTTGGTCCAGGAGGACGGCCTGGCCCCGTGCCTGCGGGAACGGCTGCCGGCGGATGACCGGGTGAGATACGACGCGCTGGGTGTGCAGGCGGGGGCACCCGCGACTCGCAACCACGCGCTGGCTCGGGCGCGGGGGTCGGCTGTGGCAGGACTCGATCACGACGACCGGTACGACCCCGGAGGGCTGGGAGCGCTGCTCCGGCCGCTCATCGCCCGGCCGCTCATCGCCTGGTCGTGTGGGCGGGTCCGCTGGGAGATGGAGGACGGCTCAACCTGGACCAAGGCCGACGTCCTGGGTCCCGGCCCCGTCCCGGTGGGAAGGGTGACCGACCACTTCCTGGCCCACGACGACTTCCCCTTTCCGGCGGCGATGGCGGCCTATCGTCGAACCGAGTTGCTGGCCGCTGGTGGCTGGCCCGCCCTGGTCCGGTCAGCGGATGCGGCGCTGCTGGCCTGGTTCAGCGACCAGCACCCGGGCTGGTGGGTCGATCAGGACGTGGCCGTCTACCGGCGCTGGTCTCGGCAGAAGACCGTCCAGCCGGCCGAGTGGGCCATACGGGACCTGCCACACGTCCGCGGCTGGATCGGTCTGCGCCGGCAGGCCGCAGCGCTCAGTCGCTTGGGGGCGGGGCCCCCGCCGCCGGCGGATTGACGGCAGGCGCACCGGGAAGGCCGTCCAACTGGCTCTGCGGGGCCCGACGGTTGCCGACCAGGGCGGCGACGTTGGCGAAGCCGGCGCTCCCGGAGTCCAGCAGATCGACGGCGACCAGCAGCTCCGCCGCCTCCTCCAGTGCGTTGAGCAGGGATGGCGCACGGCCGAAGGAGTCACCCAGATGGGTGAGCAGCTCGAGGCCGAGGAAGAGGCTGGTCACCCCGACCGCGACGTCCGTGGTGCTGATCCCCGCGATCCCATCATCGCCGACGATCCGGTCGAGGGTGTCCCGCACCAGGTCGATCCAGGGGTCGAAGACGCCGGCCAGTTGATCGCGCATGTCGGGGTGGGCCGAGGTGGCGGCCAACATCTGGACCAAGACCGTGACGTGGCCCGCGTCAACGTTCTCCTTGTGCATCTCCCGGCTGAAGGCCACCAGGTCCTGCAGGGTCTGCACCTCGCCCAACCGCTCGGCGTACCGCTCGACGCGCCTGGCGGTGTCCTGCTTCGCCGCCTCCAGCAGAGCGCCCTCGACCGACCCGAAGTGGTAGAAGAGCAGCGAGGTGTTGAACCCACCGGCCTTGGCGATCGCCCGCGCGGAGGTGCCCGCCGCACCCTGGGACCTGAGGGTCTCCAGGGTGGCGTCGAGGATGCGGGCTCGGGTCTCTGCGCTCACGGGTGCCCAGCATGACAGGTCCGGCTCAACGTGCCGATCAGGCCCACCGCCCTCCCACGGTTCTGGACGTCCCGCCGGGACGGCGGCAAGGGCATCGTGGTTGCGTGGGTCAGCGTGCTCATGATCAACACTCCGTCGCACAGTCTGAATCGGGCATGATTCCCGACAGCCACTCACGGTTCGCGGAGACGGCGTGGAAGAACCGGCGGGCCGCGGCCTGCCCCACAGGGCCGGTCAGGCGCATCGCTGTCGAGCGGTACCGTGCCAGGCACCACATCACGACGATGAAGGCGTCCGGGCCGGCCCAGATCTGCCCGGTGTCGGCCACCACCATGAGCTCATCGCCGAACTCGGGGAGGTGCCCGTAGCGGGCAGCGATCTCGGGATCCGCGCTCGCCGTCAGCAGCGTGGGGATGGCGGCCTCCTGATCGGCCAACCACCCGGCGCAGCGCCGACAGAACGAGCACCCGGCGTCGAAGACGATGGTCATGTGTGTGGGGATCAGGCTCGGCTGCGGGAGGGGCCGCGCCTGGATCTCGCCCGACCCCACCGGCGCTGCGCCGGTCATCGGTAGCCGGGAGCGGCCGAAGCGCCCTGAGGCGGGAACGGGGCGTCGGTCGGCGGCGGGACGGCGTACGTCGGGGTCACGGGTGGAACGTTGCTGTCGACCTGGCTCCGACGACGGAACCAGGAGAACACCAGCAGGTTCGCGAAGTGGATGATGCCGAGCGTGAACAGCAGTTGGCCGAGCTTGACGGCGAGGAGCTCGACGGCCTCCGCGCTGGTCGTTGGTTCGCTGGTGCGGATGATCAACAGCGCCCAGCCCAGGTTCAGCATGTAGAACCCGACGACGAGGAGCCGGTTCACCGCCTGTGCCATGTCCTGCCGGTTCTCGAAGACATCGGACAGGAACACCGTCCCGTTCCGAAACAGGGTCGACGCCAGCCACACGGTCAGGACGACGGCCACGACGACGTAGATCAGATAGCTCCACAGCAACATGTGTGTTCACTCCTCCAGCTTCCTTGATCGATCGATTTGATCGAACGATCAAAACTCTAGCATGGATTTGATCAGTCGATCAATTTCGTCACTGATCGACGGGGCTACGGCTGCTCGCCGGTGGCGATCGGTCGATCAGAGCGGCACCACTGGCTCCACGAGCCCACGTACAGCCGCGGCAGTCCGAGACCGGCGTGTTCGATGGCCAGGAGTTCGTGGGCGGCGGTCACACCGGACCCGCAGTAGACGATGGTGTCCTGGTCGACCCCGAGGTCGCTGAAACGCGCGTGGAGCTTCGGCGGTGCACGGAAGTGTCCCTCGGCATCCAGGTTCTGCGCGAAGGGCGCGTTCACCGCACCGGGGATGTGCCCGGCGACCGGGTCCAGTGGCTCATCCTCGCCGCGGTAGCGCTCCCCGGACCGGGCGTCGAGGACCACGCCGGCCTCCGCGATGTGTGCGGCGACGACCGCAGCCTCCACCAGGTCGTCAGGCCACGGGATCGGAGCGCGCTCAACCGGCTCGACGGCAGGGGAGGGGCCGGTCTCGAGCGTGTCTGTGTAGCCCTGGAGACCGCCGTCGAGGAGAGCAGCGCGTTGTCCCAGCACCCGCAGGAGGTAGACGAGTCGCGCGGCGTCCACGCCCGCGCACCGGTCGTAGGCCAGGACCGTGGCATCCGGCCCCACGCCGGCCTCGGCCAGAGCGGCGGCGAAGGCATCGGGGGTTGGGAGCGGGTGTCGGCCGTCGCCCGGACCCATCGGTGCGGAGGTGAGCGTGTCCCGATCCACCAGTCGGGCACCGGGCAGATGTCCGGCCGCAAAGGCGTCCTCGGCCTGCGGTCGGGGGCCGCTCTCGACGTGCAGGATGATGACATCCTTCGGGAGTGCGGCATAGGTGGCGGCGGTCACGATCGGGCCCATGGCTGCACGGTACGACACGGGGGTGCAGATGATGTGCGGAATGGCCTGCGTGCCCACCGGGTTCTTGGTGGTCGTGCCGTGCAGACTGGCGCCCCACCGTTTCCCATGAGCGGACTCGCTCCCGACACCTGGACCTGTTAACGATGACCCGTCACTTCGACCTGGCCGTGCTCGGCACCGGCTCCGGCAACTCGATTCCGACCGACGGGATGGCCTCGTGGTCCATCGCCATCGTCGAGCCCGACGTGTTCGGTGGAACCTGTCTGAACCGCGGGTGCATCCCGTCGAAGATGTTCGTCCACGCCGCGGACGTGGCGCGTGCCGTCAAGACGGCGTCGACGTTCAACATCGACGCCACCTTCAACGGGTCGAACTTCCCCGCGCTCCGTGACCGGGTGTTCGGGCGAATCGACCCGATCGCTGCCAGCGGCGAGGCGTACCGACGCGGGCAGGAGAACGTCACCGTCTTCGATCAGCCCGCCCGGTTCGTCGCGCCCTCGACGCTGCAGTCGGGGGAGGACATCTTCACCGCCGATCGCATCGTCCTCGCAGCCGGCTCTCGGCCCTTCATCCCACCGATCGACGGCATCGAGGACGTGGCGCATCACACGTCCGACACGATCATGCGGCTTGACGACCTGCCACCGCGGCTGGTCGTCATAGGAGGCGGGGCGGTGGCGTCGGAGATGGGCCACGTCTTCGATGCGCTCGGTAGCAGGGTGACGATGCTGCTGCGCAGCGACCGGCTGCTGACCTCGGAGGAGCCGGAGATCGGTCGGGCGCTCACCGAGTCCTTCAGGGCGCGTGGGCTGGACGTTCGGAGCAACGTCACTGCCTCCGCCGCGCGGAACGTGGACGACGAGGTCGAGTTGACCCTCTCCGATGGCTCGACCATCCGGACCGACGTCCTGTTGCTGGCCGCCGGTCGGACCAGCAACGGCGACGGCATGAGCCTGGACATCGGCGGTGTGGCGGTCGATGCGACCAACCGGCCGATCGTCGATGAGTACATGCGGACCAGCGCGGGTGATGTCTGGGCGCTCGGCGATCTGGAGAGTCATCACCAGGACCTCAAGCACATCGCCAACGCCCACGCCAAGTCGATCAGCCACAACCTGCTGCACCCCGACGACCTGATCGCCCCGGTGGTGCCCAATCAGCCGCGGGCGACCTTCACGGACCCCGAGGTCGCCAGTGTCGGCCTGCTCGAGGCCGAGGCTCGCGAGGCCGGCCACCACGTCGTCGTGGGGCGCCGGGAGTACGGCGGTACCGCGTATGGGTGGGCCTTGGAGGACGAGACGTCCTTCGCCAAGGTCGTGGTGGACGCCGAGACCCGTCTGATCCTCGGCGCGCACATCATCGGCCCGATGGCGTCGATCCTGCTGCAGCCCTTGGTGCAGGCCATGACGTTCGGCCAGACGGCAGATCAGGTGGCGACCGAGATGGTGTGGCCGCATCCGGCGCTGACAGAGGTGGTCGAGAACGCGCTGCTGGAGGCGGAGTAGGGGGCTGCATACCGCGTGCCTCGTTCAGCGTGCGGACGGGTGGCGTTCAGATTGGCGCCTGCTGCAGCTCCTAATCTGAGCCCCAATGGACTTTCCCACCGCCCAGGAACTGGACCGCAGCCGCGCCGAGATCGACAGCGCACCCTCGGAGGTCGGCAGGCTCGACATGGTCGTCGCCCGGCCTGACGGCGACCGGCGCAAGGAGTTGGAGTCTGGCCGCCTCGACGGGGAGATCGGCTTGATCGGCGACAACTGGAAGACCCGGGGGAGCGCCAAGACCCCTGACGGCTCATCAGATCCCGAGCGCCAGCTGACCCTCATGAACACCCGCGTGGTCGACGCCATCAGCGCAGGCGACCGGACGCGTTGGGCACTGGCTGGTGACCAGCTCTACGTCGACTTCAACCTGCATCCCGACAACGTCCCGCCGGGGACGCGGTTGCAGATCGGTGAGGCAGTCGTCGAGATCACGTCCAAGCCGCACACCGGCTGCGCGAAGTTCGCCGATCGCTACGGGGTCGATGCCCTGCGGTTCGTGAACACGGGCGAGGGCAAGGAGGCCAACTACCGGGGTGTGAACGCCACGGTCGTCTCACCCGGAACGGTCCGCCCTGGTGATCCGGTGACCGTGGTCTGAGACGCCGGCGTCTGAGCGATTCGGGGGTGGTGCCTACGCCTTCTCGAGCGTCGGTCGCTGGACCCGCTTTCCGATCTGCTCGGCCATCAGGTAGCGCCCCAGGAGCCGGCCGATCGCTCCACCGGCAGCCAGGATGGCGGTCCACAGGATGGCCTGGGACCAGTTCGATCCCGGCGCTCCTGGGTCGACGGGCGGCTCGGTGCCGTGCGTGGCCATGTAGCGCTCCGAGATGACCCGCTTGACCACCACCGCGCTGGCCACGCCGGCCAGCGTCGGAAGGTGGTCACGGACGACGTTGCTGATGTCACTCATGTGCCCCTCATACCCGCGATGCGGTCGTCCTGAAGCGCGCGTCACGACGACCGGTCGGCGAGCCCCACTGATCCCGGCCGCAGGCCGGACGGCCTAGCCCGGCGACGCACGTGCTGGCGGAATGAGGAACCTCTCATCCTGGTCTCATGTCGCTCTCTCCCGGCTGTCTCACGGTCGTGGCATGGGCCTCACCGACCTTCAGCACCGAGCCGGCCGCCCCGTCGACGCGCGCTCGCTGGCCGTCGTGAGAATTGCCTTCGGCCTGGTGATCGTCTGGGAGGCGTACCGGTATTGGGTCAACGGCTGGATCGAGTCGATCTGGCTCACACCTGCCTACCACGTTCCCTACGACGGGTTCACGTGGCTCGCGCCCCTGCCAGGCCACGGGTTGTACGGGGTCTGGCTCGGCATCGCAGTGTGTGGGGCACTGATCGCCGCAGGACGCGCCTATCGCCCGGCAGCCGCCGTGCTCGTGCTGCTGTTCGGCTACGTCTTCCTGCTCGAACGCACCCGGTACCTCAACCACTTCTACCTGATGATCCTGCTGGCAGGGATCCTTGCGGTCGTCCCGGCCGATCGCGTGTGGTCGGTGGGCAAGTCGTCTGGGATCCGGACGGTCCCCACCTGGGCTCTGTGGTTGGTCCGTTTCCAAGTCGCGGTGATGTACGTGGGCGGCGCGGTCGCGAAGCTGAACGGAGACTGGCTGGCGGGTCGCCCGCTGGACCAGTGGTTGGCCTCGAACACGGATCTCGCGCTCGTCGGTCCGTTGCTCGACGAGGTGTGGGCCGGGCGCGTGTTCGCCTGGGCGGGCCTGGGCCTGGACCTGCTGATCGTGCCGGCCCTCTTCTGGCGACCCACCAGGGTGGCGGCTCTGGTCGCCGCCGGCGCGTTCCACCTGCTCAACTCCAAGCTGTTCCAGATCGGGGTGTTTCCCCCGCTTGCCATGGCCG
The DNA here is from genome assembly GCF_003074135.1 of Euzebya tangerina. Lineage (NCBI taxonomy): Bacteria > Bacillati > Actinomycetota > Nitriliruptoria > Euzebyales > Euzebyaceae > Euzebya > Euzebya tangerina. The sequence goes on along the minus strand of NZ_PPDK01000001.1, from coordinate 3,418,123 downwards.
CCACAACGGTCCTCCTGCCGCCCGACTGGCCGGCTACGACCGCTCGAGGAGTCCGGAGCAGGCTCGCACGGGCCTGGTCAGGCGGGGTGGTCGACCGGGCCCAGGGGCCGCAACCGGAGATCCCAGGACGCCCCGATCAGCCCGTCTCAGCGCTGTTGCTCGGTCTGGTCGGTCTGTACGCGGCTATCCAGGTGGTGGTCCCCCTTCGCCACCTCGTCCTCCCGGGCGATCCGAGTTGGACCGAGGCCGGTCACACCTTTGCGTGGCACATGAAGTTGCGGGACAAGGACGCGGACATCGCGTACACGGTCACGGATCCGTCGCACGATGACGTGTGGGTGCCTGACCTGAACGAGTACCTCCAGCCATGGCAACGGGTGCGAGTGGCCGCCGACCCTGGGATGATCGTCCGCTTCGCTCAGCACCTCGGCTCCGACGCTCGGGACCGAGGCATCGCGGAGCCCGTGGTCTATGCCAACGCCGTCGTGTCCCTGAACGGTCGCCCTGCGGTCCCCCTGATCGACACCAGCGTGGACCTGCTCGACCTGGGCGATCCGCAGGACGCCGTGATGCCACACCCCGACGAGCAACTCGCTCGCTGACCGCTCCTGCGGCCGCTGATCTCGGGTGTGGAGGTGAGAGATGTCTCACGTCCCGCTCAGGCCCACTTCATGCGGGCCACGGACGCTGGTCTCATCAACCGCTGGATACCTCGCAAAGGAGCGCGAGATGAACTGGAAGAGCATCCCAACCGGACTGGTCGCTGCACTGGCCGCCTCTGCGGCCCTCGCGATCGTCCTGATCGTCGGCGCGAGTATCGCAACTGACGCAGACACGACAACACCAGAGGCCATTCGACTGGCGGGCGCCGATCGCGTCGAGACGGCCGTCCTGATCAGCCAGGAGGGGTGGCCGGACGGTGCACAGACCGTCTACCTCACCGCTACCGACGATCCGACCCAACTGAGCAGTGCTGCCCTCGAGAGCGGCCCAGTCTTCACCGTGGAACCCTGCCAACCCATCAGCGAAGCCGTTGGGGCCGAACTGAATCGTCTGGCGCCGACGAGGGTCGTCACGGTCGGCGGAGAGGCCGCGGTCTGCGACGCCGTGCTCGACGATGCGCTGGGCTGGGTTGCCATGGACGAGGTGGAGGACCCCATACAGCGCTCACCAGATGATGACGCGGGGTTCGATGATGACGCGGGGCTAGATGACGACGGCGGACTGGATGACGATTCCGGCCTGGATGACGACGACGGGTTCGACGATGACAGCAGGCTGGATGATGACGACGCCGGGTTTGGTGATGACGCCGGGTTCGATGACGACGCGGGCCTGGATGATGATTCCGGCCTGGATGACGACGCCGGGTTCGACGATGACGCGGGGTTCGATGATGACGCGGGGCTAGATGACGACGGCGGACTGGATGACGATTCCGGACTGGATGACGATGCTGGTGCGCTGCCTGCCCCGACTCCTGCTCCAGCCCCGCCGGCTCCCGCTCCAGCCCCGCCGGCTCCCGCTCCAGCCCCGCCCGCTCCGGCCCCTGCCCCTGTACCCGATGACGACGGTGGTGGCTACGACGACGATGGCGGAGGGGACTTCGACGCCGACTGACGTGACCGTCGCGACGGCTCAGACCGTCTCCTCATAGTTACATATGCATATATGATGGATTGTAGTAGTGTAGTGGGCATGCACAGCTCTCATGACCACACGCACTCACCCGACTGCCAGCACAAGGCTGTCGCCCACGATGACCATCACGACTACCTGCACGACGGGCACCTCCATCACGTCGGCGCATCCGGACTGGAGGAGCACACACTGGGCGTGGATGACACCAATCCAGCCGCGTGCACGCCAGAGCACAACTGCGACGCACACGACTCCGGACACACCCATGGCACCGATTGCGGCCACGCGGCGGTCCCGCACGGCGACCACGTGGGCTACCTGGTCGACGGCCACCTCCACCACCCCCACGAGGGTCACTGCGACTACCACGGCCGCATCGCCGCCTGACCGACACCGGTCCAGCCTTCACACACCGCCTTACACTCCCATTTCGGCCCCCTGGGCTCCCGTGCAGGGGGCTTAGTCTCGCGTGGTGCTTCGGATCAGCGGGCTCATTGCGGCGATCCTGTTGGTGATCCTCTTCGCCGCCCTGCCGAACACCTCGCAGGAACGCCGCAGCGAAGTCCCGCGTGGCGACGTCGACCAGACCCTGGTCGTCGAGCTGGATGTGCCCGAGGGCTTTGACCGGGCGGCACTCGCGGAGGTGGTGCGGGAGGTGGACGCCGACCCACGAGGCTGGTCGCAGATCGGCATTCGTGTGGAGGTGGGCGAGTCAACCACGTACCGCCTGGGCGTTGCGACAGCAGCGACCATGGCTGCGTCGTGTGCCCCCTGGCCGACCGCAGGACGTTTCGGTTGCCAAGCTGGTCCTGTCGCAATGATCTACCAGCCCTGGTGGGATGAGCCACCGCCATGGTGGGAGGGCTCTGTTGACGACTACCGCCGACGCGCGGTCAACCATGAGATCGGGCACATGGTGGGGCTGCGCAGGCACCCGCCATGTCCGGGGCCCGGTGGCCCGTTGCCGGTGATGGCCCTGCCCCCGCGCGACGAAACCCAGTGCGAGGCCCAGTCGTGGCCCGTCCAGGCCGACCTGGACGCGGCATCGGGCCTGCTCGACGGCTGAGCAGTCGATCCATGACATGATGAGCTCGTGACCGACCACGACACGCACGATCATCCTCCACGGGCGGGGGAGTGGCCGGTGTCGAGCGATGAGGAGTTGCATCGTGGTGCCAGGATCCTGAGTGCGCTCGGTGACCCCGAACGCCTGCGGCTGCTCCAGCTGATCGCGCCCGGGGAGATCTGCGTCAGCGACCTGGTCGAGACGACCGGAGCCCGGTCGACGACGGTGTCGCAGCGGCTGCGCCTCCTCCGTGATCACGACCTGGTCCGGACCAGACGGGAGGGCAAGCACATCTACTACCGCTTGACCGACGACCACGTGGTTGCCCTGCTCCGCAGCGCGATCGACCACGCCGTCGAGGTGGGCTGAGATCGCCTACGCCAGGTGATCGTGGGCCGGGTCGGGCTCGGCAAGTCCCTCGAGGATGGCGGCCAGGTGGCCTCCGATCGTCGGGTCGACGAGGTCGTAGCGAACCCGGCGTCCTTGAGCAGTGGCCTGGACGACACCGCAGCCCCGAAGGCACGCAAGGTGGTTGCTGATGTTCGCAGGGCTCGTGCCGAGGTCCTGCGCAAGTTGGGCCGGGTAGGCCGGGCCGTCGAGGAGTCGGTGGATGATCTCTCGGCGGGTGTGATCGGCCAGTGCGGTACCGAGCCGAGCCAGCCCGTCGCGAGGGACGTCAACATCCGACAGTTCATTCATCATGCGCTGAATATTTCAGTATAGGGTGTACGGTTTGGGCATGGCAGTCACCCCGACGACCACGCCGCCGGTTCTCCGTGAACCGGACGGTCTCGAGCGCGGCCGCGCGGTGCAGCGGTCCCGCGCCCTGGTGGTGCTGACCTTGGTGTGGAACAGCATCGAGTTGGTGGTCGCGATGATCGCAGGCTTGGCAGCATCATCCGCTGCGCTCGTCGGGTTCGCCGTTGACTCCGGCGTGGAGTCTGCGGCGTCGATCGTGCTGCTCTGGCGGCTGGCCGCGGAGTCGAAACCAGGCTGCAGCCAGGTCGACGACAGGCGGGCCAGTCGGGCGATCGCGGTGTCACTGCTGGCGCTGAGCATTCTCGTTGCACTGGAGGCCTCTCGGCAACTCCTGACCGGTGACGCGCCGCAGGTCTCGGTCGTCGGGATCGTCCTCACCGGGCTCTCCGTCGTCGTGATGCCCTGGCTGGCGTTGTCCAAGCGCCGCCTGGCACCGGTGCTCGGGTCGCGGGCGGTCGAGGCCGAGAGCAGCCAGACGATGATCTGTGCCTACCTCTCGGGTGCGCTCCTGATCGGGCTGAGCGCGCATGCGCTGGCCGGGTGGTGGTGGGCCGACCCGGTGGCCGCTCTGGGCGTCGCGGCACTGGCTGCCTGGGAGGCCCGGAATGCGTGGCACGCCGAGTCGCTGGCGGACACCTGCTGCTGATCCGTGCCCGTCTCGGGAATGGCATTCGTTGTCATTCAACCAGACGTCGTGCGCGGTACGTCTCGAGCGTCGCAAGTGGTACAGTCTGAATGGTGATAACGATAGTCAGATGGAGGAGGTCATGCCCGTGCAATTGCTGCGCGATGTCGGCTTGCGAGTGACCCGGCAGCGGACGGCGGTGCTTGATGCGCTCGCCGACCGTCCTGAGGCGGTCTCCGCCCAGGAGCTGTACACGGAGTTCCGCAACGCGGGCGACAGCATCGGCTTGTCCACGGTCTACCGGGCGCTCGAGTCGCTCGACGAGGCGGGGCTGCTGGACAGCTTCCCTCGGGAGGGGGAGCAGGTCTATCGGCGCTGCTCGCCGAAGCATCACCACCACCTGATCTGCATCGACTGCAGTCGGGTGGAGGAGCTGGAGGCCACCCTCGTCGAGGATTGGGTGGCGAGTGTGTCCAACGTCCATGACTTCGAGGTCACCGGCCATCGCGCGGACATCTACGGCCGGTGCATCGCCTGCGCTGCCTAGCCGTGGACGTGGTCGTGTGACACGTCGGGTAGCAGTGCCGTTCCCTTCCCGGTGTCGATGAGCTGCGGTCCGTAGGCCTCACGGAGATTCTCGGGGGAGAGGACCTCGGACGGCATGCCAGCGGCCACCACGCGGCCGGCCACGAGGATGACGACGTCGGCCTGTCCCGCTTCGTTCAGGTCGTGTGTCGTCAGGAGGACCGTACGGCCGGCCTCAACCTCTTCCGCGATCGCACGGACGATGTGGCGCTGCGACACGAGGTCGAGGCCGGTCACGGGTTCGTCGAGAAGCAGAACAGGCGCCTCCTGGGCCAGTCCCTGCGCAACGAGCACCCGCTGCCGCTGGCCGCCGGACAGCTCGCGCAGTTGTCGCGTGGCGAGGTCGGTGACGCCGAGCCGCTCGAGTGAGCGGTCGACGGCCTCGCGATCCTCCGCTGACAGTCGCCGCAGCATCCCGGTCCGGGGGTACCTCCCCATCGTCACGGCTTCCCGGACCGTCAGGGGGAGGAGCGGGGCATTGGCGGTCTGCTGCAGCACGTGGGCACACGCCGCTCGTCGGCCGGCCGGGTCGCGGTCGATCGAGATCGTGCCACGCAAGGGGGACATCAATCCGGAGATCGCTCGCAGCAGCGTCGACTTGCCGGACCCGTTGGGACCGATCACGGTCGTCAGTGCCGCCGCGGGCAGATCCAGCGTCACGTCGCGCATGACCACCTTGTCGCCGTAGCCGAGGTCGACGTGATCCAGGTTGATTGCGCCCATATCGGTGGCAGTCTAGCCGCTTCGTGTTCTGACAGTCATAATCATTTGAGGGGAGCGCGTCAGCGTCCTAGCATGACAGTCATTGTCGTTGCGACCTACGATGTTGCGACCGCAGTTCGACCGATGTTCCTCCCAATCAGGAGACCGACCCGTGAGACGACTTCTTGCCCTGCTCTTCGCTGTCATGCTGGTGGTGTCCGCCTGCGCCAGCGATTCGTCGACCGAGAGCGGTTCCGCGGAGGACGGGGGAAGTGACGACGAGGTATCCACGGAAGAGTCCTCCACCGCAGAGGGCTCCACGGAGGAGTCGTCGGCGGAGGCCGTGAGCGTTGTGGCGACGACGACCATCCTGGGGGATCTGGTCACGTCGCTCGCGGACGGCGCCGTCGATGTCGAGGTGATCCTCCCACCCCTGGCGGACCCGCACGAGTACCAGCTGTCTGCCGGTCAAGCGGAGTCGATGCGCACGGCGGACCTCGTCGTAGCCAACGGTGAGGGCCTGGAGGAGGGGCTGATCGACGCACTCGAGGCCGCCGAGGAGGACGGGGTGACCGTCTTCGAGGCAACCTCCGCCGTGGAGACGATCGAGTTCGGCGGGGAGGCCTCGCACGACCACTCAGACGAGGGGCACTCCGATGAGGAGGGGCACTCGGACGAGGAGGAGCACTCCCACGATGAGGAGCACTCCGATGAGGAGGAAGGTCACTCCGATGAGGAGGAGCACTCTCATGATGAGGAGGGGCACTCCGATGAGGAGGAGCACTCCCACGATGAGGAGGAGCACTCTCATGATGAGGAGGGGCACTCCGATGAGGAGGAGCACTCCCATGACGAGGAGGAGCACTCCGACGACGAGGACGCCGCCAAGCCCGTCCGGCTGGTAGCCGGAACAGAGGAGGATGAGGACCACTCGGAGGACGAGGAGCACTCTGACGAGGAGCACTCTGACGAGGAGCACTCGGATGAGGAGCACTCCCACGAGGAGGGACACGACCACGACCACAGTGGCGCGGACCCGCACTTCTGGTTCGATCCGATGCGCGTTGCCGACGTCGTCGACGCTCTGGCTGAGGAGTTGGCCACGATCGACGACACCATCGACGACGAGGAGTGGACGGCGCGTGCCGAGTCCATGCGCGAGGACCTGGTTGCCCTCGATGGCGAGGTGGCTGAGACCCTCTCAGCCGTCCCCGACGAGCAGCGCCTCCTTGTCACCAACCACGATGCGTTGGGCTACTTCGCCGACGCCTATGACTTCGAGGTCGTCGGCACCGTCATCCCGGGCGGAAGCACGCTGGCCGAGCCCAGCGCGGCGGACCTCGAGGAGTTGATCGAGACCGTGCAGGACACGAGCACACCCGCGGTATTCGCTGAGACGATCGAGAACTCTCGGCTGGCCGAGGTCGTGGCCGAAGAGGCCGGACAGGACATCACCGTCGTTGACCTCTACACCGGCTCGCTGTCCGAGGAAGACGGTCCCGCGGCCACCTACGCCGAGTTCATGCGAACCAATACGGAGCGGATCGCTGACGCCCTGAGCTGACGCAAACTCCTCGGTGGACTTCCTCCTCGAACCGTTCGCGGCCGGCTTCACCCAGCGAGCACTCATCGCTGGGGTGCTGGTGGCGATCACCTGCTCCACGGTCGGGGTGTGGGTCGTGTTGCGGTCGCTGGCCTTCATGGGGGATGCGCTGGCTCATGGCGTGATCCCGGGTATCGCCATCGCAGCCTTGGTCGGCTTCGACCCCTCCATCGGGGCGGCGCTCGCGGCGTTGGTGACGGTCGGTGGCGTGTCGTGGGTCACCAACAGGTCAGGTCTGCCCGAGGACACCAGTACGGGCCTCTTGTTCGTGGGGATGCTCTCGCTGGGCATCCTCATCATCTCCCGCTCTGGATCGTTCGCCGTCGACGTGACCGGATTCCTGTTCGGTGATGTGCTCGGTGTGACCAGTGACGACCTCCTCGTGCAGGGCGTCGCAGCCGTCGTTGCGATCCTCGTGTCCGTGGTGGGGTATCGCGCGTTCCTGACGCTCTCATTCGACGAGGACAAAGCGGCTCTCCTGGGCCTGCGGCCGCGCTTGGCCCGTGCTGTGCTGCTTGGCCTGGTGGGCATGACCGTCGTCACATCGTTTCGCACCGTCGGTACCTTGCTGATCTTCGGGATGCTGGTGGCACCACCGGCTGCCGCAACCCTGGTCGCCCGCCGTATCCCCGTCATCATGGCCGTGAGCCTCGGATTCGGGATCACGGCCGTGGTCATCGGTCTTGAACTCAGCTACCACCTCGACCTGGCGGGGGCGGCGAGCATGTCGGCCACGTCCGTGGCGCTCTTCTTCATCGTCCTGGCATGGCGCACGGTCCGCGAGGCGTGGCGGACACGGCGCGTGGCGGCTGCGTCAGCCTGACCGCCGCCCTCCGGGAAGTGCACACCCGACGAGACGGATTGCGATAATGACAACTGTTGTCATATAATGGCAGACGATGAAGACGCCTGGGTTCCTGGCCGTGGTCTACGGCGATCATGACGATCCGGATGGGCCTGCCCACACGACGATGGATGTGCTGCGTCCGGTCGTCCGCCGAAGTCGTGGAGGGGTGTTGGTGTCAGCGGAGGGCCCCAGCGGCCTGGTCGTGGTCGCCGAGCACGATCCTCGGTCTGGGCAGTCCGGCGGGGCGGAGGCCTTCTGGCCCATCACCACACGGGATCAGGTCGATCTCCTGGCCGACTGGCTCCTGCTGGGCGGGGCACCGGCTCCGCGCGATCCGGATCTGGCCGCGCTTCAGGTCCCGTTCGTGCGCGCCGGGGCGCCGGCGTCCGAATCCGCCGAAGCGTGACGCGGGCCCTCAGGACGCAGTGAGATCGCCCGTCGGCAGAACCGGCGTCGTGTGGAGGGTGCAGGTGCTGTCGGCGACGGTCACGACCATGTCGGCGAGGTCCCCCTCGGCCTGGTCGTGAGTCGCCACCACGACGAGTCGGTGGCGAGCTTCCTCGACTAGGACAACGGCAACTCGCTCTCTGGAGTCAGCATCAAGCCCGGCGGTCGGTTCATCGAGGAGGAGGATCGGCGTGTCCTGCGCCAGTGCCATCGCGATGTGGGCGCGACGGCGTTGGCCGACCGACAACTCCCGGAGTTGGGACCGACGAAGGTCGAGGATGCCGAGTTGCTCCATCGCCGTCTCGACGGCCCGTCGGTCAGCCTGGCCAGGGCGGTGCACCAAGCCGATTCGGCCCCAACGTCCCATGCCGACCAGGCCCGCGACGGTCAGGGGCAGGGCATCCTGGGCGGGCTGCTGCTGGAACGCACAGGCGACCGCTGCGCTCCGGGTGATCGTGCCGCGACGTGGGGGGTGAAGCCCCGCGATCGCCGCGAGGAGCGTTGACTTGCCGCCGCCATTCGGCCCGACCAGCGCCACCAGGCCATGGCCGGGCAGCTCGAGTGATGGGATGGTCAGGACCGGCGGGTGGCTGGCGTATCCGAGTTCGACGTCCTTGAGGACAACGGCGGCCGCCGCATGCCTGGCTGCGTCACGCGGATAGTGCATCGACGATCCTCTCGGTGATGGTTCGGATCATGTCGGGATAGGAGTCGGCGGAACTGCCATCCTCGCCGAGAGACTCGACTGGCAGGTCGACGATCTGGACCTGCCCGCCACGCTCCCTGGCCAGCGCCTCCGCCAGCGGGGCCGGATGGGTCGGGTCGGCGAAGATCGCGTCCACGTCAGCGGTCTCTAGGGCCGTGGTGAGGTCAGCCAGGTCGGCAGCACTCGGGGCGGCAAGGGCGGCGCCAGACGGCAACACGACGCCCAGAACGGTCAGGTCGTACCGGTCGGCGTAGTAGGCCAGCCCGTGGTGGCTGGTCACCAGCTGTCGACGGTCGGGGGGTAGCTCCCCCAGCTGTCCGGCCACCTCGCTGTCCAGGGCCTCCAACGCCTCGCGTGCATCGTCGGCGGCGCCGCGAAGCGTGTCGAGGTCCAGGTCGAGTGTGGTGTCAGCTGAAAGCGCCTCCACGACCAGCGCAGGCACGTCGGCCATCCGAGACGGGTCGGTCCAGACATGAGGATCCGCCGTGCCCGTCTCCGCCTCGGTGCTGACCTCGCCGTATGTCTGCGGGTCGAGTTGCGGGGCGATCTCGATCACGTTCACCTCATCAGCGATGGATTCGAGGACCGGGGAGAGACCAGCCTCCAGGCCCAGGCCGTTGGCGACGACCAGGTCGGCCTGGGCCATCTCCACCGTCGTGGCGGCGGAGACCTCGAAACTGTGCGGGTCGGACACACGCGGCATGACGTCGATGACGTCGACGTGTGCGCCGAGGCCCTCACGCAGCACCGAGCCGATCACGTTGGTGGTGGCCACCACGGTCGGCCGTTCAGCGGCGTTCTCCGTTGCGGGCGGTCGTCCTCCTGTCGGCTCGGGGCCAACTGCAGTGCCGGTCTGACCGGAACACCCGAGGAGGATGAGGGCGGCCAGCCCGACTGCGACGAGCAGCCGGGCCGACCGGATTGCACCTGCCAACCTCAGCGGGGGTCGTCGCCCAGGTGCAGCATCGATCCTGGGACCCCGTCTACCGTGATGGTGCGAGCAACCCGGAAGTTGTCGTTGGTTGCCAGCTCGAGCACGGTGCCAGCGGCCGGGTCGGTCAGGTAGGCCCGGTCGTCCCCGACGGCGATCGTCGGACGGATGGCATCTTCGTCCTCGAGGTCGACGGCGGGGCCGGCGGGTGCGGTCGCCGTGATGGCTCCTTCCGCGAGGTCGATCAGGTGCACGCTGCCGTCGGCGGTCAGCAGGACGGCGGTGTCGTCGGGACCTGGAGCCATGGTCACGGCATCGGCCGGCAGCTCCAGCGCGGTCGGCTCGCCCCCGTCGGTGTCGAGCAACAGGAGGCCGGTCTCGTTGACCGCAGCAATCAGATCGCTCTCATGTGCGGCAGTCAGGGTCCAGACTCGCTCAGCTGCGAAGGTGTCGGGATAGTTGATCGTCCGTGCCTCCGCGCCGGTGGAGGTGACGTCGATGTCCACGATGCGGTCCTCGCAGGCGATGACGATGCCGTCTGAGGTGATGTGTTCGCCGTGCATCGCGGGGCACTCGGCGAGCTGGGTCACCTCATCGCCGTCGGCGACGCCGATGGCGTTGGGTAGTCCGCCATCGATGTCGTCGTGTGGCACCGTCGCGATCCGGGTCTGACCGAAGTCCGCGATGACGCCGTGGTGGGGGGTGCCGGTCTCGACGCTGTCGACCTCCTCGATGTCTCCCTCCTGCAGATCTGCCTCGTCGAAGAGAGCTGCGCGGCCATCGCCGTCGGCGAAGATGGCGACCGACTCGTCCGTCACGACGACGTGGGCGGGGCTCGCCAGTTCGACCGGTTGACCGACTGGTTCGGGGTTGGCGGTGTAGTAGTGCACGTGGTCGCCATGGTCGACGCCCCACGCGCCACCATCGATGAATGCCACCTCGTCGTCGTCGTACATCGACGCCACCAGATAGCGGCCGCCATCGGTCTCCGTCAGGCGAGCCGGTCCGGTGGTCTGGACCTCGGCCAGGATCTCTTCGCTGGCCAGGTCGAGGATGCGGACGATGCCGGCCTCCGCGTCGGCGATGGCGAGCCGTGGTTGCGGGTTGTCAACCTCCTCCACCGTCTCACCCTCGGGGAGCTCTTCGCCCTCATGGTCGTGGCTGGGATCGTCCTCGTCGTGGTCATGGTCGTCGTGATCATCGGAGTCGGGCTGCCCGTCCTCGGCGTGATCATCTGCGTCGTGTGCCTCCTCCTCGTCGGCATCCGTCGCCTCGTCGTCGGGGGAGGGGGTCTCGGTTGGGGAAGGGCTGGAGGAGGCGGCAGGCTCCTCAGACGCTTCAATGGCGGCGGTTGGATCTGCTTCGGCGGTGTCGTCCTCGGACGTTCCTGCGCAAGCCGTCGCGAGGAGAGCCAGAGCAAGGACGAGGGACAGGATGAGTTGCGGCGATCGAGTTCGCGTGTTCATGTCGAGCAGGCTAGCCTGATTGAGAATGGATGTCATCAGCAACTGGGTGCAGGTTGCCCTCGAGCCGCTGAGCTTCTCGTTCCTGCGCCGGGCGCTGGTGGGGGGAGTGCTGGCGGGTCTGGTGTGCGGAATCGTGGGCACCTGGGTCGTCCTACGACGCATCGCGTTCCTGGGTGACGCCCTGGGTCACGGCATCGTGCCGGGTGTGGCGGTTGCCGTCCTGCTCGGTGTGTCACCGACCCTCGGTGCCGCCGTCGCTGCTGCGCTCATGGTCGTCGGGATAAGCGTGTTGGCGCGGGACGAACGAGTGGGCGAGGACACCGGGATCGGGCTGTGGTTCGTCGGCTTGCTGGCCCTCGGCGTGATCATCATCTCCCGATCCGGCACCTTCGCCGTCGATGTGACGGCGCTGCTGTTCGGGGCGGTTCTCGGCGTGGAGGATGCCGACCTGGTCCTTGCGGCAGTCGCTGCCGTCGTCGTGGTCATGATCTCCGTCGTGGCCTACCGGCCGCTCCTCGCCATGGCCATGGATCCCCGCCAGGCTGAACTCCTCGGTCTGCGGCCCGGGGTGACAGCAACGGTTCTGCTGGCCCTGGTTGCCCTGGCGGTGGTGTCGTCGTTCCAGACCGTTGGGGCGCTGTTGGTCTTCGCGCTCCTGATCGCGCCGGCCGCCACTGCCGCGCTCATCACCGGGAGTGTGGTGCGGATGATGACAGCGGCGGTGCTGTTGGCGTGGACGTCGGTGGTGGCGGGGTTGTTCTTGAGCTATCACGCCGACCTGGCCGCCGGTGGCGCGATCGCGCTCTGGGCGGTCGGCCAGTTCATGATGACCAAGGTGGCGCTGAACCTGCGGGCACGCCGCGGACGGGATCACCGACCGATGATGCAGACGTGACCGTGTCACGTCAGAGGAGGATGAAGTGGACAACGAAGCGATCGCGTCGATGTGGAGTCGTGGCGACTACGGGATCGTCGGGGACTGGTTTGGTGAGGCATCGCGGTCCTGTCTCACCGGAATGGAGCTCACCGGTCGCAAGGTCCTGGACATCGCGTGTGGGACGGGAGCCGTAGCTATCGAGGCCGCAGGGCGAGGCGCGGAGGTGACGGCCCTCGACATCACGCCGCGCATGCTGGAGGAGGCGAGCCAGCGGGCACGGCTTGCTGGTGTGGAGATCCGGTTCGCCGAGGGCTCGTTCACCGACCTCGCCGCCTACCGTGACTTCGATGTGGCGACGTCCGCATTCGGGGTGATGTTCGCGGAGGATCAGGCGGCCATGGCCGGAGAGGTAATGCGAACGCTCCGTCCCGGCGGCAGGGCCGTGATCGCATCCTGGCACCCCGAGGGCCTCCTGGGGTTTCCCTTCCCGGGCATCGAAGGGCTGCTGCCACCGATGGGCGAGGGGCCGGATCGGGGCCGGTGGGCCACGACGTCGGGGCTGGCGTCCATCCTCGCGGAACTGCAGGAGCGGGACCCGCAGATGGACGTGCGCCTCCATGGGGTGGAGATTCGCACCGTCGACATGCCGTTCCCCTCCGTGGATGACGCGGTCTCGCAGATGCGCGCGCTGTCATGCGGCTGGATGATGCTGTTCGAGGCGCTTGCCGGACACGGGACAGAGGAAGCTGGGCAGCAGGCACTCATCGAGCACGTCGATCGGTTCCCCACGCCTGCGGCACATGGCGTGGACCTGTCGGCCTCCTACGGCCTCGCACACTTGAGCCGCACTTGAGTGGTGCGATGTGGGGGAGAGTGTCGGCGAGAGGACTTGAACCTCCACGAGCAAAGCTCATACGGCCCTCAACCGTACGCGTCTACCAATTCCGCCACGCCGACAGGGAACGGGCAGTGTAGCGGAGGGGCCAGCGCCGGGCCACCAGGCCACCGGGCCAGCCTCCCACGCCTACCCGGCGAAGAAGCCGTCCGGCACGGGGACGTCCACGACGGCCCCGATCTCGAAGTGCATGCCGTCGGGGCGGGACCAGCGGCCGCCCCAGACGAAGCCCCACCGGTCGAAGATCTCCACGATCCGCGGGTCCATCGTCGGCGGCTGCCCCAGCCCGTTGGTCGAGACGTTGAGGTCCACGGCGAGGCCCCAGCCGTGCATCGAGATCGGCTTGCTCGGGTTGAAGTCGATGTGCCGAGCCACCCAGCACCCGCCGTACTGCGAGGTGTCGATCAGATCGCTCAGCCCCGCCGCCTCGACCTCCGACAGCGCCCCATACATCTGGATGAGCATCTGCCGGTGACACGTCACCGTCCCGTTCAGCACCGGCATCATCCGGGTTGACGCGATGTTCCGGCTGACCCAGTCGGGGTCGATGGTGATCAGGCCGTCACCGTGGTCGATGTAGTCGAACGGCTCGAAGAAGTTGCGTGCGTCCGCCCCGACCAGGAACGCGCCGAAGGTGTTGGTCTGGGTCTCGGGCATCTCGAGCGCTTCGACGGCAGCCCCGGTCAGCGCCGCCAACTCCTGCTCGACGGCGACGGAGTCCGCGCCGTCGGCCAACGCCACGTACACGTCGGCCGGCCCGTCCACACCGAGCGCCGCGCCGGTCTGGGTCGACACGAGCGCGTCGGCCACAGGTGGGATCCCATTGGATGCCAGGGCCCCGATCCGCAGCGCCAGTCCATCACTCACGGGTGCCGTCTCGCTCTGGATGGCGGCACCGGTCAGGACGCTGCTGGAGGAGACGGTGCCGGTCCCCGCCGTCGTACCCAGGGGGTCGGCCTCGGCACCCTCGCCGTCCTCGGCAGTCACCGTGGCGCCCAGCGGCACGGCCAGCCGGTTGCCCGCATCGTGCGTGAACGCCGCGTCCCCGGCAGCGATCCGGTCCCACACGCCGGCCTCGGCGGCCGTGATCTCTGGCGTCAGCGGCCGGAAGGCCACCGGATCAACCGCCGCGACCGTCACCTCCCTGGGCCCGTCGGGCGCCTCGACGGTCACGGCCCCCACCGTTGCCGAGGCGGCAGCCGCCACCCCCTCCGCCTGCGCGATCTGTCCGACCATCGCCGGGTCCACGCCGCGGACCACGACTCGGGGCTGGACCGGCTGGACCGTCGCGGCCGCCGGCTCGGGTGTCTCCTCCGGGAGGCCGGGCGCCGCTGCGGCACCATCCTCGGCGGCCGGGTCCGCGCTGCCAGGGTCCGCGCCACCGGGGTTCGCCTCGTCCGTGGGCGTCGTCGCCTCCGCCGCCGAGTCGGAGCCATCAGCCACTCCCTCGTCTGCGGCCCCCGCCACGGCTGGCCCGGCGGGCAGCTCCGGCGGCGCAGCGGCCACCGCCACGGCCCCGACGCCCTCACCGGCCGTCTCGGGCGCACGCATCTCCTCGAACAGTTCGGCGAAGGTGGCCGAGTCCAGGTCGACATCGCCGACGGGCGTGGGGACCGAGACCTGATCGATGGTCCCGACCGGCGCCGTACCCAGCACGGTCAGCACCGCGAGCACAGCCGAGCAGACGGCGATCGCAGGACGCGCCGGTCGGTCTCGGGAAGGGTTGGAAGGTGGCATGGATCCGCTGGTCAGGTGACCTCCGGCAACTGTATCGCCGTGTGTGGGCCGTCTCGGTCGATGGGGTGTCCGCGTGACCGATCCGTCACCCCTATCGGCTCATCTGAGCGTTGTCTGAACGCGCTCGAGCACATCCAGCAGATCCTGGCTCGGCTCTAGTGGAGGGAGGTCGGCGTCGGTGTGGAGGTCGAGCCAGGAGGTGCAGCCCCCGTAGCTGTCCCGCCGCGGCAGCGTGAGCGGTGTCGGCAGGGCGGTCACCTGCACCACCATCACCGTCAACGGCTTCGTCGGTCGGAACGCCACGCGGTCGCGCTGGATCGACTCCGAGGTCCAGATGTGCAGGTCCTCCAGGTCCGGGAGCCGGGTGGGATCCTGCACCTCCACCGTGCCGACCAGGTGGACGCCAGCGCGAATGACCACGGCGTCGTCGGTGACGTCCGCGGCGCCGAGGGCGATCAGGTCCTGGTGCTCTGCTCTCGTCCGCTCGGCATGGGCGTGGGCCACGGTTGGGAACAGCAGGAACCCGCCGTCGTGGTCAGGGGTCTCGAAGGCCTTCTCGTGGATGCCGCCCTTGCGGAGCAGGATCTGCTGGCGCCCCTGCAGCAGCGCGTGCACCGCGGCCGACCACTCCTTCAGGGCCAAACGCCTGATGGCGGGTGTGTCCGTCGACCGTTCCGGTTGCCTCAAAGATGTCACAACTCAACGCTAGGTTCCCTGGCTACCATCCGCTCATGACCCGTCACGCCGGCCACCCCGATCCCCTCAGCGTCGGCGACACCGTGATCCTCATGGACCGCAAGGGCCGACGGTTCATGCTCGAGTTGACGGCTGGCGAGGACTACCACTTCCACCGCGGCATCGTCCACCACGACCAGCTGATCGGTCTGCCGGAGGGGTCGACCGTCGCCTCGACCATGGGAGCCAAGTTGACGGCGGTCCGTCCGACGACGACCGATTGGACGTTGAAGGCGCCCCGGGGCGCCCAGGTCGTCTACCCCAAGGACCAGGCCATGATCGTCACCCTGGGCGACGTCGTGCCCGGGAGCACCGTCGTAGAGGCCGGCGCCGGCTCGGGGGCGCTGACGTGTGCGCTGCTCCGGGCCGTCGGGACGGGAGGTCAGGTCCTGTCCTTCGAGATCCGCGAGGACCACGCCGCCGTCGCCCGCAAGAACGTGGTCCGCCGGATGGGGGAGGAGCCCGCCAACTGGACCCTCACGGTCGGCGATCTGGCGGACGGACTGGCCGGACTGACCTGTGACCGGCTGGTGCTGGACATGCTTGATCCGTGGTCCCACCTGGAGAGCGCCGCCCAGGCCGTCAACCCCGGCGGTCTGGTGATCGCCTACACCCCGACGATCACCCAGGTCATGCGGCTGCGCGAGGCGATGGCCGCGGACGAGCGGTTCGGCCTCACCTCCACCAGCGAGACCCTGCATCGCACCTGGAACGTCGACGGCCTCTCCGTCCGCCCCGACCACCGCATGGTGGCCCACACCGCCTTCATCACCACCGCCCGCCGGATGGTGCCGCAGGGATAGAGCCTGGAGGGCCTTGCACGCCGGGCGCACGCCGTCCCGACTAAAGCATCGCACCTCCGCAGTCGAACCCGATCGTCACACTCGCAGTCTCTCGCCCAGAGGTCCAACTCGATGCGCCCCCTTCCCCCTCTCGTCCGCCCTCCTCGATGGCTCCGTTCACCCCGATGGCTCCGTTCACCCCGATGGCACCGCCTGCTGATCGCCGGATGTGGTGTCATCGCGGTGCTGGCGTCACTCGTGCCGACGGTGGCGGTGGCCGAGACGGGCGACTCCGACGAGCCGCTCGCTCGTGATGGAGGCGTCGTCCGCAGCGGGAGCCTGGCGGACCGTGCGTGGACCTCTGACGCCGACGCGGAGACCGACGAAGTCATTCCGGGCGAGCTGATCGTGACCCTGAGCGCAGAGGCGCAAAACGGGTTCCTGGGCGCACCTGCCTGGGCTGCGGCAGGCGTTCAGGAGGTCACCGAGTTGGGTGGTCACGCGGCCTTGATCTCGGTGAGCGACGACGACGCGGACCGAGTGACCGCCGCGCTGCGAGGTGACGAAGGCGTCGTTGCCGTCGAGCCGAACGTCCGCCGCCGCTACCTGGCCGTCCCGAACGACACCAGCTACGACCTGCAGTGGGCACACCAGCAGACCGGGATCGAGCAGGCCTGGGACATCGCGACGGGCCAGACAACGCGGCCGCTGATCGCCATTCTCGACTCGGGGATCGACGCCACCCACCCCGACCTCGACGACGTCGTCATCTCCTCCCTGCGATCCGCCAACGGCCAGATCATCCAGGGCGCCGCGAGCAACGACCCCTGCGGCATCGGACACGGCACCGCGGTCGGCGGGGTTGCCGCCGCGGAGGGCGACAACGGCTACGGGGTGGCCGGGGTCCTGTGGTCCTCACGGGTGATCGACGTCGCCCTCACGTCGCCGGAGAACAACTGCCCGCCCGGCCCCAGCGACGCGGACACGATCGCCGCGATCAACTACGTCAGCTCGCTGCCCGAGCCGCCGCTGGCACTCAACCTGAGCCTGGGTTCGACCCGACCGGGCTGCAGCATCGGCTACCAGACCGCCGTGGACCGCGCGCGAGCCGCAGGGATCGTCGTGGTCGCGGCGGCGGGCAACGACGGCTCCTCGGGCACCTCCATCCCGGCGTCCTGCGACGGGGTCATCTCCGTCGGAGCCACCGACCTGACCCGCGACCTCGCTGGTTACTCACAACGCAACCCGCAGGTGGACCTGGTGGCACCCGGAGGGAACCTGACGGCGACGTCGTGCCCCACATTCGAGCAACTCGTGGCCGAGACCGTCGTCACCGTCGGGCTGGACAACTCCACCCAGCTGGTCCCGGGCTGCTCCCAGACCGACCCCACCAGCCACCGACTGCGCGGCATCACCGGCACCTCCTTCGCCGCGCCCTACGTGACGGCGGCGGTGGGGCTGCTGCGCCAGGTGGCCGCCGATGCCGGGAACGCGCTGAGCGTCGACCAGGTCGAGGGGGTGCTGGAGCAGACCGCCACCGATCTCGGCGATCCCGGTCGCGACTGCAGCTTCGGCTGGGGGCTGCTGGACCTCCCGGCGGCCATGGCGGCCGTGCAGAGCGGCTCACGCCCGACGCCGGAGGTCGATGCCCCGATCGGGACAGGAACGTGCCGCGGTAGCGGGCCCGGCGTCGAGATCATCCGGGTCGCGGCCGCCGGTGGCGACACGACGGCTCCCGTGACGCAGGCGGTCGCCATCTCGCAGGCCGTCATCCCCGCCGGCGCCGCGCCCCAGGCGGTCCTCGCGCGGGTGGACGACTTCGCCGACGCGCTGGCGGGGTCAGGTCTTGGGTTCGGCCTCGGACCACTGCTGTACACCTCCAGCACGGGCTCGCTGGACCCGGCGACGGCCGCCGAGCTCCGTCGCGTTCTCGACTTCAGCGGGGCGCCGCCCACCGTGTACGTGATGGGGGGCGTCTCGGCCATCCCCGCTGGCGTTGACGGGGAGCTCGAGGCACTGGGCGCCCGGGTGGTCCGACTGGCCGGGACGGGTCGGGAGCAGACGGCGGCACTGGCCTCCGCGGAGATCGAGCGCCTCACGCAGACCTCGGCCCGCATCACCAGGAACTACGCGTTCGTGGCCTACGGACGGGGCTTTGCCGACGCGGTGGCTGCCGGCCAGATGTCGGCCTACTACGGCATCCCGGTCCTGCTGACCAACACCCAGGCCCCGCTGCACCCGGAGACGGTGACCGAGCTGGCTCGCCTGCAGCCAGACCGCGTGATCGTCCTCGGTGGCACCGCCGTGGTGAGTGACGCCATCGTCCAGGAGATCGCACAGCGCGGGTACGCGGTCGAGCGGGCGGCGGGCGGATCGCGGGTCGACACCGCCATCCAGATCGCCAGCCTCTACGTGGACGAGCAGGTCAGCGACATCAGCGCGGCCGGGCCCAGTGGGCGGCCCAACGTCGTGGCCGTCAACTTGCGCAACAACTTCAACGATGTGCTTGCCGCATCGCTCCTCGGCGGCAACCGGAGCCTCTTCCTGCCGCTGGAGGGGGAGGACGGCTCGATCGTCACTCCTGCCGTCCAGCAGGCCTTCTGCGACTTCGGCGGACCCCTCATCGTGGTCGGCGGCCGGGACGTGGTCACCGACGCCGGTGCGCTGGCCGCGGGCGATGTCCTGGCCGGCACGGGCTGCTAGTCAGAGTTGATCGGTCGACGTACTGTCGGTCTCCCAGATGAGTCTTTGAGGAGGCGCGATCAGCATGTCGACCGGATCGTCATCAAGTGGCGGTGAGTCACGGGAACGTGCTGCGGCCGAGGACGTGGGTGTCGACGCGACCCAGTTGCAGCAGAAGATCCAATTGCTGGAGGATGAGGCGGCCACCCTACGACGTCGACTGGAAGATTCTCCCAGTCGCGTTCGGGTGCTGGAGGAACGCCTCATGGAGGCCAAGGCGCAGGCCACCGGAACCGCCGCTCAGAATGCCAAGCTCGCTGACACGTTGCGGGAGGCCAGAGAGCAGATCATCGGTCTCCGAGAGCAAGTGGAAAAGCTTGCCAGTCCGCCGAGTGGCTACGGCGTCTACCTCGGTGTCGGGCCCGACGACGACACGGTGGAGATCTTCAGCCAGAACCGCAAGCTGCGGGTCAACCTGAGTCCCGAGGTCGATCGAAGTGCCCTCCGCCAGGGTCAGGAGGTCGTGCTCAACGAGGCGATGAACGTCGTGGAGGCCGCCACCTTCGAGGTCGTCGGCGAAGTCATGTCCGTCAAGGATGTCATGATCGACGGCCGTGTGGTGGTCATCGGCCACACCGACGACGAGCAGGTCGTGCGCATGGCCGACACGCTCGTGGACGTGCCGCTCCGCGCGGGTGACCACGTGCTGGTCGATGGCCGGTCGGGGTATGCCCTGGAGAAGATGGTGCGGCCCGAGGTCGAGGAGCTGGTGCTGGAGGAGGTTCCCGACATCGACTACACCGACATCGGTGGCCTCGGGCCGCAGATCGAAGCCATCCAGGACGCGGTGGAACTGCCCTTCCTGCACGCCGACCTCTTCATCGAGCACGAGCTGCGCCCGCCCAAGGGGATCCTGCTGTACGGGCCGCCCGGCTGCGGGAAGACGATGATCGCCAAGGCGGTCGCCAACTCGCTGGCCAAGCGGGTGGCCGAGAAGGAGGGCCGGGTCGACGATCGTGACGAGAACGGTGACCCCATCCCGCCCAAGAGCTACTTCCTCAACATCAAGGGTCCCGAACTCCTCAACAAGTACGTGGGGGAGACCGAGCGGCAGATCCGGATGATCTTCCACCGCGCACGCGAGAAGGTCGCCGAGGGCCACCCCGTCATCGTGTTCTTCGACGAGATGGACTCGATCTTCCGGACCCGAGGGTCGGGTGTGTCCTCCGACGTCGAGACGACGATCGTGCCGCAGCTGCTCAGCGAGATCGACGGCGTCGAGACCCTGAAGGACGTCATCGTGATCGGGGCCTCCAACCGCGAGGACATGATCGATCCCGCCATCCTGCGGCCCGGCCGGCTGGACGTGAAGATCAAGATCGAGCGACCCGACAAGGAGGCCGCCCGCGAGATCTTCCGCATCTACCTCCACGAGGGACTGCCCCTCCACCCCGATCTGGTGAAGCAGCACGAGGGGGAGGAGTCGCGGGCCTGCGACGCCCTGGTGGATGCCACGGTCGAGCGGATGTACGCCGACGACGAGTCCAACCGCTTCCTCGAGGTCACCTACGCCAACGGGGACAAGGAGGTCCTGTACTTCAAGGACTTCAACTCCGGCGCCATGATCGAGAACGTCGTCGCCCGGGCGAAGAAGCTCGCCATCAAGCGCTTCCTTGACGAGGGGCAGAAGGGCATCCGGGAGGAGGACCTGCGGGTGGCCATTCGCGACGAGTTCAAGGAGAACGAGGACCTCCCCAACACCACCAACCCCGACGACTGGGCGCGGATCAGCGGGAAGAAGGGCGAGCGGATCGTCTACGTCCGCACGCTGATCGGCGATGGCGCCGAGCCGGGCAAATCCATCGAGAGCGTCCAGACCGGTCAGTACCTGTGATCCTCTCGCCGCCGGCCCGAGTTCCGTCTCGTCGGGTTCGGGCCAGTCGGGTTCGGGCGAGTCCGATGGCATGAGTGGCCGACTGGCCCTGGTCGGGAGCGGCGAGTTCCTCCCGGCCATGTCGGTGGTGGACACGATCCTGCTCGAGGGTGCGCCGGCCCGTGTGGCCGTGATCCCGACAGCCGCAGCCCCGGAGGGTGACCGCAGTGTCCGCCGCTGGTTCGACCTGGCTCACCGCCACTACGACGCGCTGGGGGCTGAGGTCGTCGAGGTCGACGTCCGGACCGCCGAGGATGCCGACGGGGATCAGTCGGTCGAGGCGCTGGAGGGCTGTGGCCTGATCTACCTCTCCGGTGGGAATCCGGCGTTCCTCGCCGAGACGCTCCGGGGGACGGCGCTGGCGGCGGCGATCGCGCAGCAATGGGCGGCTGGGGCCGCGCTGGCGGGGTGCTCGGCGGGGGCGATGGCGCTGGGATCGCAGACCCTGTCCATGCGTGGTGGGACGGTGGAGGGGTTGGGCCTGGCGGGAGCGATCACCACCATCCCGCACTTCGACAAGTTCGGATTCGCGCAGCGGCTCGCGGGATTGGCAGCCCAGTTGGTCTCGAGCGGCGTGGCGGTCGTGGGCGTGGATGAGGAGACCGCCGTGGTCTGGGAACCGGGGACGGGGGAGTGGCGGTCGCACGGGGCGGGACGGGTCTACCTGCTCTCGGGCACCGGCGCGAAAGGGGAGGGCTTTCCGGACGGGGTCGCGGTCCCGCTCCCAGCTCCGGTCTAGCTGAGTAGGCTCGATCCGGTTGGCCGGCCGGTGGCCGGTCGAACGTGGGGTGTGTCGACTCCGCGTGCTGTCACGCCAACGTCCGACACACCTCCGCTGCTGGCTGGTGAAACGCCCCAGGTGTGTCATCTCCGAGTGTGCTGTCACGCCGAGACGACACACCTCGAATGGGGGCCCGGCACCTCTCGAATGGGGCCCGGCACCTCAGGCATCCACCGTCCGCCGCGCCAGGTCGATCACGTAGACCGGCTGATGGTGAACGTGGTTCCAGGTGAAACGCAGCAACGTATAGCCGGCAAGAGCGCACTGGTTGGACTTCTCGTTGTCGCGCTCGCGCGCACGGCGGGAGCTGTGGAAGCGCAGACCGTCCCAGTCCACGATCAGTCGATCGGTCTCCGACACCACATCCGTGACCCCCGCGGCGGGCGCTCGTTCGGGGATCACGTTGATGCGCATGTCCCGCACCCCCGCCCGGTGAAGCAGCTCGAGGCCCGCCTTCTCCAAGCTGGACTTGAATGCCAGCTCAGCCCCGGGTCGAGTTGCCTCCAGCAGCGTTCTGACGCCAGAACGCCCACTGACGAGGTCGAGGCACCGGCCGTGCAGCAGGTCTCGGTCAGCCAAGCCCTTCATCACTGCATCGTCCATCAGCTCGAGGCGCGCCCGCTCCGACAGCCGTCCTGCGACATCGATGAGCGCCCGCTCCACCGTCGTGCACGGGATCCCGTTGATCTTCGTGAGGTCGAAGCGTTCGAGGCGGCGAGTCCGGTGGACCACCACGTTCTGTGCGACGGTTGGACGGGCACTCCCGTGGACGACGAGCTCTCGCCGAAGCGGGAGCTCCTGGTGTCGCAGCCCATGGAGCGCCAGAGCAGCGGAGTGCGAGGCGTAGGCGTTGCGCCAGCAGGCCTCGAGGTCGGCGAAGAGCTCGTCGTCCCAGTTGACTATCGCGCCCCTGGTCGTGTAGACGCGGTGCCGGACCCGGACGAGTTCGCCTGAAACGTGCGCGTTCACGAGCTTGTGTCGCGTCAGGCCACCACGACGCGCCACCTCAGGTGTGATCACGCCGCGGTGCGTTCGCATGAGTCGGTCAACCGTGTCTCGCTCAGCCTTGTTCACAGCAGCAGAGTCCCGGATGTGGGCGGCTCGGCGAGAGCTTTCTCTGCCGATCTGTGGACAACCCGTTGACGAAGTCGTGTCGAGTCGTGGGCGTGTCAGGTCAGCGTGCGCAGGCGCTCAGACATGACACACCCCGTGGCCGGGCCAGTCGATGGGAGCTGTGTCGGGTCCGCGTGGAGGCCCACGCAGAGCCGACACACCCGGAATGGCACAGGGCGCCGGTAGGCTCGATCTATGGCCCTCCCCCCAACCATCGGCATCGAGACCGAGTTCGGCATCTCCGTCATCGGGCGGCCCGAGTTCAACCCGGTGCTGGCCTCATCACTGGTCGTCAACGCCTACAACGCCGACGGCCGCAGCCGGGCCAAGTGGGACTACGAGGACGAAGACCCCCTCCAGGACGCCCGCGGCTACACCCAGCAGGACGCCCACGATCCAGCCCTCGACGACGACATCGGGCTGGCCAACTCGATCCTAACCAACGGCGCCCGGTTCTACGTCGACCACGCCCACCCGGAGTACTCCTCCCCCGAGGTCACCAACCCGCGGGATGCCGTCATCTGGGACAAAGCCGGTGAGCGGGTCCTCGAGATCGCCGCCGAGAAGGCCGCCCCGCTCATCCCCGGCCACGACCACGCCAACCCCGGCCGGATCCTGATCACCAAGAACAACACCGATGGCAAGGGTGCCGCCTACGGGATGCACGAGAACTACATCGTCGCCCGGGAGACGCCGTTCGGCGAGATCGTCCGGCAGCTCACCCCGCTGTTCATCACCCGCCAGGCCCTCGTGGGGGCGGGCCGTGTCGGCACCGAGTTCCCCGGCGCGGAGGTCGACTACCAGGTCACCCAGCGTGCCGACTTCTTCGAAGTGGAGGTCGGGCTGGAGACGACCCTCAAGCGGCCAATCATCAACACCCGCGACGAGCCGCACGCCGACCCCGACCGCTTCCGCCGCCTCCACGTGATCATCGGCGACGCCAACATGAGCGAGATCTGCACCTTCCTCAAGGTTGGTCAGACCGCGCTGGTCCTCGGGATGATCGAGGACGGGTTCCTCCCCGCCGCCCCGGCCATCTCGAGTCCGGTCACGACGCTGCACGCCGTCTCCCACGACCTCACGTGCCGCAAGACGGTCAGTCTGGTCGACGGCCGCAAGGTCCGACCCATGGAACTGCAGTGGCATTACCTCGAGTGGGCCCAGAAGTGGGTCGCGAGCCACGACGCCCCCGACTGGGCGAATGAGGTCCTGTCGGTCTGGGACCGCCTCATCACCGCCATCGAGGACGACCCCATGAGCCTGGACGGCGTGGTCGACTGGGTCACGAAGTACCGGATCATGCAGCGCTACGTCGAGCGGGACGGCCTGAACTGGGACGACCAGAAGCTCAAGCTGATCGACATCCAGTACTCCGATGTCCGGCGCGACAAGGGCCTGTACAACCGCCTCGTCGCCACCGGCCGGGTCGAGACCATGGTCAGCGAGGACGACGTCCAGCACGCGATCGCCAACCCACCCCGCGATACCCGCGCCTACTTCCGCGGTCGCTGCCTCGAGAAGTACCGCGACAACGTGACTGCCGCAGGCTGGGACTCGATGATCTTCGACGTCGGCGGGGAGACCCTCCAGCGCGTCCCCATGATGGACCCGACCCGTGGGACCGAGGCCATGGTGGGTGAACTGATCGACAACGCCGACACGGCAAGAGACCTCCTGGACCGGCTCCGCGGCTAGACTGGTCGTGTAGCAGACGACGACGCAGAGGAGACCCCATGAGCGACGGCGGTCAGGTCCGCAAGCAGAAGGGCAAGCAGACCGAGGAGCAGGACGCCACGGTCGACAGCGAGAGCCCCGAAGTCGACACCTCCGACGTCGATGACCTGCTCGATGAGATCGATGGTGTGCTCGAGGAGAACGCCGAGGAGTTCGTCAAGAACTACGTCCAGAAGGGCGGCGAGTAGTTCAACCCGGCGGTAGCGTTCGGCATCTATGACCGACCGGCTGGCCCGCACCGATCCGTTCGACTACTCCGGCTCATCCTTCAGCGACCTGATCCGCCGGATCTCCCCACTCGACTGGCCCGGTGAGCCGGCTGGTCACCTCCCGCACGTCGAGGGCACGACGATCGTCGCCGCGGTCTACGAGGGTGGTGTGGTGATCGCCGGTGACCGTCGGGCGACCGCCGGCAACCTGATCTCCAAGCGGGACATGCGCAAGATCTTCCAGACCGACCGCGTGTCGGCGGTCGGGATCTCCGGCTCAGCCGGCCCGGCGATCGAACTGGCCAAGGTGTTCGCCACGGAGCTCGAGCACTATGAGAAGGTCGAGGGCAGCGAGCTGTCACTGGAGGGCAAGGCCAACAAGCTGGCGAGCATGGTCCGCGGCAACCTCCCGATGGCCATGCAGGGTCTGGTCATCGTCCCGCTTTTCGCGGGCTACGACCGCCGCTCCGAGGTGGGCCGGATCTTCGACTTCGACGTGGCCGGCGGCCGGTATGAGGAGCGCCGGTTCTCGGCGACCGGCTCGGGAGGACTGCACGCCCGCGCATCGTTGAAGGCCCGTTGGGAACGCGGCATGGGCGCCGATGAGGCCGTCGACCTGACCATATCGGCCCTGTGGGATGCGGCCGACGAGGACTCCGCCACCGGTGGACCCGACACCGTTCGCGGCCTCTACCCGATCGTCGCCCAGATCGACGCCGACGGATACGCCGAGCGTGAGGAGGACGAGGTGGCCGAGCGCGCCCGTCAGGTGGCCGACGCCCGGGGCGACCGGTTGTCGGCCGGGTCCGCCATCGCCGACCGCAACCCCCGCCCCGACGCGCCCGCCTGAGTGCTTGACTCACCCGCGACCACCAACCCGCAAGGACCCACGACATGCCGATGATGCCCTACGTCTCGCCCGAGCAGGCGATGAAGGACAAGGCCGACTTCGCCCGCAAGGGCATCAGTCGCGGCCGGTCCGTCGTGGCGCTGACCACCGCCAGTGGGGTCCTGTTCGTCGCCGAGAACCCCTCCGCCACGCTGCACAAGGTCAGCGAGATCTACGACTGCATCGCCTTCGCCGCCGTCGGTAAGTACAACGAGTTTGAGCAGCTGCGCGTCGCCGGCATCCGGCTGGCAGACGTGAAGGGCTACCAGTACTCCCGGCAAGACGTGACCGGTCGGGCGCTGGCCAACGCCTACGCCAACGCCATGGGGGCGACGTTCACCGACTCACCCAAGCCGCTGGAGGTGGAGCTGGTCGTCGCCGAGGTCGCCGCCGAGCACGTCGAGCTGTACCACATCCTGTTCGACGGCTCGATCACCGACGAGGACAGCTTCGTCGCCATCGGTGGCCGCGCCGAGGCGATCAACGAGGCGCTGGGCCAGACCTACCAGCCCGACATGGACCGGGCTGCGGCGCTCCGCACCACGGTGGCCGCTCTGGAGCAGGTCGAGGAGCGGACGATGGACGCCGACCGGCTGGAGGTGGCGGGTCTTGACCGGTCGCTGGGACGGCGGAAGTTCTTTCGATTGGATGAGCGCGGCGTTGCGGAGCTCCTCGACGCAGAGTGACCTCGGTAGGCTGGGTGAGCAGCCATGAGTGACGACGTTGTAGAGCTGGGCATAGACGACCTCACCGACGCGGTCGTCGTCGGTGAAGGCGGGTTCGGCACGGTCTACAAGGCCCGGCAGGAGTCACTGCGCCGCGACGTGGCCGTCAAGGTCGTCACCAACACCGTGAAGGACCGCAAGGTCCGCATCCGCTTCGAGCGGGAGATCCAGGCGATGGGGATGCTCTCGGGACACCCCAACATCGTCACGGTGTACGACTCGGGCTTCACCGAGCAGGGCAAGCCCTACATCCTGATGGACTTCATGGAGCGCGGCTCCTTGGGCGACCGGCTGGAGAAGACGGGGGCGATCCCCCCGGCCGAGGTGTTGACCATGATGGTCAAGGTCTGCGGGGCACTCGAGACGGCGCACCAAGCCGGCATCCTCCATCGGGACCTGAAGCCCGAGAACATCCTGGTCAGCGGGTACGGCGAGCCCAAGCTGGGTGACTTCGGCATCGCCCGCCTCAAGGGCGGGCCTGAGACCCAGACCTCCAGCCTCACCGCCTCGATCGAACACGTGGCGCCTGAGTTGCTGGAGGCCAAGCCCCCGGACGCGGCCACCGACCTGTACGCACTCGGGTCCACGATGTACAAGCTGTTGATCGGCGAGGCGGCGTTCGTCCACTCGACGGACCAGTCGATCGTGCCGGCGCTCAGCCGGATCAAGGACGACCCGGTTCCCGACCTGCGGGCCAAGGGCATCCCCGACGACGTGGCCGCCCTGGTTGAACGAGCCATGGCCAAGCGGCAAGATCAGCGCTTCGGCTCGGCAGCCCAGATGGGGCACGCCATCCGTGACGCGCAGACGCGGATGGGACACCCGGTGACGCCGTTGCCCGTCCGAGAGGACGAAGCCGCAGCGGTTCGCGAGTCGACCCGGACCATCCACTCCGATGACATCGCCCGCTCGATCGAGGGCATCAGCGCGCTGCGAGCCGGCGCCGATCAGCGTGGCACCACCGACATCGGACCGAAGGGCCAGCCACCGCAACACGCGCCACCGCAACCCTCGCCGCCACCGGCCGATCAAGCGCCGCCGCCCGGCTGGTCCGCGGCCGGCGCCGGCACCCGCCCACCGGGCCCCGGCACGCCAACCTCGCCTGGCGCCCAGGGCCCTGGGCCCCACCAGCCAGCGGCCGTCCAACCACGCCAGCACCAGCCGCAGTACGCGTCGGGACCGGCGGGCTACGTCCCGCAACAAGGCGCCTTCGGCAATCGAACCGCCCAGCCACCCCCACCGGCCCAGTCCTCCGCGCTCCCCAAGATCCTGGCGGGCGTCGGAGCGGTCGCGATCGTGATCATCGGGGGCCTCTTCTTCCTCGCTGGCGGGGACGACGAACCCGATGATGATCCGACCCCGGTGGTAGCGGGTGATCCGACCCCTCCCGAGGTCACCACGGCGCCCGAGGTCACGACCCCGCCGGCAACCCAGACGACACCGGCCGCGCCGCTGATGCCGGCAGAGACCCGTGATCCGGACCCCGTCACCGAGGAGCCCACCGCGGAGCCAGCCCCCGAGTACGCCGCGTTCGAACGGCTGCGCGACGACACCGATGCCATCACCGTCGACGTGCCGCGGCCATGGTCCGACGTGAACGGCGGTCCCTGGATCATCAACGACGAGCCGGTCGGGCAGCAGATCGAGGCGTCAACCGACCTGGAGCGGTTCCGGACCACCTGGGCCGAGCCCGGCGTCATCTTCGGTGTCAGCGAGCAACTTCGAGCGAACCTCGACCCGAATGCGGTCCTGGACGCTCTCGACTTCTCCAACCAGTGCGAGTACACCGGTCGGACCCCGTACGAGGACCAGGCCTACACCGGATTCCGTGATGACTACATCAACTGCGGCGCCACCGATGCTGATTACGTGATCGTGGCCGCAGAACCACCGGAGCAGGACACCATCCTCCTGGTGCAGTTCCAAGGCCTCGAGCCTCGCGACGACGCCGCCTTGCAGACGGTGCTCGACACCTTCTTCATCCTCCCCGAGGCGACGCCCACGCCGACGCCAAGTCCGACACCCAGCCAGTAGGATCTCCTCACCACCCGCAGCGACGTCAGGACCTCTCCCCTCATGCACCGTCGGATCTTCGGCATCGAGTGCGAGTACGGCGTCACCTGCACGTTCCGCGGACAGCGGCGGCTCTCACCCGACGAGGTCGCCCGGTACCTCTTCCGCCGCGTCGTCTCATGGGGTCGAAGCTCGAACGTCTTCCTCGAGAACGGTGCACGCCTGTACCTCGATGTCGGATCCCACCCCGAGTACGCAACGGCCGAGTGCGACACCGTCCGCTCCGTTGTCGCCCACGACAAGGCCGGCGAGCGGATCCTCGAGGGGCTCGTCGCCCAGGCGGAGGAGCGGCTGCACGAGGAGGGGATCGCCGGAACCATCTACCTCTTCAAGAACAACACCGACTCCGCGGGGAACTCCTACGGCAGCCATGAGAACTACCTCGTCGCCCGCTTCGGCGAGTTCCAGAAGCTCGCCGACACGCTGATTCCGTTCCTGGTCAGCCGCCAGATCTTCGCCGGGGCCGGCAAGGTCCTGCAGACGCCCCGCGGCGCGGTCTACTCGATCTCCCAGCGCGCGGAGCACATCTGGGAGGGGTTGTCCTCCGCCACGACGCGGTCGCGCCCAATCATCAACTCCCGCGACGAGCCACACGCCGACGCCGAGCGGTTCCGCCGCCTCCACGTGATCGTCGGCGACTCCAACATGGGGGAGTACACCACCTGGTTGAAGGTCGCGACCTGTGACCTGGTGCTGCGGATGATCGAGTCGGGGGCGGTGATGCGCGACCTATCGCTCGACAACCCCATCCGGGCCATCCGTGAGATCTCCCACGACATGACCTGTCGCCGCCGCGTGAAGCTCGCGGGCGGGCGCGAGATGTCGGCGCTGCAGATCCAGCGGGAGTACCACGCGCGGGTCAGCCAATTCGTGCAGTCCACCGGGTCGGATCCCGAGACCGACCACGTCCTGGCCGAGTGGGGTCGGATCCTGGACACGCTGTCCGACGACCCGCTCAAGCTGTCCAGAGAGGTCGACTGGGTCACCAAGTACCAGCTGATCCAGGACTACCGCACCAAGCGTGGGTTGGAGCTGTCGGATCCCAAGATCGCAATGCTCGACCTGCAGTTCCATGACGTGAACACCAGCAGGGGCCTGTACTACGTCCTCCAGCGGAACAACAAGGTGGACCGGGTCACGGACGATCACGAGATCTCCACCGCGATGTCCATGCCGCCACAGACCACGCGTGCGAAGCTCCGGGGTGACTTCATCCGGCAGGCCAAGGCAAAACGGCGGGACTTCACCGTGGACTGGGTGCACCTGAAGCTGAACGACCAGGCGCAGCGGACGGTGCTCTGCAAGGACCCGTTCCAGTCCTCCGACGAGCGGGTCGCCAAGCTGATCAACTCGATGTGAGTCGAGTCATCACCATCTGAGGAGCCACTGTGACCCCCGCAGAGCTGGCCCGTGCCATGCACGGTGTCATCGAACCCGTCCACGCCATCCTCTACTTCGCGGCGGAGGTGCAGGAGCGGTACGCCGTGATGGGACTCGAGCCCCGCGGGCAGGGGTACATCGCCGGTCGGGCAGCGCCGATGGGGCCCGTGGGACCGGAGGTGGCAGCGGCGACCTTCTACAACTTCAACCCGTTGCTCTTCCAGCAGGCGCTGCCCGCGACGTGGTCCGTGGCCTCGCCGGATGATCTGCTGACCGCCCGCGCCGCGGGAATCGAGGCGGTGTATGAGCGGGTGGACGCACCGACGGATGGACTGGAGGAGGCAACCGAGTTGGCCGGGCGAGCCGTGGCCGCCTGCAGCTTCGAAGGCCGACCGCTGGCGGCCGCCAATGCGGGTGTCGAGTTGCCGGGTACGCCGTTCGCGGACCTCTTCCAACGGGTGACGATGCTGCGGGAGTACCGCGGCGACGGGCACATCGCCGCCCTGGTGGGGGAGGGGGTCGGGGCCGTCGAGGCCCTGGTTCTCTATACGGGGTGGCAGGACCGGGTGTCACAGCGCTTCCTGCAGAAGTCGCGCTTCTGGGACGACGAGGCGTGGGGTGCCGCCGTGGCGGCCCTGCAGGCCCGGGCTCTGCACGACGGCGATGGTCTGACCGACGCCGGGCGGGCACTACGCGAGGAGATCGAACAGCGGACCGACCAACTCGCGTCCCGGCCGTGGGCTGCGCTGGGGGAGGAGGACTCGCTCCGGCTGTGGGACCTGCTCGCTCCCTTGGCGGCGGCCTTGAACGAGGGGGAGGCCTACCCCCGTCCGTATCCGCTGCCCAGCCGGCCTGGCTGAGCCGGTCCACTCCGGGCCCTGATCCCGACTCTCGGTACACGGTGGTCTTCGGGGCCAACTCTGGGTACTGGCCGTGCTGCCGACTTTCGGTGCGCCGTGGCCGACTCTGAGTACATCGCGGCCTTCAGGGCCGACTCTCGGTACATCGTGGCCGTGCTGCCGACTCTCGGTGCACCACGTCTGCAACATCACCGGTGCCTGTACCGAGAGGGCCCCTCTGACCTGCTCATCTGTGACTCTGGGTGCACGGGCAGGGCGCGAGTGGGGTCGAATCGTGTACTGAGAGTCAGATGGGGCCAAGTCGCCAGAACGCCTGCGGCGACCGCGTGGGCTCGGTTATTCACAGGTTGTCCACAGGGCGCCTCGGACGTCGCCTGCGATCGCGCACCCTGACAGCATGATTCCAAAGCACGTCATCGACGCATTCAAGGCCGATCCCGGCCGCATCCTCTCCGCCGCACAGCTGAGACGGGTGGGGGTCAATCGACTCGTGGCGGCCTCGTGGGCCCATGACGGAGACACCGAGCGGCTCCTGCACGGCATCTACCGATTGGCTCAGGGTCGCCGCCCACCTGATCAGTGCCTCCACGTTCCGGTCCGCTACCTCTCCCAGCGAGCTGTTGAGGGCAAGGATGCGGTCGCGATCACCGGCGGGGCCGCTCTGGCACTCTTCGACGCGGCCGGCTTCACCCTTCCGATGAGACCCCTGGTCCTGGTGGACCGTTCTCGAAGTCCACGCACCGCGCCGGAGGTGTACCGACCCCGGAGGGTCCGCATGGACGACGTAGATGTCTGGCGAGTCCGAGGGCTACCGCTCGCGAGTCCTGCCCGGGCGTTGGCGGACGCGGCGCTGCCCGGCCAACTGTCAGACCCCGCGGTCCGCTCAGCGGTCGACTCGTTGCGCAGCGCGCGAGTGCTTCGCCTCGAGGAGGCGGTGGAGCACTGGCGAAGTCTCCCCGGAGCAGGAGCGAAACGGCTGCTGGACTTCTGGTCCTCCGGGGCGTTCAACCAGGAGAGCGAGGGCGAACGACGACTGTTCCGCGAGGTGTTCGAGCCGTTCCCGCCCCTGCCCGACTGTCAGGTCACCGTTCACGGGAAGCTCCGGGTGGACTTCGTCTTCCTCTCCGCGGGCTTGATCATCGAGTACGACGGAAGCCCCCATGACGGTTCGGCGGATCGGGACGCCTCCCGACGCTACGCACTCGAGCGCCTTGGGTACCGAGTGATCGTCGTCACGAAGTCCATGCTCCAAGATCCAGCTGGCCTGGCTGAGTTCATCCACGGAGTCCGGCGTTGGAGGGAACAGCAGATCCTCAAAGGCGAACTCGTCTGTCCGGCACTCCCTGCGTCCGAGCTTCGGCGTACCGACCTCCACACGTTGGCTCCGACGGGGTAGCGCACCCCACACCCCACCTAGCGGACGGGCAGGGGTGACGAGGACTTTCGGTACACGACAGGCGGCTGCTCGTCTCACAGCGTGTTCCCAGAGTTCGAAGGGTGCGGCTCAGGGAGAACTCTCAGCACACCGAGCCGTGAGCCGCCGCCACTTGCGTACCGAAAGTGGGGCCGATGAGATCGTGTACCGAGAGTGGGCCGGCGAGATCGTGTACCGAAAGTGGGCCGATGAGATCGTGTACCGAGAGTGGGCCGGCGAGACCGTGTACCGAAAGTAGAGCGGGCCCCGGATCAGCGACCGTGTACCGGGAGTAGAGCGGCCCCCGGATCAGCGACGCCGCTGGCGGACGCCACGGTGGCGGGCCCACATCGGGACCCGCCAGAGCGCTTCGGCCACGATCGCCTTGCTCATCTTCGACACGCCCTCCTGCCGTTCGGTGAAGGTGATCGGAACCTCGAGGATGTCGAACCCCAGCCGCCAGGTCCGCAGGCCCATCTCGATCTGGAAGGCGTACCCCTCGGAGTGGACCAAGGCCATGTCGATCGCCTGGATGACCTCGCGGTGGTACAGCCGAAACCCGGCGGTGCAGTCCCGCACCGGCAGACCGGTCCACAGCCGCACGTAGGCGTTGCCACCCTGCGACAGCCAGCGTCGTGAGACCGGCCAGGCCTCAACTGCCCCGCCGGCCACGTACCGCGAGCCGATGACGAGGTCCGCGACCTCGAGCCCCGCGATCAGATCGGGCAGACTGCCAGGGTCGTGGGACAGGTCGGCGTCCATCTCCCCGAACACGTCGTAGCCACGCCGCATCCCCCACCGGAACCCGTCGCGGTAGGCCGAGCCCAGACCCAGCTTCCGCCCCCGCTGCATCAGGTGGACCCCCGGCCGACTGGCAGCCACACGCTCCACGATCGGCACGGTCTGGTCCTGCGAGCCATCATCCACAACCAGGACATCGGCCCCGGTGTCCAGCACCCCGCTGAGCACCTTCTCGACCGACGCGTCCTCGTTGAGCGTCGGCACGACCATCAGGATCCGCCGATCAGCAGCCGGCTTTGCGCGGCTCAAGCCCCGCCGCCGGCAGCACCGTCACGGCCCGCCCCGGCCGGATCAGGCGGTGGCGGCTCGGGTGCCGGAGCCTCGGGAGGTGGCGCGGCCGGTGGGGCCTCGGGCGGAGGCGCCGGTTCGGGCTCCGGCTGCGGCTCGGGCTCCGGCTGCGGTTCGGGCTCCGGTGGGAGCGGAGCCGGCTCCTCCGGCGGAGGTGGCTCGGGGTTGCCCGGCGCCTGCTCACCCGGTGGCGGGTTGTTGTTCGGTGGTGGTGCAGGGTCCGCTGGCGGCGGAGGTGGTGGTGCCGCGTCGACCGGTGGTGCCTCCGGGGGAGGCGTGACGACCGGTTCGGGGACCTCGGTCTCCTCCGGCTCCTCCGTGGGCTCCTCGGTTGCCGCGACGGGGACGGGGGTCGGGGGTGCCCGCCCGGTGGAGATCCCGAGGACGACCTGCTCCCCGGTGTTCACCACGGTCCCGCCACGAGGCTGCTGCCACACCACACTGCCCGCCGGCCGCGCGCTGTCCACCTCAGTGGTGGAGGCGGACAAGCCGATGTCGGCCAGCTCCCGCAGCGCGTCGAACTCCTGCAGCTGACGAACGTCGGGGACCTCGACCTCCCCCTCTTCGGCCTCGGCCTGCTCGAACCCGCCGGGTGGCTCTGTGGGGAACGGGATCGGCTCGACCCCGGCCAGGGCCTGCTCCATGAAGTCGTGCCAGATCTGGGCCGGCTGCCGGCCGCTGGAGACCCCACTCATGGCGATCTGACCCTCGGGCCGGCCGACCCACACCGAGGTCGACAGGACCGGCGTGTACCCGGTGAACCAGGCGTCGGCGTTGGACTGCGAGGTGCCGGTCTTGCCGGCTGCGCGCCAGCCAAGGTTGGCGATGCTGGCCCGCGTGGCCGTCCCGCCGGAGACCACACCTTGCATGGTGTCGACCATGATCTGATTGACCACGGGGTCGTGGACCTGCTGAGGGGTGAGGTCCCGCTCGTACAACACGTTGCCCTGCTGGTCGGTCACGCGGTCGATCAGGGTCGGCCGGATGAAGGCGCCAGCGTTGGCGAACGCGCCGTACGCCCCGGCCATCTCCAAGGTCGTGACGCCCACGCTCAGGCCCCCCAGGGCGATGGAAGGATTGATGATCATCTCGCCGGTGTCGGGGTTGCGAAGTGCGGCTTCGACGTTGACGCCGAGCTCCTCGGTCAACGACACCACGTTCTCCGGACCGACGATCAGCATCAGTTGGGCGAACGCGGTGTTGACCGATCGCACGAGGGCGCTGCTCATGGTCAGGTTGCCGTAGCTGGCGTTGCCGAAGTTCTTGACGCCGCGCGTCTCCCAGGTGTCCCCGGTGGGGAAGGTCATCGGGCTGGTGCCCGGCAGTGCCATGGAGGGGGAGAAGCCGATCTCGAGCGCCGTCGCCATGACGAACGGCTTCCAGCCCGACCCTGGCTGCCGCCGACCCTGCGTGGCGAAGTTGAACTGCTCCTGCTCGAAGTCGGTGCCGCCGAAGATGGCACGGATCTGACCGGTCCGGGGATCCACGGAGCTGAGCGCTGCGGTCGGGCTCTGCTCGGGCATGTAGCGCAGGACGGCGTCGCGGGCGATGGCCTGCAGGCGGGGGTCGAAGGACGTCTCGATCTCGAGGCCGCCGTTGAGCAGCGCGTCGTTGCGCTCGAGCCGGTTGTCGCCGAACGCCTCGAGGGTGTAGAACTCCTGCTTGACGGCCTCCGCGATGTAGGGGTCGGAGGGCTGCTCGATGATCTGCGGCGCGATCTCCAGGGGGGTGTCCAACTCGGCGGCCAGACGGCCCTCCTCGAGCCACCCCTCCTCGACCATCGCGACCAGGATCTCGTCACGACGACGGAGGGCGATGTCGGGGAAGCTGCGAGGGTTCGTTGCACCGGGTGAGCGGATCTGGCCGGCCAGGGTTGCGGCCTGCGATGGCGTGAGGTCCGCCACGTCCACCCGGAAGAACTCCTCCGCGGCCGCAGCGATGCCGTAGGCGCCGCTGCCGAAGTAGACCTGGTTGAGGTACCGCTCGAGGATCTCCTCCTTGGTCAGCTGTGCCTCCAGCGCACGGGCGAAGGCGATCTCGGTCAGCTTGCGCTGCAGCGACAGCTCATCACCGACCTCGCTCTTGGCGAGCTGTTGGGTGATCGTCGACCCACCCTGGTTGATGTCACCACTGCGGACGTTCTGGAAGAGGGCGCGGCCCAGGCCCTCGACGTCGTAGCCCTCGTGCTGGTAGAAGCGCCGGTCCTCGGCCGCCAGGACGGCGTTCTGGACGTGGGGTGGGACGGAGTCGAGGTCGACGATGGTCCGGTCGACCTCGTCGTGGAGCACGGCGATGATGCTGCCGTCGGCGGCGTACACCGTGGACGTCTGGTCGAGCCCGGCGAGCTGGACCGCCGGGGGGACCTGGAAGCCGTACCCGACGCTGTTGGCGAACCCCGTCGTCGCCGGGGTGAGCAGCATCGTTGCGACCCACCCGAGGATGAGGAAGCCGACGACCAGCCCGGCGAAGAGTGCACTCGTCCGCAGCAGAATCAACGCGCCGCCCTTGGCGGCGCGCGTAGCAAGGTCACGAGTATCGACGGTGGTCACGGTTTCCCTTGACTCTCCGGGCAGGTCCTGCCCCCATGGTGCAACGGTACGTCGGAACCTTCCACCGCCGCGACTACCCTTCACCATGTGGTTGACCGTCTTGAACGCTTAGTAAATCTTGTGATTGCCCTGCGTGAGACTCGGCGACCGCTGACGGTGGATCAGATCAACCAGCGCGTGGCCGGCTACCAGGGTGAGCGCGACTCGGCCTGGCGACGCATGTTCGAGCGTGACAAGGCCGACCTGCGTGCACTGGGAATCCCGCTGGAGACCGAGAAGTTGGACCGCTTCGACGAGACCCTGGGATACCGGATCGACCCGAAGGACTACGACCTCTCGCCGATCGCACTGGACCCGACGGAGCTGACGGCGTTGGCGTTGTCGGTGCAGCTCACCGGCCTGGCAGACGAGGCCGCGCCAGCCCTCGACAAGCTGGCCGTGGACGCGAACCTGGTCGGGGAGCAGCGCGTCCAGCAGCGCGTGCCGCTCGAACTCGGCATGGACGCCCCCAACCGGGCGGTGCTGACCGATGCGTTGCTGGCCAAGCAGCGTGTCCGGTTCGCCTACCGGTCGGTGGCGCAGACTGCGACGGCAGCCACGGCGACCACACGGCTGGTCGAGCCACACGCCCTCCTGCACTGGCGTGGCCGCTGGTATCTCCGGGGCGTCGACGTCGACAAGGCCGCGGAGCGGACCTTCCGGCTGGACCGGATCGACGGCGAGGTCCGTCCCACCGGCGACCCTGGGGTCGTGGACGTCCCCGACGTCCCCCCGGATCCGGCCGAGGTGGTGCCTGGTGCCACAGGTGAGCCCATCGATGCTGTGGTGGATGCGGATGAGGCGACCGCGTGGCAGGTGGCGCGCCGCAGCAGTGGCGCCGGCGTTCCGGCGCCCGATCGGGATGGCGCCGGCGTTCCGGCGCCCGATGGGGGTGGCGCCGGCAGCTGGCGCCGCTTCACCATCCGCACCTGGGATCCCGACGAGCTGATCGGCTGGCTGCTCACGCTCGGACCTGGCGTTCGGCTGGTCGGACCCGACCCGGTTCGCAACCGCCTGGTCGAGCACCTGGATCAGATCCTGGCCGAGCCCGTTCCTGTGGCGGAGCACCCGTCGGGGGCGCCATCGTGAACGCCACGCTGGTCCGGCTGCGTCGGGTGCTGGTCATGGTCCCGTGGCTGCTGGAGCACCCCGGCGTCAGCGTCGAGGAGGTTGCACGACGGTTCGAGGTGACCCCCAACGAGGTGCTCGACGACCTGGATGTGCTGGGGTACTGCGGCCTGCCGGGGTATGGGGGAGGGGACCTGATCGAAGCCTCGGTCAGCGGTGGCCAGGTCGTCGTCCGCATGGCCGAGTTCTTCTCACGGCCCCTGGCCATCTCGATGCGGGAGGGGCTGTCGCTGCTGTTGGCTGCGCGAGCCGCGCGGGACAGTGGCGTTCTGGCTGACTTCGAGGCGCTGTCGACGGCCATAGAGAAGTTGGAGACACATCTGGGCGCGGAGGCCGCGGTTCCCGTCGCGATGGATCTCCGGACCGAGGGTGAGGATCACCTGGCCCAGCTCTGGCCTCTGGTATCGGACCCACGGGTCGTCAACCTGCGGTACTGGTCACCGACGAGGGACGAGGTGACCGATCGAGCGGTCGAGCCGTGGACGGTCCGGTCGGTCGGCGGCGCCTGGTACCTGCAGGGCTTCTGTCGTCGAGCCCAGCACCAGCGGTCATTCAGGCTCGACCGGATCCAAGCGCTGGAGGTTACCTCCGAGCGGGCCCCCGCCCCACCGGACCACGTCCCTCCTCCGCTGTACCGCCCCTCCGACGACGACCCACAGGTCGTGATCGACGTCCAGCCGCACGCCGCCTGGGTCGGCGACCACGTGGTCCTGGACGATCGGGAGGTCACCGATGACGGCTGGACCAGGCTGTCGTTCCGCACGGCCGGCCTGGATTGGGCCGTCTCGTTGCTCATGCGGCTGGGGCGATCCGCACGCGTGGTGCGCCCCCCGGCGCTGGTGGACCGCTGGTTGGAGCAGGCCGGAGCCATCCGGGATGCCTACCCCTGAAGCTGGTCCGATGGCCGCCTGAGCAGGCCGCACGCGCCATGCGAAGAACTTCCGATTTCAGCCCTCAAGGTGGCTACCCGCCGGGCCGATTCTCTCTACACAGCCCCAGACCCCTGCTGAGTAGAAGGAAACCGACCCCCATGACCACGATCAAGGCAACGTGCCCCACCTGCGGTGAGGTGGCGCTGACCCCGGATGACATCGAGCTTCGTGTCGATGATTCCGCGTCCGACGGATCGTTCTACGGGTTCGCCTGCCCCAGCTGCGCCTCCGAGGTCCGCAAGCCGGCCGACGAGCGTGTCGTCCGCCTCCTCGTCAGCGGTGGCGTCCCGGCGCTCCCCGTGGTGCCGGAGCCCGTCCGCGTTCGTCTGCGTGACCGCTTCGACCACCCCCGTCTGACCCACGACGACCTGCTGGACTTCCACCAGGCGCTCAAGAGCGACGACTGGTTCCACGAGCTCACCGACCTCACCAACCAGTAGCGGCCCAGCGGCGCTACACTCGGCGGCAGCCGCCAACACACCAGTCATTCATCATCCCCGGGTCGGCGTCATCGCCGGCCCGAACTGCTTTCCAGGCGGCCAGACCACACAAGGATCCCGGCATGAGTCTTGGTGCACCAGAGATCATCGGCATTATCGTCCTTGCGCTGCTCCTGTTCGGGAGCCGCAAGCTGCCTGAACTCGGCAGCTCGGTGGGCAAGACCATCACGAGCTTCAAGCGTGGCCTTGCCGACGCCCGAGAGGAGGACGAGGCACTGCAGGTCGAAGCCTCCTCCGACTCCACCGCCGAGGCAGAGACCGACCGCACGGCCGACCAGAGCTAGAGCGCCGCTCGACACACCGTCCGTCCGGGCGGGCGATCCGACGTGACGCGATGACCGCAACCGCCGACCCTGC
Organism: Euzebya tangerina; assembly: GCF_003074135.1. Classification (NCBI taxonomy): domain Bacteria; kingdom Bacillati; phylum Actinomycetota; class Nitriliruptoria; order Euzebyales; family Euzebyaceae; genus Euzebya; species Euzebya tangerina. The sequence goes on along the minus strand of NZ_PPDK01000001.1, from coordinate 3,379,332 downwards.
CGTCCCCTCCGACGGGGACGACTACCAGGGCGAGGAGATGACGCTCTTCGAGCACCTCGCCGAGCTCCGCAGTCGCCTGATCAAGGCCACCCTCGGCTTCGGCTTCTTCTTCGTCATCGGCTTCATCTTCAACGACATCGTCACCGAGATTCTCACCGACCCCTACTGCCAACTGCCCGAGGAGGTCCGCGGTGGCATCGGGACGGACTCCAGTGGCGAGTGCCAGCTGATCTTCATCAACGTGCTCGGGGGGTTCGTCGTCCGGCTCAAGGGCGCCCTGATCGTCGCCATCACCTTCGGCGCCCCGATCATGTTCTATCAACTGTGGGCGTTCATCGTGCCGGGTCTGAAGGCGAAGGAGAAGAAGTACGCCGCCCCCTTCGTCATCCTCACGCAGGTGCTGTTCCTGGCCGGCGCGGCATTCAGCCTGTTCATCATCCCCCGGGGCCTCGAGTTCCTGCTGCAGTTCGCCGGTGACGACTTCGTTCCGGTGCTCGACGCCGAGGCCTACATCACCTTCCTCATCCGCACCATGCTGGCCTTCGGCATCAGCTTCGAGTACCCCCTGGTCATCGCCATCCTGGTCCTGATGGACATCGTCAGCCACGACCTGCTCAAGAAGTACCGGCGACACGCCTTCTTCTCCGCATTCGTCGCCGCAGCGATCATCACGCCGTCGCAGGACCCCTTCACGATGTGCGTGATGGCGCTCCCGTTGGCCGGCTTCTACGAGATCTGCATCGTGTTCGCCAAGGTGATCGAACGGGGACGCGGACGACGGGATGTCGCTGCCGCGTGAGCACCTCTCACGATCACGGCGCCGACGCGCCGGCTGACGACCGACTGCTGGCCACGTTCGCCGAGCAGTTGGACCACCCGCTCGACCACTTCCAGATCACGGCCAACACGGCCCTGGTGGAGGGTCGGAGCGTCCTGGTCGCCGCCCCCACCGGGGCCGGCAAGACCGTGGTCGGGGAGTTCGCGCTGTGGCTGGCGCTGCAGCACGGTCGCAAGGCCTTCTACACCACACCGATCAAGGCGCTGTCCAACCAGAAGTACGGCGACCTCAAAGCCGTCCACGGTGCACAGAACGTCGGACTGCTGACCGGCGACAACGTGATCAACGGTGAGGCGCCCATCGTGGTGATGACCACCGAGGTCCTCCGCAACATGCTGTACGAGAGCTCCTCGACCCTCCAGGGCCTGTCGCACGTCGTCCTCGACGAGGTGCACTACCTGGGCGACCGGTCACGCGGCGCGGTGTGGGAAGAGGTCATCGTCCAACTCCCCCCAGCGGTCAGCGTCGCCGCACTCTCGGCGACCGTGTCGAATGCGGAGGAGTTCGGGGCCTGGATGGCGGAGGTGCGCGGCGGCTGTGACGTGGTCATCTCGGAGGTCCGGCCGGTGCCGCTGGAACACCACTACGCCATCAACGAACAGCTCTATCCGGTGTTCCGCAAGGGGTCCAAGGGCGCCGGCGGCAAGAAGGCGGACAGCGACGACCAGGCAGCGGCCCGGCAGGCCCGCGGCGGCAAGCCGAACCCCGAGATCCTGATGATGGAGCGTCGGGCCGGCCAACGGAACCGCGTAACACGGAAGGGCCGGCGAGTCTCCTCCGGTCAGCGGCTGCGCTACCCCCGTCGCAGCGACCTGATCCGGATGCTGGCCGACCGTCGCTGGCTGCCTGCCATCACCTTCATCTTCAGCCGCCAGGGGTGTGACGACGCCGTCGATCAGGTCATCCGCTCCGGGGTCGAGTTGACCACCGACAAGGAGCGCAGCAAGATCCGCCAGGTCATCGACCGCCGGACCACGGATCTGGCGCCAGAGGACCTCGAGGTCCTCGGCTACGGCCCCTGGGCCTACGCGCTGGAGAAGGGCGTCGCGGCCCATCATGCCGGCATGGTTCCGGCGTTCAAGGAGACGGTGGAGGAGCTCTTCGCCGCCGGTCTGGTCAAGATGGTCTACGCCACCGAGACGCTGGCGCTCGGCATCAACATGCCCGCCCGGACCGTCGTCATCGAACGACTGGAGAAGTGGAACGGCCAGCGTCACGAACTGCTCACCCCGGGGCAGTTCACCCAGCTGACCGGACGGGCCGGCCGTCGCGGCAAGGACAAGCTGGGTCATGCGGTGGTCTGCTACCAGCGCGACGTCGAGTTCCCCGTGGTGGCCGGGCTGGTCGGCCGTCGCACGGAACGGCTGGTCTCGCGCTTCGCGCCGTCCTACAACATGGCGGTCAACCTGCTGCGGCGCCCCCCGCCGTCCGCACCGGGACGGACCCGGGTGGACGACGCCGTGGATCTGCTGGAGCAGTCCTTCGCCCAGTTCCAGGCCGACGCCCAGTCCGGCGGGCAGGGAGCGGAGATCCAGAAGAACCTGCAGGCGCTGGAGGGGTACGCCAAACACCTGCACTCCGACCGGGGCGACTTTGCCGAGTACTGGGCCATCCGCAAGGAGATCTCTCGTATCGAGTCCTCCGCCGCCAAGAACCGCCGGGCCCGACGATCAACCGCGATCGAGAACGCCATCGACGCATTGACCCCAGGGGATGTGATCGTGCTCGACGGCGGCCGACGAGGCAGCACACGCCTGGCGGCGGTGGTGGCGCTCTCCAACTCGAAGTCCGGGACACCGCTGGCCACGGTCGTGACGGATGACCGCCGATCCAGCCGGGTTGGTCCTCGCGAGTTCGATCGACCGCCGGTCTCGGTCGGCCGTGTGCGACTGCCGGCCGATGGCGGGCACCGGCAACCGGCCTTCCGCAAGAGGGTGCAACGGCTGCTCTTCGACGTGACCCCGGCCGGCGACGGCCGCGGCGAGGACGTTCCCGTCGAAGACGCGACAGCGCGGCAGGTCGCCGAGCTCCGGGAGCGCATGAAGGCCCACCCGGTGCACAGCGACCCCGAGCTGCCCGAGATCGCCGTGTGGGCGCGCCGCCATGACGAGTTGGAGGAGACCACGAACCGGCTGGAACGCAACCTCCGCCGCCGCACGACGACCCTGGTCACCCGCTTCAACCTGATCGTCGAGCTGCTGCAGGAGCTCGACTACCTGGATGACGAGCCCACCCCGACCGGTCACGGGCTCCGGCTTGCGGGGCTGTACAGCGAGACCGACCTCGTCCTGGCCGAGTGCCTCCGATGGGGTGTCTTCGACGGACTGAGCGCCCCCGAGCTGGCCGCGCTCGTCAGCATCTTCACCTTCGAGTCCCGCTCGCCGGAGCCGCAGCCTGCCCACATCCCCACCCGGCTGCTCGATGAACGCGTCGACACCGTCGAGACCCACCTCCAGCGCATCGTGGACCTGGAGACGCAGTTCGGTCTGCCAGCAACGCGGGACCTCGATGCGGGACTGGCGGCCGTTGTGTACCGCTGGGCCCGTGGCGCGGACCTCGACACCGCGCTCGGCACCGCAGACCTCACGCCGGGCGACTTCGTTCGCTCCGTCAAGATGGTCGCCGACTTGGTTCGCCAGATCCGGGAGGCGGCTGATGGCGATGTCGCCCGGACGGCGGCGGAGGCCAACCGGTCGCTGGTCCGCGGCGTCGTCGCCTACTAGTCGCCCCACCTATCCTGAGGGGCTGATGAGTCACCCGTTCGGCACGCTGCACCTGATCGTCAACCCCCGCGCGGGGCGAGGCGCCGTCAAGCGGACGATCCCGCAGCTGACCCGGCAGCTCGACGCGGAGGGGCTGGACCACCGGGTGCACACGACCACCCGCGCCGGACACGCGACCGAGCTCGCCCGGCAGATCGTGGATGACGGGGGCCGCTACGTCCTCGCTGTCGGTGGGGACGGCACGGTAAACGAGGTCGTCAACGGCTTGCTGGATCAGGACGGACGCGCGCGGGCCGCCGATGTCGTGCTGGCCGTGGTGGCCGCCGGCTCCGGCTGTGACCTGGTGCGCACCTACGGGCTCGATCTGCCGATCGAGCGACTGGTCCGACGGCACCTGACCACCACCGACAGCGTTGGCATGGACGTCGGGGTCGCCACGTTCACCGATCCCGCGACGGGGGAGGAGACCACCCGCTTCTTCGCCAACATCGCCCAGGTCGGGTGGGGTGCCCAGGTGGTGCGCCGCGCCGCTCGACTCCCACGATTCACCGGCCGGGTCCGCTACCTGCTGGCCGCTTGGTCCGCGATCCGGGCGGTCAACCGGCAGGAGGTGGCACTGGAACTCCAGCGCACCACCGCCACGGTCCCGCTGGTCGAGCTGGTCGTGGCCAACGGCCAGTTCTTCGGTGGCGGCATGAAGGTCGCCCCGCGTGCCCTACCGGACGACGGTCTGTTCAACGTCCTCGCCTTCACCGGGACCAGAAGCCAGGTGTTCACCCTCACCCCCAAGCTCTACGCCGGCGAACACCTGCCAGATCCACACATCGCCGAGTGGCAGTCGGCGACCGCCGCTGTTGCGCCCGAGACACCGATGCTGGTCGAGGCCGACGGCGAGTTCCTCGGCCGGACGCCCGCCAGGTTCAGCCTGCTCTCCACGCCACTCCAACTGAAGATCTAGACCACCACACACATCTCGTCCAGGGGTGCGCCGGGACGGGCACCGTCGACGAGGGCGGACCAGGCAGCGGACAAGCGCCCGACGGCATCGGCCAGGACCGGCTCGGGATAGCCGTAGGGCAGGCGCAGGCAGTCTTCGAAGGCGCGGTCCGGTGATTGGATGCTGCCTGGCGCCAGAGCGATGCCGTGCCGGCTGGCGGCCATGGCGACGTCGCGGGCGGTGATCGGGGCCCGGGCGACTTCGACGTCGGTGTCCGACTGCGGCAGGTGGATCCACAGGCACACCCCGCCCTCCGGCGTCGAGAACCGCCAGCTGGGGAGCTCCTGTGCGAGCAGGCCCTCGAGCGCCCGCCCTCGAGCCGCGAGCATCTCACGGCGAGAGTCCTCGAACACCTCACCCAGGCCGAGGACACGGAGCGCCAGCATCTGACTCGGCACGCTCGTCCCGAGGTCGCTGAGCGCCTTCAGCCTGGCCAGCCGCCGAATGGTCTGCGCCGGACCGCGAACCCAGCCGATCCGGAGACCCGCCCAGAACAGCTTGCTCAGACTGCCGATGTGCAGCACCGACTCAGCACCGGGGAAGGTGGCCAACGGCGCGGGCGGACGCCGGTCACGGTAGGTGTCGGCCAGCGTGTCATCCGCGATGACCACCACGTCCGGGTGATCGCCGACCAGCGCCGCAAGCCGCCGACGAGATCGAGCGGACATGACGCCGCCGACCGGGTTGTGGATCGACGGGATCAGGTACAGCATCCGTGGCGTCCGCTCGAGCGCCTCGGCGATGGCATCGACGTCGGCACCGTCGTGTCCCACGGGCACGGTGTGGATGTCCGCGCCAGCCGCACCGAACAGGTCGATGGCGCCGGTGTGGGTGAGCGCCTCGGTCACGATCAGGTCGTCCGGCCGCACGTGCAGCATGCTGACCACGGCGATGGCCTGCTGAGCACCGGTCGTCACGAGCACCTGCTCGGGTGTGGTCGGCAGTCCGCGAGCGGTGTACCGATCGGCGATGGCGGCCCGGAGCGCGAGGAGCCCGGCCGGCACGTAGCCGTGGCTCGCGCTGGCCATGGCGAACTCCTCCGCCAGCCCGTCGAGCGCCTCCTGCGGCAACGGGTCGGTGTCGACCAACGCCGCGGCGCGGAAGTCCAGCAGTTGGCGGGGTGGGTCGAGCAGGCCGTCGAAGATCTCGTTGCGCTCCAGACTGCGCATCAAGACCGACTCGCGCGGTGGGCTGGGGGTCGACTCGGCAACCCGGTTGACGTAAGTGCCGCTCCCGTGGCGACGCTCGACCACGCTCGCGTCGGCCAGCATGTCGTAGGCCGACGCCACGGTGGTCCGGGACACTCGGAGGACGGCTGACAGCTGTCGCTCTGCCGGAAGCCTGGCGCCCTTGCAGACCTCACCGCTGTCGAGCAGACGGGTGATGGCGCCGGCAAGCCGGGCGTACATGGGGCCTGTGCCGTCGGGCCAATCGTGCAGCCGCTCCGCCATCCACTCGTCGCTGACGAACGACTGGTCGACAGTGGTCTGGGCCATGGTGGTCAGTGCGCGAGCCATGGGCCAACCATTGCTCAGCCACTAGTGGCCAATCAAGGGCCACATTGGTTCTGGTGTGTCAGGCCGGACGGGTCGGGCGGTCCCTGGGAGGCTCGGTGTCCAGCGCGGACAGGGCCAGATCCACTGCGGTGGCCAGTTGCGGATCATGTCCAGCCACCGCGTCCTGCGGTGTGATCTCCACCGGGTGCGTCGGGTCGGTCCCGTAGTTCTCGACCCCCCAGCCGACGTCATCGAACCAGAAGGCGAAGGCTGGTTGGGTGGTGACCATGCCATCGGCCGCCGTCAGACGTGGCTGGATGCCGATGACGCCGCCCCACGTTCGGGTCCCGACCACCGGGCCGAGATCCAGTCGCTTCCACGCGTGGGTGAAGATGTCGCCGTCGGAGCCGCACTTCTCGTTGGTCACGGCCACCAGGGGGCCCGCTGGTGCATGGTGCGGGTAGGGCTCAAGAGCGCCGGAGCGTCGCATCTGATACCCGATCCGGCGGCTCGCGAGCTTCTCCAGCAGGAGTGAGGAGACGTTGCCCCCGCCGTTGAAGCGCACATCGACGACGAGGGCGTCGGCGTGCGCCTCGGCGAGGTACTGACGGTGGAACTCGGCGAACCCGAGCGGCCCCATGTCGGGGATGTGGACGTACCCGACCCGGCCGTTCGACGCCTCGGCCACCAGCGTGCGGTTGCCGATCACCCAGTCCGCGTAGCGCAGCGGCTGGTCACTGCTGAGGGTGCGCACCGTGACCTCCCGCGCCGTGTCGTCCGCCCGGGTCACGGCGACGCGGACCTCGCTGTCGGACCGGTTGACCAGCTGCTCCCAGGGGGAGACGTCGGCACCCAGTGCAACCCCGTCGATCGCGGTGATGATGTCGCCCTCGCGGATCCGCACACCGGGCTCCAGCAGCGGACGGCGACGGAGCGGATCGGTGGACTCGGCGCGCAGGATCCGGTCGACACGCCAGCCATCCGGCCCCCAGACCAGGTCCGCTCCGAGGAATCCCAGGGGCATCTTCGGCGCCTTGGGGTGATCGCCACCGCGGACGTAGGCGTGGCCGGTCCCCAGCTCCCCGAACATCTCCCACAGCAGATCGGTGAGCTCGCCACGGGTGGCGATGCGATCGATCAGCGCACGGTAGCGGTCTCGGACGCTGTCCCAGTCCACGCCGGGCATCTGGTGGTGCCAGAACAGGTCCCGCTGCAGCCGCCAGGCTTCGTCGAACAGTTGGCGCCACTCCGCCGGCGGGTCGACACGGACGGAGACGCGTCCCAGGTCGATCCAGCCGCTGATGCGAGTGGGCCCCTCGGCTGCAGGCCCCTCAGGCGGCTTCACGCCTGCGCGGACGGCCCGAAGCCGCTTCTTCGAGGCGTACACCGTGGTCTTCCGGTCCGCGGAGACCGCAACCGAGCTGACCCGACTGACGATGACCTCGTGCTTCCCGGTGTCGAGGTCGAGCACCTCGAGTTGGCCGGTCGGTGGCTGCTCGCGTGGCCCGTGGTGCGGCAGGCGTGGGGGGCGGAGGGGCAGTGCCAACGCCTGGACCTTGCCGTGGAGGCCGACGACGGCGCGGTAGCGGCCACTGGGGAAGGGCAGTGTGACGGTGCGCTCCTGCAGTCCGTCGAGGTCGACCTCGACGGGCGTGGACGTGCCGGTTCCCGACGTGGTGTCGGATGTGGTGTCTGGTGTCTTGGCCGGATCCGAGGGGACCTCTTCCGTCGCGTCGGCGTCCTCGGGCCCGTTCGGGCGGGATGACCGCGGTGGGCGACCACCCGGGCTCCGTGGCTCCCGATGCAGCGGCGGATGGTCCGCCTCCCGCAGCACGCACGCCATGATGACGTCGGGGTGAGCGAACGAGCGGTCGAAGTAGACCCCGTCGACCGTGGGAAAGAAGCGTGTGGAGGCGATCCAGTAGAGGTGGCGACCTGCGGGATCGAACGACGGACTGCGGTTGGCCGAATCGCCCGGGCTGACGGCGATCGGCTCGGACTCCGGGTCCTGGCTGTCCCAGATCGCGACCCGTGCCGTGTACCAGTTGCTGGTCCGCTCGCTGTAGGCCAGCCACCGGCCGTCGGCTGACCACGATGGACCGTCGATGCCGTAGATGGAGGTGGCCACCTCGGTGATGCCGGGGCTACTCGGGTCGGCCAGGTCGATGACCACCAGCTCGCCGTCCTGGTTGGTCAGCGCCACCGACGAGTTGGTGGGTGCGGCCACGAGGTCCACCACAACACCGATCTCGCGGTCCAGGACGGTCATGGTCCCGTCGGCCGTGAACACCTCAAGTCGCTCCTCACCAGAGCTGTCGCTGAGGAGCACGACGGTCTCGCCGTCGGCCAGCCAGGTGATCAGCCGGTGGCTGGCCCCGGAGCGCTGGCCGATGTGGGTTGCCGGGCCGTCGTGCAGCGGCAGGACGATCGCCTGGCCGCGCACGCGGGCAGCGATGTGCGTGCCCCGGGGGTGAACCTCGTAGGACTGCAGCCAGCTGGCCGCGGGCACATAGGTGGCGGCTCGTGCCGTCCTGGGGGCGTGGACCTCCACGTCGACCGGCTCGGGATCCTCACGGGCGGGATCCAGTCGGTACAGGTCACCGCCACAGGTGTAGACGATGTGGTGGCCGTCCGTGCTGGCGAAGCGAGCGTAGAAGGTGTCGTGGTGGGTGTGCTGCTGCAGGTCGGAGCCGTCCAGCGCACAGGACCAGATGTTGCCGACGCCGGTGTGATCGGCGATGAAGTAGGCACGGTCGCCGATCAGCATGGGTGAGGCGATGTCCGCCGCCAGGTCAGGCAGCAGCCGCTGGAACGCGCCGTCACCGTCGGCGTCCACCCACAGCTGCCCCGCCGTGCCACCGCGGTAGCGCTTCCAGCGGCCCTGGTTGGTGGTGTGCCGGCCGAGCAGGGTGGCCCTCTTCCCGAACGCGATCTCGTGGGCGCTGCCGTACCCCAACGGCTCCCGATGGCCGGGCTGCGGTCCGAGGGCCACGAGCTGCGCATCACGCGAGAAGGGCAGGCCGGCGTTGGTGGAGACCACCGGGCGCCCCTCCCGATCCCACGCTCGGGTGACGGTCACCGTGGCCCCGAGGTAGCTCAGGCGATCCATGGGGCCACCCTCCAATGGGGCCACGAACGCCTCCGGGTGGTGGGCGTCGAGCCCGGTGAAGGCCACGGTCGTCCCGTCCGGACTCGGGATCGGATGGCTGGCGGCGGCCCGACCGTCGGTGATCCGGTGGGCGCGGCCGCCGGACAGTGCGGTCAGCCAGAGGTCGTCGTCGGCGACGACCACGACCTGGTCGCCGATGACGGCGGGGTGGCGGAGGTAGAAGGGCGCAGGCACCCGGACGACGCTAGTGGTCTGTCCGCGCGATGGCGACGGGCAGAGAAACAACAAGCGCCGCCGGCGGGACCGGCAGCGCTTCGGGTGGTGTCGTTTGCGGGATCTACCAGGAGGACTTGGTGATCCCGGGCAACTCGCCTTCGTGCGCCATCTCACGGAAGTTCACACGGGAGAGGCCGGCGAAGCCGACGTGGCCACGAGGGCGGCCGTCGAGGCGATCACGCTTGCGGAGCCGGACCGGGCTGCCGTTGACCTTCATCTTGTTCAGCTGATCGCGGGCCAGCAGCTTCTCCTCGAACGGGGTGTCCTCGTTCTTGATGATGGCCTTCAGTTCGGCGCGCTTCTCGGCCTGCCGCGCGACCATGACGGCGCGCTGCTGGTTGCGGGCGATCTTGCTCTTCTTGGCCACGAAGGCCTCCCTGTCTCGGCTGGTGAAGTAGAGGTGGTGGTCGCGTGGAGAAACGCAGGCACACGGCGGTGCGCGGACCGACCCGAGAGTGTAGGTGGGGCACGGCGTTCATGCACGGAGCTCACCCCGGTGATGGCGGCAGCGTGGCCACTACGATAGCCGCGTGAACAGCTCGATCGCGCAGGTGGTTGATGGCAGCGGGACCGACCGAGCCGTCGCGGTGCTCCGCCGGAGCATGGACGCGGCGGACGTCGACGTCCTCGTGCTCGGTCCCGGCTCGGACCTGCAGGCTGCGTGCGGGTACGACGCACACGCCTCCGAGCGGATGACGCTGCTGGTCGTCCCACGGGCCGGTGATCCGGTCATGGTCGTGCCCGAGTTGGAGGAGGCGGCAGCGGCCACCGGTGCGCCGGGCATTCCCCTGCGGACCTTCGGCGAGTCCGACGACTCCGCGTTGCTGGCGGCGGAGCTGATCGGCCACCACCTGGGCAGTGGGGCGATTGCGGTGGGCGACCAACTCTGGTCACAGTTCCTCCTCGCTCTGCAGGGCCACCTGCCGGAGGCGGTGTGGACGCGAGGCTCGGCCGTGACGCGCGCACTTCGGATGGTCAAGGACGCGGCCGGTGTGGCCGGTCTGCGGGCTGCCGCAGCGGCCATCGATGCGGTCCACCGCCAGATCCCCGACCTGCTGGTGGCGGGTCGTACGGAACGGGAGGTGGGCCGGGACATCGACGCGGCGATGCGAGCCGCCGGTCACGACGCCGTGGACTTCGTGATCGTTGCCGGGGGCCCGAACGGCGCCTCGCCGCACCACGGGATCTCCGACCGCCCGCTGCAGGCCGGGGAGGGCATCGTGATCGACATCGGCGGGCCTGTGAGCGGGTGGTTCAGCGATTGCACCAGGAACTACGTGATCGGCACGCCCGACGAGGCGTACCTGACGGCCTTCGAGGTCCTCCAAGCGGCACAGCGTGCCGCGGTCGAGCACGTCCGACCCGGTGTGACCGCCGAGTCGGTCGATGCGGTGGCCCGGCAGCACATCGAGGCGGCCGGCTATGGCGCGGCCTTCATCCATCGGACGGGGCATGGGATCGGCCTCGACGTCCATGAGGAGCCCTACATCACCGCCGGCAACGACCTCATCCTGGAGCCCGGGATGACGTTCTCCGTCGAACCCGGCATCTACCTCGCCGGGAGATTCGGGATGCGCATCGAGGACATCGTGGCCGTCACCGACACCGGGGTCGAGCGACTCAATTGCACCTCCACGGATCTGGTGAGCGTCGAGGCAGGCCGTTCATGAGTCACGATCCGGAAGCGGACCGCCGGACCACCGGCCGGGCGATCCGAGCCGGCCTGTGGAGCGCGGGGGTGCTCTCGGTCCTGACGGTGATCGGCAACCTGGCCTTCGGCGGTGACGGGCAGACGGCCATGGTCTGGGTGCTCAGCTCGGTCGTGGTCGGAACCCTGGTGACGGCAGGCTGGCTGATCCTCTCCGTCATCCTGGATCTGTTGGCCGGCGAGGTGCCTGGGCGCGGGCGCCTGATCCCCGCGGGGATCGCCTTCGCCGTCGCCTTCGTGTCACCGATCCTCCCCGCGGCGATGCTGCAGGTGATCGCCGAACAGTGAGGGCGACGTGATCCAACCCGAGAACCTGACCGTGGCCGAGGTCCTCCGGCGCTACACCAGGGGTCCGACGACCGGTGTGTTCACCGACGGCAGCGCAACCCCGAATCCGGGCCCAGGTGGTTGGGGCGCGGTCTACGTCCGCGACGATGAGGTCATCCAGCAGGCCTACGGGCACGATCCCGACACGACCAACAATCGGATGGAACTGACTGCGATCCGAGCCGCCTACGACCTGATCCCGGACGGGACCTCGACCGTCGTCTACACCGACTCGAAGTTGGCGGTCGACACGCTCACCAACTGGGCCTACGGCTGGCGCAAGCGGGGCTGGCGTCGCAAGGGAGGAGCGATCCAGAACCTCGATCTGGTCCGACCGCTGTTCGAGATCGTCGAGGCGCGACCCGAGGTCACCCTGGAGTGGATCAAGGCCCACTCGGGCAACCGGTGGAACGAGTACGCCGACGCGTTGTCCACGGCCTACCTCCGCGACGTCCTCTGAGTTCGCCGCGTCCTGTGGGTTCAGCGCCGATCTGAACACACCTCCGACATCGATCGGAGGAAACGTCGTAGGATCTGTGGTGATGCAGTCCCCGTTCGACGGCGTACCCGTGGGCGACGATCCACTCCTCATCGTGGCCGACCGCATCATCACCATGGACCCGGCCCGTCCGGCGGCACGCGCCGTCTTGGTCCAGCGTCGCCGCCTCACGTGGCTCGGGGACGATCCGAACGAGGTTGCCGACGAGGCGAGGTGGCGGGTCGAGCTGCCCGGAGTCACGCTGCAGCCCGCCTTCGTGAACGCGCACACCCACCTCACCGGGCTGGGTCTCATCCTGGACTCCCTCGACGTCGGGGTCGCCACCTCACTCGAGGACTGCCTTGCCGCGATCCGGGTCAGCATCGACGTGACCACCGATCCCGTCATCTGGGGTGCGGGGTGGGACGAGACCGCCTGGCCGGACCAGCGCCTGCCATCTGCGGAGGAGTTGAAGGCGGCTGGCCAAGGCCGCCCGGTGATCCTGACCCGCTCCGACGGGCACTGCGTCCTGGTCGACGCCGAGTCGCTCAGAGCGCTGCCGCTGGCCCGCTCTCGCGGCGTGGAGCGGGACGCCACCGGGCAGCCGACCGGCCTGCTCCGTCAGGAGGCCGCACACGTGGCGCGGCGCTGGTTCGGTGCGCTCCTGCCAGAGGCCACGCTCCACCGTGCCAGACGGGCGGCTGCCCGAGAACTGGCGGCCGCCGGTGTTGCGTCGGCCCACGAGATGGGCGGCCCCCACCGCATGGGCGCCGACGACTTCGACGCGTGGCTCGACGGTCAATGGGCCATCGAGGTGGTGCCCTACTGGGGCGACACCGACCTCGACTTCGCAGCAGCTCGGGGACTTCGCCAGGCCGGCGGATCGCTGCTGCTCGACGGGACGATCGGGGCGCACAGCGCCGCCTTGGAGTCCCCGTACGCGGACCGACCAGGATCAGGACAGCTGTACCGCGACACCGCTGAGCTGATCGAGTTCGTCCAGAACGCCACGCGTCGTGGCATGCAGGTCGGGCTGCACGCCATCGGGGACCGGGCGGTCCATCAGGCCATCCGGGTCTTTATGGCGGCCGCGGAGGATGCCGGGCCGGAGCAGCTGCGGAACAGTCGGCACCGACTCGAGTACGCGGCGCTGGTCGACGAGGGTGACGTGGCGGTGCTGGCCGAGCTCGGGATCGTCGTGACGGCACAACCCGTCAGCGACCTGGGCCTGGGGCGGTCGGGCGGTTCGTACGAACGGCGCCTGGGTGCGGGCCGAGCCCGCGCGGCCAACCCGCTGGGCTTGCTCTCACGGGCCGGCGTGCAGATGGCGTTCGGGGCGGACGACATCGGCGCGTTCGATCCCTGGGCCTGGGTTCGCGCGGCCGGAGCCCACCACGAACCGGACAGCAGGATGACCTGGGACCAGGCGCTGCAGGCTGCGACCATCGGTGGGCGAGCGGCAGCGCGGCAGGGGAGCGTGGGGGCGCTGCGACCCGGCAATCGAGCCGATCTGGCGGCATTCGAGGCCCAGGGCGAAGGGCCGGGCAAGTGCGTGTTGACGATGGTCGCCGGCACCGTGGTGCACGGCGCGGCGCTGCTGGACACCGCCGCGTGAGCCTGATCAGTCGCGACGACGAGGTCGCCGTCGGGCGGCTACTCGGGCTGGACGACGAGGCGGCTCGAGCGGTGGTCAGCACGCTGGAGGACCAGGGGTGGTTGACCCACGGGGTGGCAACGGTCAGCACCGCCTTGGCCGCACGTTGGGGCGTGGAGATGGCGGCTGCGGCACGGGATGTGGCCGACGGCCGCCGACTCGGCGCCGCCTTCTCCGACTTCGAGTTGCGGGCCGCTGCTGAGGAGGCGGAGTCCGACCTGGTCGAGCTGGTGGCGTCCTACTCCCCAGCTGATGACTCATCGGGGTCGCACGGCACTGACCGTAAGGAGTGGTCGTCCGCTTCCGAGCTGACGCGCTCGCCCTTCCACGTCGGGCCGACGACACCAGCGGGGTCAGGGCCAGACGACGGACACCCGTAGGCCCGCACTTTTTTCTGCCACTCGTTTGTGCAGGTCAGCGGGCTAGCCTCGTGCAAAAGACCTGGTCAGCTGACCGGCCGGGCGCTATTGGCCAGTTGACGGACAGGTGAACGGACCGTAGCGTGTCGACTCACATCACCGATTCGGACCAGCCGCGACGGCGTGCCTGGTCCAGCAGTAGGGGTGGCTCGCGGCGTGACCGGGCAACCGGGCTCGGCAGCGATGCCTCACTACTGAGTGTGATGTTTGTGTACGAATCAGCATCGTCACTTCGGAGCTGGACCGGGCGTAGTAGAGAACGTGGGTGTGATCAGCTCTGCTGATGTGCCTATCGGTACCAACTGCCCGAGCGAAGCTTCGAAACATCGGGCTCAGGGTGCAGACCGCACCCTGAGCCCGCGCTTTCGGGGGTGGTTATTGCGTCGGCACCGCCCAGCGAGTACACATGCGCCCGCGCCGGTTGACCACGACCACGGAGGATTCCCTTTGTCAGAGCAGGACCTGCAGTCCAGCGCCGCTGCGGACGACCTCGACGATCTCGAGGATGACGACCTCGACGACGACCTCGACGCTGACGAGTCGCTCGAGGCCCTGGAGGAGGAGGAGCTCGGGGTCGACGATGACGACGACGCGGACTACCTCGACGACGACGACGTCGACCTGAATGACGAGGACGACGAGGCTCTGGACGACGACTCCGACGAGGATGAAGAAGACGAGTCGGACGACGACGACGATGGCGACGGCGACGACGAACTGGACGAGCTGCTCGAGGAGGACGAGGAGGTCCAGCCGCTCGACACCGATGACGGGCCGGTCGGGCCGTCCAAGCCGCGCCGCAAGCCGGAGCTGATCGACGATGACGAGTTCACCTGTCGGTCGTGCTTCCTGGTGAAGAAGCCGTCACAGCTGGCGGATGCCGACGCCATGTTGTGCTTCGACTGCGTGTGACGTGCTGCGACCCACTCCGGTGAGGGGTCGAACCGAGTGATCACGAGCGTCGGGTTGGCGCTCCTCGGTGGTCTTCTCCTGGTCGTCGGTCACCCCCCGATCGGCTTCGGGTGGGCAGGGTTCGTGGCCATCGCCCCGCTGGTTGCCTTGGGCCGGAACCTCTCCGCGGGCCCTGTTCGGCGAGCCCTCCCGTACGGCCTGCTCGCCGGGGTCATCACCTACGGCCTGCTGCTGTACTGGCTCATCCCGTTCGGCTTCCTGGCGTTCGGTCTGCTGTCGGTCGTCCAGGCGCTCTACACCGCAGCGTTCGTCGCCCTGGTGGCCCTGTTCGGCGAGATGCCTGGGCGAGGGGTCTGGACGGCCGCCTCGTGGGTCGCCCTCGAAGTCGTACGCGGGTCCTGGCCCCTCGGTGGGTTCTCCTGGGGGGTGGTGGCCTACACCCAAGCGGACGGCGGGTTGGCGCTGGGTGCGGCGAGGACCGTCGGAACCGTCGGCGTGTCGCTCCTGCTCGCAGCCGTGGCCGTGGCGGTCGAAGCAGCCATACGAGGCGCGCTGCGCAGCTGGGAGGGTGCCCGTGAGACCGATGTTCCCGCCGACGCGGTCTTCGGGGCGATCAGGACACCCCTCTTGACCATCCTGGCGGTGCTGGCCATCAGTGTGCTCGTCGCTGCTGAGCCGCCCGGTCCAACGGACGAGACGTTGGCCATCGGCGTCGTGCAGGGTGGTGATACGCGGGCGACGTCCGCGGCAGGCGTGAATCGCATCGACACGGATCGGATCATCCGGGTGACCGAGCTGATGGAGGAGCGGACGCGTGAACTCGAGGATGAGGACCTCGATGTGGTCATCTGGCCCGAGAACTCGTTGGACAGCGACGTCCGTACCGAGCGGGGGGAGACGGTGGCCGGGTTGCTCCGTGACGCTCTGGATCGCGTGGCGCCAACCCCGATCCTGGGTGGTGAGACGGCCCGGGGACCGCGGGATGGGACCTTGTGGAATCGCATGACCGTCTTCCGGGCCGCCGCCTCGGACGACGGCGCTGTGGGCGCCGAAGTCGAGATCGGCGACTCCTACAACAAGCGGCGTCCTGTCCCCTTCGCCGAGTACATCCCGGGGCGCTCATACCTCGACTGGATCCCACCACTCGAACAGATCCCGAATGACGTCCTGCAGGGGGAGGGGCCGCAGACCATCGAGCTGGCCGGCGCCACCATCGGACCGGTCATCTGCTTCGAGAACACCTTCCCGGCACTCGCCCGGGATCAGGTGGACGCGGGTGCTGACGTTCTCGTCGTCTCCACGAACAACTCGTCGTTCGGCGTCACACCGATGTCAGCGCAGCACGTCGCCTTCAGCCAGGTGCGTGCGGTCGAGACCGGCCGCTGGGTGGTGCATGCCGGCATCTCCGGCATCTCCGGCTTCATCTCACCGGAGGGTGAGATCCTGCAGGAGACCGGCTTGTTCGAACCGGCAGCCATCCAGCGGGATGTGCCGCTGATCCGCGAGGTCACGATCGCGACCCGACTGGGCCCGTGGCCAGCGCGCCTGGTGCTGCTGACGAGCCTGGTCGGCCTGATCCTCGCGGTGCGCGAGCGGGGCTACTTCTTCTTCGCGTAGCGGCGGTTGTACCGGTCCACACGACCCGCGGTGTCGACCATCTTCATCTTGCCGGTGAAGTAGGGGTGGCTGGCGGCAGAGATCTCGACCCGCTTCAGGGGGTAGGTGTTGCCGTCGGTCCACTCGATCGTCTCGGAGGTCTCGATCGTGGAGCGGGTGATGAACGAGAACTCTGCACTGGGGTCCTGGAAGACCACAGGCCGGTACTCGGGGTGGATGCCCTGGCGCATGGCTTACTTCTCTTCCTTGAACTCGACGTGACGCCGGACCACCGGGTCGTACTTCTTCATGGTGATGCGCTCACGCTGCGTCTGCTTGTTCTTCGTGGTCATGTAGGTGTAGCCCGTTCCTTCGGTGGAACGCAGCTTGACCTTGATCCGGTTGTCTCCGGCAGCCATCAGACCTTCACTCCTCGGCGCTTCATCTCGGCGAGAACGGACTCGATCCCGCGCTTGTTGATCGTCTTCATGCCCTTGGTCGACACCGTGAGCGTGACCCAGCGGTTCTCCGACGGCACGAAGTAGCGCTTGGTCTGCAGGTTCGGCTCGAACCGACGCTTGGTCTTGCGGTTGGAGAACGACACGTTGTTACCGGACACCGGGCGCTTGCCCGTGACCTGACACACCTTGCTCACAGCAGGGCTCCTCGAATTGGTGGGGACAGTTGGAAGCTGGTTCCCGGGGAGCATGCAAGCAGACGCGCTCCCGCGCGGGTGCGCAAGTGTAGACGGGGGACCCCACGCTCGGCAACGCGCTGCCTCTGGGCCTGATCGTCACCCGATCAGGCTGATGAGCCAGACGATCACGCCGAGGGCGGCGGCCAGCGCCAGGATGCCCGCGCCGAGGACGCACAGGGCCGTGATGACGAGCATCCGGCGGCTCTCGGCCCGGGTGCGGTCGGGGTCGATGGCGTGGGTGGTCAGCAGCCTGACATTGCGCTCGTTGGCCTTGAAGAACAGGTCAGAGACGTAGCCAAGGACGGGGACGGCGTTGAGCGCGGCGTCGAACAGCGCGTTGACGACCATGCGGACGACGGTGGCGCCGCGGGCACCGATCATGATGCCGTGGCCGATCACCACGGCGGCCATCGCGAGTCCTGTTGCGCCACCGAACCAGGGGATGAACCCGACGATGGCGTCCACCCCGAAGGTGATGTCCGTGCCGGGGATGCGGAACTGGTTGTCCAGGAGATGGGAGAGCTCCTGCATCTTCCGGTAGCGCTCCTGACCGGCCTCGTCCAGCGAGTCGATCGGGTCGGCCAGGGGTGGCTCATCCACCGGCGGGGCGGGCTCGTGGGCGAACGGCAGGTCAGTCATCGGGTAGCCCAGTCTGCCAGGTGACGTCGTGCGACCGATCGAGTGCTGGGCGCTACACTGTCGGCCGTCAGTCCGCGGCCCCGAGCTGCCGACTGCACCCTGGTCCCGTCATCTAGCTGGCCTAGGATACCGGCCTTTCAAGCCGGCGGCGCGGGTTCGAATCCCGTCGGGACTACCAGAGAAACAGCAGGTCAGACGCATTTAGGGTGAGCATCGTGAGACGTGGATCCTGCGTGCGTGCCGAGAGCAAGCCGAGCAGTGTGACCGCTCAAAGCAGCTCGTGCGAGACCCGCGTCGCTAGGAGCCGGTGCGGCGCCTGGCTCGGGGCCCCCGCGGTAGCGCTGTGGTCCGAGTGCATGCTGACAGGAGGAGTCGGTACCAGGGGTCACAGGAGACCGACGTCTCTTGCCGCCTGCACGGCTTCCTTGCGAGTGCCGACGCCGAGCTTGCGGTAGAGCGACCGCGTATGTGTTTTGACCGTGTTGAGCGACACGAACAGCTGGCCGGCGATCTCTCGTTGTGAGAGCCGCGTGGGGAGGTGCCGCAAGACCGCGATCTCCCGCTCCGTCGGGGGCTCGACCATGGCTTGCGCTGCGGACGGAACGACCACGTCCCCGAGACGGGCTTCGACGCGCCCGAGATAGGGGGCAGTGATCCCCGGGTCCACGCAGCGGTCGACGACACGCCGCGCCTCCGCCAGGATGTCGGGACCGTCGGGGGCGTCGAGGTCGCACAGGACGTCAGCGGCGGACGTCAGCGCGTAGGCGAGCGTGATCCGCCCTGGCGCCCCACGGGCGAGCGCAGCGCCGTGCCGGGCTGCCGCCGCGCACTCGGCCGGGTCGTCGGCAGTCCTTGCGATGATGCTGTGGGCCAGCGCGAGCTGGGGCGTGCGCTCGAGCGCGTTTCGCTCCGCGACGGCCACCGACTGGCGGGCGTGCTGCAGGGCGGACGCGTCGCGCCCTTGCTCGAGGTCCGAGATGGCCTGGTAGATCGGGGTGGCAGCCTGAACGAACAGGTGGCGCTCCTCGAGCGCAGCGGCGGCGGCCTCGGCCAGCCGCCCTCGTGCCTCGTCGTGCTTCCCCGCGTGAACCAGCACGCCGCCGAGCGCCATCGCCTGGGTCGAATCAACAGGCGGACCCGACGCGGCCGCGGCGGACAGGGCTGCGGCGACGTCGCCCTCCGCCAGGCCGCGCATGATCGTCAGCGCCACGACGTGCCCGGCCTCCTCCTCGTCGAGATCCTCCTCCCGGGCAGCGTCCAGGCAGCGCCATGCGTCGGCGGCCCGGCCGGCCAGCAGTGCGATCCAGCCGTCCATGAGCAGCGAGCGCGGGTGTCGGCGACGGAGCGGGCCGAGTCGTTCGAGCTGACCGACCACGGTGCGGATCTGTCCCCGGTTCATGAGGTCCGCGGCGTGGTCCCAGAGCAAATCGATGGCGATGTCGAGGTCGCCAGCCGCGAGGCGGTGCTCCACGGCGTCGTGCGGGTCGCCGTACGATTCGTGCCACGTTGCCGCGGCGCGATGCAGCGCCTCGAGCTCGTCGCCCAGCTCGGCCCGCGCCTCGAGCAAGAGCAGGTCGCTGAGCAGGTGGTGGTACCGGAACCATGTGGCCGTGCGGTCGAGGCTGATGACCATCTGATTGGTGGCTGCCATCCGGCGCAGCCATGCCCACCCGTCATCGGTGCCGCAGACCGCGTCGACCAGGGGAGCCGAGAAGCGTTCGAGCACTGACGTCCGTAGTAGTCGATCGCGGTCGCCGGACTCCTGCTGGGAGAGAAACTCCTCGGAGAGATAGTCCACGACGAGGCGGTCGTCGCCCCTAAACGCTGCCACCACGCCTGAGCGGTCCTGCGCTGACGCAAGAGAGAGCGAAGCCAGTACCAGGCCGGCGGCCCATCCCTCGGTCCGCTCGCAGAGCGTCGCGAGATCGTCCACGTCGAGCGCGTCGCCGTCCACCTCCACGAGCGCCCTCGCCTCGTCGGCGTTGAAGCGGAGGTCCGCTGCACGCACCTCGGCGAGCTCGCCGCGCACGCGCAGCCGCCCGAGCGGCAGCGCGGGGTCGACCCGCGTCGCCAGGACGACCACCAGCTGCGGGGGCGCCATCGCCAGGAGGTGCTCCAGGCCGTCGAGGACCGCCGGCTCCTCGACCAGATGGAGGTCGTCGAGCACGAGGACGAGCGGACGGGCGTCGATCGCGATCGCGTTCACGATCCGGGCGACGACCGGGGAGGGGTCGAGCGCGGCCTGGCTCGTCGCCGCCCCCACCGCATCGTCCAGACCCTCCACGACGCGGTCGAGCGACGCGACCACCGCGGCCCAGAAGCGCGCCGGGTCGCGGTCGAACCGGTCCAGCTGGAGCCAGGCTCCACGTTCCTCGCGACGAGAGAGCCAGTCGGAGAGCAGCGTGGACTTGCCGGCGCCGGCCGGGGCACTCACAAGCACTGTCCGACGTCCGCGCGCGGCCACCGCGGCATCGAGCACGGCGTGGAGACGACCCCGTTGGACAAGCCGGACAGGAGGGGTCGGGGCGCTGAGCTTCGTCGCCGCCAGCGACGGGATCGTGGACCCTCTATCCATGGCGAGAACTCTCGACGGCGCTATCGGGGCTGTCAAGCACGGCTCACCCGGGTGAGATGAGCGGTCGTGCGAGGCGCCGCGCGCCTCGATGGCGGACGGTATGGACATGGTCGAGCACGCCACTCCGCGTCACTACGAGATCGTCATCCGCGGGCACGTGAGCCACCGGCTCCTGCGCCCCCTCCTCGACGACTTCGTGGTCACCCACGCGGACGGCCGCACGCGACTGACCGGGAACATCGTGGATCCGTCACAGCTCCACGGCGTCCTCCAGCACCTGACGTCGTTTGCACTCGAACTCGACCACGTCAACCGCGTCGACGACGACGCAACTGCCCAGACAGATCCCAACAGCAAGGACACGCCATGACCCCCACCCACCCCACACCCGCTCGTGCACACCGGCAGGGCGACCAGCCGAGAGACGCCACCGCGTCCGCTCGCGCAGGCGCCGTCGGGGCGCTGCTGGCCACCGCCTCCTTCGTGTTCGGAATCGCGCTCGCCGTCACCAGCCTTGCCGACTACACCGCCGCCGACCTAACCCCGGCGAGCGCAGTCCGGTTCCTCGTCGCCAACGAGTCGATCCTGTTCGTCTGGTACGCCGTCATCTACCTCGTCTTCGGCATCGCGATCGTGCCGCTCGTCCGCGCGCTGCAGCAGCGCGTCCGAGGGTCCCAGCCGGAGCTCGCCGCCCACGCGAGCGTATTCGGCCACGTCTGGATCGGGCTGATGTTCGCCACGGGGATGATCCTCACCATCGGCCTGGGGGCAATCGCGGATCTGGCCGGCGACGCGGAGCAGGCGCAGGCGCTCTGGACCGCGATCGACACCGTCGGCAACGCACTCGGGGGCGGCAACGAGCTCGTCGGCGGCCTCTGGATCCTGCTCGTCAGCGTCGCGGCGCAGCGCGGCCGCACAATGCCCGCCTGGCTGAACCTCCTCGGCGCCGTCACAGCGGTCGCCGGCATCGTGACCGTCGTCCCCGCTCTCACCGAGGTCGGGATGGTCTTCGGCCTCGGCTGCATCGTCTGGTTCGCCGCGGTCGGACGAGAGCTGCTGGTCCACCCGACGCCGCGCACGGTGGCCCGATGACCGCCGTGGAACACGGCGACGCGATCGCTCACCGACCAACAACGAGTAGGGCAGTCGTCGTCGAGGGATTGACCAAGGTCTACGCGGGGCGGACTGTCGTCGACGGCGTGTCGTTCTCGGTCGAGCAGGGCGAGATCTTCGCCATCCTCGGACCCAACGGCGCCGGCAAGACGACCACGGTCGAGTCGATCGCCGGGCTGCGCACACC
This sequence comes from Euzebya tangerina, assembly GCF_003074135.1. Classification (NCBI taxonomy): domain Bacteria; kingdom Bacillati; phylum Actinomycetota; class Nitriliruptoria; order Euzebyales; family Euzebyaceae; genus Euzebya; species Euzebya tangerina. Next base: position 3,357,588 of record NZ_PPDK01000001.1, on the reverse strand, counting down.
CGACACCGGCGTCGTCCGCGTGTTCGGGCACGACCCACTCGCCGATCGGGCCACGGTCCGGCAGCTGCTCGGCGTGCAGCTCCAGGAGAGCAGCTTCCAGGACAAGCTGACCGTCCGGGAGATCGTCGACACCTACCGCGGCCTGTACCCGGATCCGCTGTCCACCGACGAGCTGCTGGAGCGGTTGGGCCTCGGCCCCTCCGCGGGGACCCGCTACGCCAAGCTCTCCGGCGGCCAGCAGCAGCGCGTGTCAATCGCTGTCGCGCTCGTCGGACGGCCACGCGCCGTCATCCTCGACGAGCTGACCACCGGCCTCGACCCGCAGTCCCGCCGGGACACCTGGACCTTGGTCGAGGAGTTGCGCGACACCGGCGTCACCGTCGTGCTCGTGACGCACGTCATGGAGGAGGCCGAGCGACTGGCGGACCGTCTTGCCCTCATCGACCGTGGCCGCGTCGTCGCGCTTGACACCCCCGAGGGGCTGGTCGCGGGCGCCGGCCTCGAGCAGCAGCTGCGGTTCTCGACCACAGCGTCGCTGGACGAGGACTGGATCCGCCGTCTGCCGGAGGTCTCCGGCGTCGCACGCGACCATGACGAGTTCATCGTCACCGGCGACGAGCGGATGCTGTTCTCGGTCGTGTCGCTGCTCGCGGCACACGACATCGTCCCCGGCCGGTTGCAGGTCGACCAGCCCACCCTCGACGACGCGTTCGTGGCCCTCGCCGGCCGCACGTTGCACGCAGCCGATGACAACACCCCGGAGGTGGCCCGATGAGCGCCCTGACAACCCTGACCCGTACGCAGACCAAGGTCTTCCTCCGTGAACCCGTGGTGGTGGTCTTCGGGCTCGTCTTCCCCGCCGTCTTGCTGCTCGTGATCGGCAACGTGTTCCCCGGGGCCACCGAGGTCAACGCCGAACTCGGCAACCAGAGCCTGGTCGAGATCTACGCCCCAGCGGCCGCGGTGATGGCGCTGCTCACCCTCGGTATCGCGATGCTCCCCCAGGCGCTCGGCCTGGACCGTGAACGCGGCATCCTCCGCCGGCTGTCCGCGACCCCCGCCCACCCCGGGTTGCTGGTCACCGCACACATCGCGGTGCAAGCAGCCGCCGTGACGGTCGCCACGGTTGGCGCGGTCCTCGTGGCGGTGCTGGCCTTCGACGTTCCGCTCCCGCAGAGCCCGGGCTGGTTCGTCCTGTCCTTCGTGCTGTCGACCTGGGCGCTGCTCGCAATCGGCGCGCTGGTCGGGGCGCTGGTCCCCAATGCGCAGGCCGGGGCCGGGGCCGGGATGCTGTTGTACTTCCCGATGCTGTTCTTCGCGGGCATCTACCTGCCACTGGAGATCATGCCGGCCAGCCTGCAGGCCATCAGCAGCTGGACCCCGCCGGGTGCTGCAGTCAACGCACTCAGTGACGCATGGGCCGGGACCGCACCAACCAGTACCAGCCTGCTCGTGCTCGCGGTCACGGCTGCCACGGCCGGCGGGCTCGCCGCCCGCTTCTTCCGATGGGAGTGACGGAGGCAGGCTCCCGCGACGTGGTGCCAACGCGCTCCGAAGATTCGTTGGCTCCTGTCCGGCACCAGTACGGCCCGCCCGCCGGCATCGACATCGCACCCCAGCCGGTACCGATCCCAGGCCCTGGCCCGGTGCTGGTGCAGGTTCACGCGCCATGCCTCGACCGCGGCGCATGGCCACGGATGGCAGGGCGAGCCGCACGCCGTGCGACTCGCCATGTCGCACCGAGTAAAGAAGGGTCGCGCCATGAAGCTGTCGCGGCGTGACCAGACCGTCCTCGGCATCGGCAGCTCCCCCCTCGGAGCGCTGCTCCTCCTCCCAAGAACCATGACTGAAAGCATCGGCTTCGCCATCGGCATCGTCGGGATCGCGGTGCTTGGCAGCCGCCCGCCGGCGGGGATGGACGAGTGACCATGAGCACGTCACATCATCCGGCTCGGAACATGATGCTGGCGGTGTACGTCCAGCACGTCGGCGAGACACCGCTCGGTGGACCGGCGGTCGAACAGAGTGCTCTGGTTGGAGCGACTGTGGCCAACGGCTGCCTCGTCACCCCGTGGACCCCGCGAGCTCTGGCCCTGTACCTTCAGGCGATGAACGCACGGCAGGGAGTTGCTCGATCGCACCACCAGGGATGCGGGCACCTGCTGGGACCGGCGTGAGCGTGCACGTGCAGGGTGACGTCGACGACGGCTGGGGAGCGGTCGCCGACGCGTTTCGCGCCAACTTCGAGTCGGGGGAGGAGGTCGGCGCGGCCTGCGCGGTGTACGTGGGCGACCGGAAGGTCGTGGATGTGTGGGGTGGCCTGCGCGACCCGAAGCGGGGATTGCCATGGGAGGAGGACACGTTGGTGACCGTGTTCTCCACGACGAAGGGCATGTCGTCCCTTGCGGTCGCCCTGGCTCACTCCCGGGGGCTGTTCGAGTACGACGACCTGGTTGTGGAGCACTGGCCGGAGTTCGGTCAGGCCGGCAAGGATCACATCACGATCCGCCAACTGCTGTCGCACCAGGCAGGACTACCCGCCATCGACGAGCCATTGGACCTCGACGCACTGGCCGACCCGGAGGCTGTCGCCGCTGCGATCGCGGCGCAGGAGCCGGCATGGGAACCCGGCGTGAGACATGGCTACCACGGGCTGAGCCTCGGCTTCTACGAGTCCGAGCTCATCCGACGTGTGGACCCCAAGTCCCGAACGCTCGGGCAGTACTTCAACGACGAAGTGGCGCTGCCACTGGACGTGGAGTTCTACATCGGGGTCCCCGCACAGGTCGACCGCCGACGGATCGCCCAGATCCAGGCCGACTGGTACCGACTGCGGATGCTGTTCAACCTGGCGAAGCTGCCTCGAGCATTCGTCGCTGGCTTCCTCAATCCACGATCGATCACCGCGCGGACGTACGCAAACCCGAAGGTGCTGGGCAAACCCGCGCGCTACAACGACGAGGCCATGCGCCGTATCGAGCTGCCTGCAGCCAACGGCACCGGCGAGGTTCGCGCCATCGCCAAGGCCTATGGCGAGTTCGCGTGCGGCGGGAGCGTGCTCGATCTCGACGACCGCACATTGGCGTCCTTGCGACGAGCTGCGCCTGATCCGACCGAGGGGTTGTACGACGTGGTCCAGCGAGAGTCGACGCGGTTCTCGCTGGGGTTCTGCAAGCCGTGGCCGTCGTTCGACTTCGGATCCGACCAGGCCTTCGGTACGCCAGGCGCCGGCGGGTCCCTCGGGTTCGCCGACCCGGAGACCGGACTCGGCTTCGGCTACGCCATGAACCGGCTGGACTACTACCCGACCGAGGACCCGCGACAGGTCCGTCTGCGTGAGGCAGCCCATCGCTGCGCCGCCGCCTGACGAGGGCGGGTGTCAGCGGGGCAGGCCCATGGAGGTGCTGCCACCTCGGCTGGGCCTGTGTGAACGCGCGCCAGCGGGCAGACGCCCTTTACGACCACGTGCGAGGGGCGTAGCGTCCCAGGGCATCTGGAGGTGACCAGCATGGGCCTGAGCGAGCGCGATCTTCGTCGCGTCATGGACGTCGTCTCTCCAGAGGCGGTCTCGTCAGATGTGCTTGAGATGCCGGAGGAGGTCCTCCGTCGGCTGGGAACACTCATTCCGTGCTCGGGCGTGAGCTTCGCGGCCTGGGATGAACGAAAGCGGGAGGTCCTGACCTGTCACCGGGTGACCTTCACCGACGACCCTGGCTGGGATGATGGCATGGCGCAGCTGTTCTGGGGCGGCTACGAGGAGTGCGTTGCCGTGTCTGGCCTGGCCGCGCTGGATGAAGCCGGCCAGGTCTGTGCGTGGCAGGACTTCTACTCCGACCGCGCGTTCTCGGCCCTGCAGATGTCAGAGCTGTACCGACGGCAGGGGACGTATCACCGCATGATGGTGCGCCTTCCGCCGCGTGGCGGGGTGGAGCGTCGCCTGCAGATCGGCCGGGAGCGCGGGGAGCCTGGCTTCACAGATCGCGACAAGCTGCTCCTTCGTCTGCTGCGACCACACCTGACCGGGATCCGCGACCGGATCCAGTCCGACCGGGACGGCGCAGCTCTGCTGACACCTCGGCAGTTGGAGCTGCTGCACGCCGTTGCGGCGGGCGCCACCAACCGACAGGTCGCACGCCACCTCGGGGTCACGGAGAGCACGGTTCGCAAGCACCTGGAGCACGTGTATCGGCGCCTCGGCGTTCACAGCCGGGTCCAGGCGATTGCCCGAGTGGCGGCAACCCTTCCCGCACGCTGACCCCGGCCTCGGGGTGATCCGTCTCGGCGTTCGCTTTTCGTCGTATTCCAACCTGCCACCTCCTGCGCCAGCGTGTCCGTACGAGCACGAGCAACGGGCACCAGCACAAAGGAGAACGTCATGCAGATCGGGAACCCCGACCCTGGAACCGCGGGCCGCCCCGTCCGTCGAGCCCGACGATGGCATCGCGGCCTTGGGGGCGTCCTCATCGCAGCACTCCTGTCAACGGCGTGGGGTGGGGCGGGCGGACCGAGCGAACCACCCGGGCGCCTTCAAACCGTCGTGGCCTTCGCCGACCCACGACCCACCGGCGTCGCGACCGATCTGCCGGAGGGTGTCGCGGTCGACCGCCGAGGAGACATCTATGCCACGCTGGGCCCACCGTTCTTCACCGGCGGCGGGTATGGCGCTGTCGTGCGGCTGGGTCGGGACGGTGGGTACGAGACACTCGTCGAGTTCCCGGATGGCCCGGCCCCCGCAGGTGTGGTCGTCGATGCCCGGCGGCGCGTCTACGTCGCCGTGCCCGACCCGGGCGGACCTGATGCCGGCGTCTATCGCGTGGGCCGAGAGGGGTCCGCCACCCGCATCGCCGGGACGGAGGGCATGGCCGTCCCCAACGGCCTGGCGCTGGGGCATCGCGGCGCACTCTTCGTCAGCGATTCGCTCCTGGGGCAGATCTGGCGGATCCCGTGGCGGGAACGGGTCGGCAGGGACACCACCGGCAGGGCCGGACCGTGGCTCTCCCATCCGCTGCTGGCCGGCTGCGAGGCGGGGCAGGTCGGGGCCAACGGCATCGCCGTGCGTCGTGGCCAGGTGTACGTCGCGAACAGCGAGCGGGGGCTTCTGCTGCGCGTCCCGATCCGCCCCGATGGTGCGGCCGGCACTCCCATCATCGTGGCAGGGGACGAGGACTGCAAGGGCGGCGATGACCTGTACGGCCTCGACGGCATCGCCGTCGACCGGACCGGCACGGTCTACGCGACTCTGGTGCTGCAGAACCGGCTGGTCCGAATCGAGGGCCGCACCGGAGCAGTCGTCACGCTGCTCGACGCGGACGATGGTCTGTGGAATCCGGCATCCGTGGCCCTGGACCCGACCCGGCGGCGCGGCAGTCGTCTGCTGCTGACCAACTACGCCGTGCTCGGCCCCGAGCCTCCCTCGAGTCTGGGGCCGGCCGTTCTCTCCTACCGCTTGCGCGGGCGTCAACCTGGTTGGTGACGCCGCCGCCTGACGGGACCTGTCAGGCGGCCGGCTCAGCCCGCCTGGGTGGAGAGCCGGATCAGGAGCGGCAACGAGAGGATCACCAGCACGAGCCGCACGAGGTGGAAGACGGCGACCTGGGGGCCAGTTCCCTGTTGCTCCGCTGCCGCGGACATCACCGTCAGTGCGCCGGGGGAGGTGGCCAGGATCGATCCCTCGGGAGCGATGCCGAGGACGCCGAGGAGCCAGGCGACCGCCAGGCCCAAGGCGATGAACATGGCGGCGGACAGCACCGCCCCGATGGCGACCCGGCCCAGGTCGCCGATGAACTCCCGCGTGATGGATGTACCGATCTGGGCTCCGAGCACCACGTAGGCGCCGGTCACGAGCGGCCGTGGCAGGGAGAGGTCCTCAACCCCGCCCGCGAGTGTCACGACAGCGGCTCCGACCATGCCGCCGATGATCAGTCCGCCGGGAACGTTCAGCCACTCCAGGCCGAACCCGACGACGGCAGCGGCCAGCAGGGTCAGAGCGATCAACATGGGTGGTGGTTCCTTCGAGAGCGATGGTGGGATGCGCGCGCCAGTGTGCGTGCGCATCCCACCTCGGTGTCGTCATCGTCCTGGCCGGCCAGGACGTGTGCACGATCACCACAGCCGCGCTCGACTGTCCCGGGGAGTTGGGCTAGGCGGCGTCCTCCAACCAGTCCACCTGCACGGTGGCCAGGTCGACCACGGCGCCAGCGATCAGCAGTTCGCCTGATTCGACCCGGTCGGCCAGCACCTCGCTGTCCGCAGTCAGGCCGGCGATGACGTTGCGCACGTTCTGCTCCACCACCTGAGCGACGACCGAGTCGTCGTCCGAACCCGGAGCGGTCTCGCCGGTCACAGCCTCCACGGCTGGTGTGATCTTGGCCAGCAGGCCCGTCAGGTGTCCGAGCTCAACACCGTCGCAGGCGCCCTTCACGGCCCCGCAGGCGGAGTGCCCCAGCACCAGGATGGCTTTCGAACCGGCCACGGCCGTGGCGAACTCGAAGGACCCGAGCACGTCGGGCCCGGCAACGTTGCCAGCTGTCCGAGCGACGAAGATGTCTCCGATTCCGAGGTCGAACACCTGCTCGACCGGAACGCGGCTGTCGACGCAGCCGAGCACGGCTGCGAGCGGATACTGCCCACCGGCACCGATGCCCGCGTCCGCCAGGAGGTCACGGGTCGCGGTCTGGCTTGAGAGGACACGCTCGTTTCCGGCCCGCAACCACTCCAGCACCCCTTCGGGCGTGGCGGCAGCTTGCTGTTCGGCGGACGGTACCTGGCCAGGCAGGGGGAGTGTGACGTCGGTCATTGTTGTCATGATGACAGTGCTCCTTCGTTGGTGTCGGTGGCCGCACCGATTGCTGCCACGGCGTCGTTCAGGGTCGGGTGGACTTCGTCGGGTGCGATGAGGGCACCCACGAGTTCGGTGTCCTTCAGCATGTCGAGGGGCTGGTCACCGAGCCCGACCAGATGCACCTCCACGCCGCTCTGCTCGAGGTCGAGGACGACGTCCTCGATGGCGTACAGGCCGGACTGGTCGATCGAGGGGACCTCGGTCAGGTCGATGATCAGGACCCTGGCGTCCTCGGGCAGCTGCTCGGACAGCTCACGGAACCGGGCGACCACACCGAAGAACAGCGGCCCGTACACGCGCTTGAGGTGCACGTGGTCACCGATGGTCTGCAGGGCGGTGTCGGACAGCGCGGTGCCGTCATCGGACAGCGGGACCAGCACAGCGCGCTCCTCGCCCAGGTCGGCGAGCTTCTTCATGAACAGCACGCACGCCATCACCAGGCCGGTTCCGACGGCGATGATGAGGTCCCCGAAGACGGTGATCAGCAACACCGTCACCAGGACGATGGCGTCGGCTCGGGGCACGTCGCGGAGGTGCTTGAGGCCCTTGGTGTCGACGATCGCGAAGCCGATGGGGATCAGGATCCCTGCCAGGACCGCGAGCGGGACGACCGAGACGAGCGAGCCCGCACCCAGCAGCATCACCAGCAGCAGGACGCCGTGGAAGGTTCCGGACAGGCGGGTGGTGCCGCCGGCGTCGATGTTGACGACGGTGCCCTTCGTGGCGCCGGCGCCGGGCAGGCCACCGATGAGTGCCGCGGCGAGGTTGCCGAGGCCCTGGCCGATCAGCTCTCGGTTGGAGTCGTGCTTGGTCCGCGTGATGTTGTCGGCGATCACCGACGTCAGCAGCGAGTCGATGGAGCCGAGGATCGCCAGGATCAGGCCGTACTCGACGACCAGCAGCCACATGGATGGGTCGACGGTCAGCATCTCGCCGATCTGCAGGGTGGGCAGCCCCTGGGGGATGTCCCCGATGACGGGGACGTCGAGGTCGGCGACGACCGCGGCGATGGTGCCGGCCAGCAGCGCGCCGAGGGCGGGCGGGATGATGGTGGTCACCTTCGGCAGCAGGTAGAACGCGGCGACGGTGAACAAGCCGATCCCGACGGCGGCCGGGTCGATGTTGGACAGGGGTTCACCGATCCGCGTGATCACCTCGAGCGTGGAGCTGGGTGAGTCTGAGCCGAGGAAGGGCCAGATCTGCAGCACGACGATGATCAGTCCGACCCCGCTCATGAAGCCGGAGACGACGGGATAGGGGAAGTAGCGGACGTACTTGGCGACGCCGAGCACCCCGAACACGATCTGCAGAACGCCACCCACGGCGAATGTGAGCAGGATGATGCCGAGGGCGCTCTCGACGGATCCGGCCTCGGCGATGGCGAGCGAGACGACCGTCGCGCTGACCACGGTCATCGGACCGGTTGGGCCGGTCACCTGTGTCGGCGTGCCACCGAAGAGTGCGGCCACGATCCCCGCTCCGATGGCCCCGTACAGGCCCGCTTCGGCGCCCAGTCCTGACTGGACACCGAAGGCGAGCGCCAGGGGAAGGGCAACGACCGCGGCGACCAGACCGCCGATGAGGTCGCCGCGGAGGCGTGACGACGATGATTGGGCGGAAGCGGACGACGGCCGCTTCGGCGAGGTGGTTGGTTCGGTGGACACGGGCATGGTCCCTTCGGGAGGATGGTGGCGGGTGAGGTGTTGGTTGTGTGGTGTTCGGGAGCTAGGCCGTCGGGACGGAGTCGCGGTCCGAAGCGGGTGGATGCGCGGGGCGTTGACGCTTGACGGTCCGGCCGGGAACTGATCGTCCGGGGGCCAGGCGGGCGTTGACGTGGTCGGTGGTGGCGCCGGGCGGCTGCGGACCGGTGGCCGCAGCCCTGGCCGCGGTGTCGACGTCGTCGTGGAGTCCAGCGACGCGTGAGAGCAGGTGCGAGCGCTGCAGGATCTCGGTCACCGGACCTTGGTAGGTGGCGAGGTGAACCGCGACGCCCAGCTCGTCCATCTCGTCCATGAGCTCGTCGAGGGTGTCCAGTGCCGAGGTGTCGATGCCGTTGACGGACGACAGGTCCAGCACGAGTGCGTGCGGATCCTGGGCCAGGAGCCGTCTGATCTGCTCCTTCATGACCTCGACGTTGAGGTAGTTCAGCGAGGTGTCGAAGCGGACCACGGTCACGCCTGGCGCCTGGGACGCCTCGTCGTACCGCTCGACGTCGCGCCAGCGGCCGGTGTCGGGGAGGTGTCCCAGCACCGCGACGTGGGGCTCCATCAGTCGGTATGCGACCACGGCCAACGAGCCGACGATTGCGACCAGGATCCCCAGGTCGACGCCCAGCAGGAGTGTGGCGACGAAGGCGCCGACCATGGTCGCCGCATCCTGTCGGCTGACCTGTCGGATGCGGCGCATGGCGTCGCGGTCGACCAGCCCGACGACCGCCACGAGGACGATGGCCCCGAGCGTGGCCTGCGGGAGTTGCTCGAACAGGGGTGTGAGGGCGATGAGGACGGCGAGGACGGTCAGCCCCGAGACGATGCCGGCCAGCCGGGTTCGTGCGCCCGCGTCGGCGGCGACCGCGGTGCGGGAGGAGGCGCCCCCCAGCGGGTACCCGCCGAACAGCCCGCCGGCGAGGTTGGCGGCGCCCAGTGCGATGAGCTCCCGGTTCGGGTCGAGGTCGTAGCGGTTCTGTCGTGCGTAGACCTTGGCGACCGCGACAGCCTCGAGGATGGCCACCAGGGTGATGGTGAAGGCGAAGGGAGCCAGGGTCCCGACCAGTTCGGTCAACGTGCCGAGATCCGGGATGGTGATCGGCGGAAGCCCGGCGGGGATGTCGCCGACGACGTCGACGCCGCGCTCGACCAATCCGAGCGCGGCGGAGGCCGCGGTGGTGATGATGACCGCCAGCAGGGCGGCGGGCAGACCGGGGCGGACCGCGCGAACGCCGATCATCAGGGCGAGTGCCGCGACACCGACGACCAGGGTCAGCAGGTGCACCTGGGTCAGGCTGCCAACCAGAGCGGCAACGGTTCCGATCCAGGAGTCCGCTCGCTCCGGTGTGGTGCCGACCACGTGCCGTACCTGACTGGTGCCGATGATCACGGCGACCGCGGCGGTGAACCCGACCAGGACCGGGTGGCTGAGCAGGCGCATGAGCGATCCGGCTCGCAGTGCCCCGACGACGATGTGGATCACACCGACCATGACGGCAAGCACCGCTGCAGCGGTGATGTACCCGGCGGTTCCGGCCTCCGCCACCTGAGCGAGCGCCGTCGCGGACACCAGCGACACGATGGCCACGGGGCCGACGGACAACTGGCGCGACGTGCCGATGAGCGCGTACACGAAGAGGGGGATGGTGGAGGCGTAGAGACCGACCTCGGGAGGTAGGCCCGCGAGCAGCGCGTAGGCCATGGCCTGCGGGACCAGCATCGCTGCGACGGTGATCCCGGCGAGCAGGTCGTCACGGACGGTCTCGCGGGACCAGCCCCGCCAACCGGTGCCGGACGAGGTGTCGTCGTCGGGGGCGGTCGGGCGGGGCTCCGTGTGCACTGACTGCGTGGGTGTTGAGACATTCACATGAATCGAGATACCCGATCCATGGTTCATGTATTCACAAACAAGTACTTGAACTCGTATTCCGTTCGCGTCACCATGGGCGGTATGGCTACGAGCTGGTCCCTGCTGAGCAACCACGGGCACGTCCTCGTCGCCGTCGCCCAAGACCCGGACGCGCGGCTTCGCGACATCGCCGATGCCGTCGGCGTGACGGAGCGTGCCGTTCACGCGATCCTGACCGACCTCATCGACGCCGGCTACGTCAGCAAGCAGCGAGACGGACGCCGCAATCACTACGAGGTCCACCTCGACCTGACACTGCGACACCCGCTGGAGCGGGGCCACCGGATCGGCGACCTGCTCAACGCCGTGAGCGGTTAGCCCCGCTCGCGAGACGGAGCAGAACGAACTCGCGGCATCATCGCCGGATCGATCTCCTCCGGACGGCTCACCGGCTGCCGCGCACCGTATGCGCGTGCGCCGGCCGCGGCGGTCACCCCGTGGAGCAGCACTGAGGCGAACACCGTCACCGAGATGGTGCCGACCAACTGGTTCGCGGTCTCGGTCATCTCCTCCAACTCCTCGAGCAGGAGGATCGCGAAGACGATCGAGGCCAGTCCGCGCGGGCCGAACCAGCCGATGAACAGGCGTGCTGCCCGATCACAGCCGGACCCGATGAGGGCCACGGCCACGGGGACCATCCGGACCACGGTGAGGCTCGCGAGAGCCGCGATGACGACCCGAGGGGTGATCGCGCTGATCGCCTCGTCGATGAAGAGGTTGCCGAACACGAAGAAGGTGACTGCTGCGAGCAGCTCCGCCGCGTCCTCGGTGAACTCAGCCAGGTGTTCGGCCTCGTCGGGGCCGGCCATGTCATCGTCCAGGGCCGGCCTGTCGCCGCCGACCAGACGTCTGGGGCCGCCACTGCCGAACCCAAGCCCGCCGACGAACGCCGCGATGAAGCCGTTGGCGCCGACGGCTTCAGCCGCCGCAAACGCCACAACCGGCAGCGCCACCGTTGCGATCTGCTCGTAGCGGCCGTCGGACCACGAGGCCCGATGGGCTCGCCGCAGGAGGATGATCCCGCCCACGCCGGCGACGAGGCCGAGGGCGATGCCACCGCCGATCTGGCTGACCACGAACGTGACCCACTCGCCAACCGAGCGAGACTCACCGATCACCCGACTGACCGTCACGGCCACCACCGGGACGACAAGGCCGTCGTTCAGCCCCGACTCCACGTTGAGTGCCAACCGGTCACGGGCCGGTACTCCCGGGTCAGCCACGACTGCGCTCCCGAGTGCGGCGTCCGTCGGTGCCAGCACCGCTGCCAACAGCACCACCTCGGCCAGTGGCCACTCCGGGAAGAGCAGCAGGGCCACGGCGGAACCGAATGCGACGGTCAGCGGCAGGCCGATGCCCAACAGGCGGGCTGGCAGCGCGACGGTGTGCTGCAGGCGAGGCAGAGACAACCTGGTGGCATCGCTGAACAGGATCACGGCGAGGGTGATCTCAGCCAGGAGGGCCACGACGTCCACCGCCTGGCTGAGGGTGACCACCCCGGTCAGGGCGGTGAGTGCGCCGAGTCCGACGAACACGATCGGCATGGTGAGGGCCGTGCCCCGCAGCCGATTGGAGACGGCCGCGAAGCAGACGAGGGCCGCGCCCACGACCACGATGTTCCAGGCAGCCACTGCCTCACCCTAGAACGCCGACCGACGCGTCCTACAGTGTCGACCGCATGTACGACCTGCTCCTCCGACGTGTGCTGCTGCACGTCGAGGCCGAGACGGCCCACGACTGGACCATCCGCCTGCTCGCCCGCCTGGCCCGTCAGCCCGCACTGGTCGCCCTCATCAGACGTCTCGTCGGCCGACCGGGCGACGGACTCGCGGTGCACGCGCTGGGCCGCACCTTTCCCTCTCCCATCGGACTCGCTGCCGGCTTCGACAAGGACGCCGCGGTCTTCCCGGCGCTGGCAGCCTTCGGGTTCGGGTTCGTCGAGGTCGGGACGATCACAGCTGAGGGACAGCCGGGCAACCCGACGCCGCGGATGGTCCGCCTCCCCGCGGATGACGCCCTCATCAACCGCATGGGCTTCAACAACGAGGGGTCTGCGCGCGCCGCAGCGCGTCTGCGTTCACACCCGAGGGCCGGCCAGATAGTCGGGGTCAACATCGGCAAGACCAAGACCGCCACCGACGCCATCGAGGACTACCGGACCAGCACCAGGAGGCTGGGCGCGCTGGCGGACTACCTGGTGGTCAACGTCAGCTCGCCCAACACACCCGGCCTGCGTGACCTGCAGGCTGTCGAGAGCCTTCGCCCCCTCCTCGAAGCCGTCCTGGATGAGGCGGGGCCCGACCGGCCACCGGTGTTGGTGAAGATCGCACCGGACTTGGCGGACGCGGACGTCGACGCGGTCGCCGACCTGGCCGTCGACCTCGACCTCGACGGCATCATCGCCACCAACACGACGATCGCCCGCACGGGCCTGCGCAGTGCCCCGTCGGCCATCGCCGCCGCCGGTGCGGGGGGGCTCAGCGGTCCGCCGGTCAGGGACCGTGCGATCGAGATCCTGGAGCGCCTGGCCGAGCGCGTCGGCGACCGTCTGGTCCTCATCTCCGTCGGTGGGATCGCCGACGCCGCTGACGTGTGGAATCGGCTGGCAGCGGGCGCGTCGCTGGTCCAGACCTATACCGGTCTGGTGTACGGCGGTCCGCTCTTCGTACGCCGGCTGAACCGGGCGCTCGCTGGTCGTCTGGCGGCCAGCGGCTTCGACACCCTGCAGGACGTGATCGGATCGGCTCGCAACTGACGGGCGGGATGCGCAACCGAGGTTGAAAGCGAGCTCGGCACGCGGTGCCACCGGCCATTAAAATCCGCGACCGCCCTCCAACGGGCGGCGTCGTCGAGACACACGTCAGGAGCAGTTCAACCGTGGCCACCAAGCAGGTCTATGAGGTCGAGATCGATCGGCAGAAGGCAGCTCAGGCTGCCGGCAACTATGACCTTGCGGACCTTCCGGGCGGGCTGGGCAAGCCGGTCGTCGGCGCCCGGATCGGGAAGCAGCCGAAGCAGGACAAGATCATCGCCGGCAACGTCCGCAGCCTGGCTGCCGTGACCAAGCTGTATCCCGGGGCTGCGATCGCGATCCTCGGTCGGCCCGAGTCCCGCTGGGCGATGGCGTACTCCCGTCGGATGGGTGGCAACGTCACCATGACCGAGCTGCTCAGCTACGCACGCCAGTTGATCGGCATGACCCCGGAGGGTGGCCTGGTCGTGTGCCTGTGCGGCCACGCCGGGCAGGGCGACTGCATCCCGTTGTGGGCGCCGAAGGATGAGGTGTCCCTCACGGTCCAGCCCAACGACCTGGTCCTGCGCTTCGAGGACGTCGTCCCCTCGCAGGAGTAGCGCTGCGTCAGGCGTCCCGCCCTGGAGCGTCAGGGTCGCAGCGCGTCGGCCTCCGCCTCACACTCGGCGACGAACGCCTCCTGCGCGGCGATTCGATCGGGCATCTTGTCCCGCTCGGAGAGCACGATCGCACGGCGCCGCCCGATGGCCTCGATGACGACCTTGTCGGTCGAGTCCACCAACTTGCGGAACTTCCGGGGTATGTCCTCGGCCCCGGTGTCGATCGTGGCGGCGAAGGTCGCCAGCCGCGCGAGTTCGGTCTCGAGGAACTCGGTGTACCGGGTCAGGTGGTCCAGATCCTCCCTGGCCCGAAGGAGGGTGAAGTAGGCGGCGTCGTACTCCGACTGCTGGCTCACGTCGCCAGCTTGCCCAGGAGCAGGGCGATCGAGGCGCGGGCTGACTCCCAGTCGGCGAGGTGGAGGGACTCATCGATCCCGTGGGCCCGGGAGTCGGGATCCTCCACGCCCACCAGCAGCATGGCCGCGTCGGGGTTGGCCGCCTGGAGAGGACCGAGGAGGGGGATGGAGCCACCACAGCCCATCAGCACCGGCGCGGTGTCGTACCCCTCCTCCAGCGCCGACAGCATGGCCTGGGCGGCGCGGGTGTCGGTGTTGGTCTCGAAGGGGTCTCCGGCGGCCCCCGGCCGCGCCTCGACACGAGCACCCAGCGGCGTCTGGGCGTTCAGGTGGTCGACCAAGACATCGCGAATCGCCGCGGCATCCTGACCGGGGCCGACGCGCAGGCCCAGCTTCGCTGACGCGTGTGGCTGGATCGCGTTGGTGGCCTGCTGCGTCGGCGGCGCATCGATCCCGAGGACGCTGAGGAACGGCTCCATCCAGATCCGCTGGAGCACCGGGAGGTCGGGATCCCCGCCGAAGGGCACGCCGTCGCGGAGGCCAGCTTCGGCGCGGAAGCGATCAACCTGGAAGTCCAACGCATCGAGGGATGCCTGCTCGGAGGGGGAGGGGCCCCGCAGTCCGGCGCGCAAGCCCGGCACCGTGGCGACGCCGTGCTCATCGGTCAGGGAGGCGACCAGCTTCGCGAGCGCCGTGAGCGGATCTGGGACCGGGCCGCCGTACATCCCGCTGTGGACGGCGTGGTCGAGGACCTCGACGGTGACGTGGACGTCGACCATGCCGCGCAGGACGGTGGTCAGCGAGGGCACCCCGACCTGCCAGTTGACCAGGTCGGCGATGACCGCCGCGTCGGCGGTCAGCAGATCGCCGGTGGCCTCCAAGAAGGCGTCGAGGTGTGGTGAGCCGATCTCCTCCTCGCCCTCGATGATGACCTTGACGTTGACCGGCGGAGCACCAGCCGCCTCGATCCAGGCAGCCACGGCGCTGGCGTGCGCCACCACCCCGGCCTTGTCGTCGGCGCAGCCACGGCCGTAGAGCCGGCCGTCCCGCTCGGTCGGCTCGAAGGGGGGCGAGGTCCAGGCGTCCACCTCACCCGTCGGCTGCACGTCGTGGTGGGCGTACAGCAGCACCGTCGGCTGTCCCGGGCCGGCAGCGGCGTGCTCGCCGTACACCGCGGGGGCGGCACCGCCGTCCGTCAGGATGCGGACGCCCTGCAGGCCAGACCGTTCGAGCAGCGCCGCCGTCGCCTCCGCCGACCGCTGCAGCTGTGACGGGTCGAAGCCATCGAAGGCGATGCCCGGGATCCGGCACAGCTCCTCGAGGTCGGCCCTGGCCTGAGCCGCACCCGCGGTCAGGGCGGCTGAGAGCGCGGCGGTCATGTCAGCGGTAGGGGTCGCCATGACTTTGGCATCCTACGGGCATGTCCAGCGACGTCTTCACCCACCCGGTCACCGTCAGATACATGGAGGTGGACCAGCAGGGCGTGGTGTTCAACTCCTGGTACCTCGCCTACTTCGACGATGCCTTCACCGCGTTCCTGGGCGCCGGCGGGCTGCCGTACCAGGCGATGATGGACCGCGGCTACGACGTGCAGCTGGTCCACAACGAGACCACGTGGCGGCGCGGGGTCCGATGGGGCGACGACCTTCGGATCCAGGTGACCACAGCCCGGCTGGGGACCACCAGCTTCGTGCTGGACTTCGACGCCCGGGTGGGGGAGGAGTCGTACGTGACGGCCAGCACCACCTACGTCGTGATCGCCACGGACGGCACCGGCAAGCGTTCGATCCCGGACTTCATCCGCGACGTGCTGGGTGAGCCCGCCTGATCGGCCGTGTCACCTCCCCGCTGCGACGGTCACCGGATGCAAGACTCTGATGCGTGGCACACCTGACCTTCTCCCACGCGCCCATGGGCGGCGGCAAGAGCCTCGCAGCCCTGGTGCGACACCACCACGTCGGCGCCCGGGGCATGACCGGCATGCTCATCGTCATGCAACCCCGTGAGCAGGGCATGGTCGCCTCGCGGCTCGGCGTCTCCGCACCAGCCGAGGTGATCGATGGCGACACCGACCTGTGGGAGATGATCTCCGCGGCCGTGCGGGAGGACGGCGTCAAGCACGTCGTCGCCGACGAGGCGCACTTCTTCGCGCCCGAACAGATCGAGCAGTTGGCGCGCATCGCTGATGAGTTGGACGTGACCGTCGAGGCCTTCGGGCTGCTCACCGACTTCCGGACCCGGCTGTTCCCCTCCTCCGCACGATTGGTGGAGCTCGCCGACCGTCTGGTCACCTTGCCGACCGGTCCGCTGTGTGCCTGTGGTGAGATCGCAACGCTGAACGCCCGACTGGTCGACGGTGTGATGGTGACCGACGGCGATCAGGTCCTCGTCGGCGACGTGACGGGCGATCGCGTGCGCTACGAGCCGGTGTGCCGTTCCTGCCACGTCGCGGTCGGGGCAACGGCGGCGACACCGGCTCGCTGAGTCGCCCGTCCGGACACCGTTCGGTCACGAGTGGTGCAGTGCTCGAATGGGTACCGTGCCGTGACACAGCCGCTCGTCCCCGGACAGCTGCACTGCCAACGCTAGGAACGCAACCGTGAGCAATCCCACCTCGGCCCGGCCGCCGGCCATGGTCCTCGTCGGTGTCGGTGGCTACCTGCCGGAGCGCATCGTCACCAACGACGACCTCTCCAAGGTGATGGACACCTCCGACGAGTGGATCGCCAGCCGGACCGGGATCCGCGAGCGCCGGGTCGCCGCCGAGGGCCAGACCTCGCTGCACCTGGCCGTCGAGGCCGGGCGTGAGGCCCTCAAGGCAACCAACGATGGGCGCACCGACGTCGACGCGCTGGTGCTCGCGACCATGACACCCGACCGCCTCTGCCCGGCGACCGCGCCCGACGTCGCGGCCGAGCTCGGACTGGGTCACATCCCCGCGTTCGACGTGTCCGCGGTGTGCAGCGGGTTCGTCTACGCCGCCGCGACCGCCCAGGGACTCATCGCGGCTGGCACCGCCCAGCGTGTGCTGATCATCGGCACCGAGGTCATGTCGTCGTTCCTCAACCCGGAGGACCGCAACACCGCAGTCATCTTCGGTGACGGTGCCGGGGCCGTGGTCGTGCGTGCCGGTGAGCCGGACGAGCCTGGCGCATTCGGGCCGTTCGATCTCGGTGCCGACGGGGGTGGCAGCGACCTGATCACCGTCAACGGCTTCGGCGGTCGCACCCCACCCGAGCCGACCCGCGAGAACACCGACGACGACTACCTGTTCATGGCCGGTCGCGAGGTCTACCGGCAAGCCATCCCCGCCATGGCCGAGTCCAGCCGTGTGGCACTGGCCGCACGCGGCTGGGAGCTGGGCGACCTCGACGCCGTGATCGGGCACCAGGCCAACGTCCGGATCCTCGATGCCGTCTGTCGCGAACTCGGCATCGACACCTCCATCAGCTTCGTGAATCTGGACAAGGTGGGCAACACCTCGGGCGCCTCCATTCCCCTGGCCATGACCCACGCCCACCAGCAGGGCTTCACCACGGCCGGCCAGCGGGTCCTCCTGACGGCGTTCGGCGCCGGACTCACCTGGGGGTCCGGCACACTGATCTGGCCGGAACTCCCCGAGATGCCCGCCTGAGCGGCTAGAACATCCTCAGGCACGCCACGCCATACCGACCACCATCTGTCAACCACACCGCGTCAGCGGAACACCAACCGTTCCTGGAGGGACACCATGACCATCTACGACAAGATCGTTGAAATGCTCGATGACAAGTTCGGGATCGCGGCCGACGAGGTCACCAAGGACTCCACGTTCGAGGAGCTCGATCTGGACTCACTGGACCTCGTCGAGTTCTCCATGGCCGTGGAGGACGATCTCGGCGTCAAGATCACCGACGACGAAGCAGCCGAGCTGAAGACCGTGGATGACGCGGCGAAGCTGCTGGAGGCCAAGGGCGCCAGTGTCTGACGGCGGAGGAGCGAAACCCGACGTCACCATCACGGGTATGGGAATGGTGACCTCCGGCGGCATCGGCGTGAAGCAGTCGTGGGAGGCTGTGCTGCGAGGCGAGGGCACGGCGACCACCGACCCGGCCCTGGAGGGGTTGGACGTCACGATGTCCTGCCGGGCGGAGGACTTCGACGGCAAGGAGCAGCTCGGCCGGCGCGCCCGGAAGTTGGACCGGTTCGTCCAGCTGACCCTCGTGGCTGCCAAGGAGGCCATCGAGGATGCCGGGCTTGACCCGGAGAGCTGGGACGGCGCCCGCATCGGTGTCGTCATCGGCTGCGGCATGGGTGGGGCACCGACCTGGGAGCAGGAGCACTCGGTGCTCCTGGAGCGTGGCCACGACCGCGTGTCCCCGCACCTCATCCCACGCATGATCCCCAACATGGCCGCGGGACACGTGGCCATGGAGTTCGATGCGCACGGACCGAACTTCTGCACCGCCACCGCGTGCGCGTCGGGAGCCACGGCCATCGGCTCGGCGCTGGACCTGCTCCGGCTGGACCGCTGCGACCTCGTGATCGCCGGCGGGACGGAGTCGGGAATCACTCCGCTCTCGATCGCCGGCTTTGCGAACATGACGGCCCTGTCGGGGCGCGTTGACGACCCGGCGGCCGCATCACGACCGTTCGACAGCGACCGCGACGGGTTCGTGGCCGGGGAGGCCGCCGGTGTGGTGATCCTCGAGCGGGCCCGCGATGCCGATGCTCGTGCGGTACGCCGGTACGCCGACGTCGCCGGATACGGCGCGAGCGCTGACGGCCACCACGTGACCGCACCACATCCGGAGGGAGCTGGTGGGGAAGGTGCGCTCCGCGCGGCGCTGGCCGACGCCGACCTGTCCGCCTCCGACGTCGACCACGTCAACGCACACGGCACCTCGACACCGCTGAACGACCTCAGCGAGTCGCGCATGATCAGCCGTGTCATGCCACACGGCCCATCGGTGACATCCACCAAGGGGGTCACCGGGCATGCGCTCGGGGGCGCCGGCGCCATCGAGGCCATCTTCAGCGGCCTGACGATCCACCACAACACCGTGCCGCCGACGGCGAACCTCGAGAACCAAGACCCTGAGATCGAGATCGACGTCGTCGGCGGAGCACCCCGCGAGACCGACGTCGATGTCGTCATCAGCGACTCGTTCGGCTTCGGTGGGCAGAATGCCGTGCTGGCCCTGACCAGCCCACGCTGAGACGGAGAGCGCCGTGAGCAGTGACACGTCCGGCATGTTGGCCGGCAAGAAGATCCTCGTCACGGGGGTCTTGACCGAAGCCTCGATCGCGTTCGCGACCGCGCGACTGGCGCAGGAGGCTGGTGCCGAGATCGTGCTGACCGGGTTCGGGAAGGGCATTCGCCTGACCAGACGGGTGGCGACACGGCTGCCCACCGAGCCCGACGTCCTGGAGATGGACGTCAGCGATCCGGACATGGTCGCCGCCGTCGTCGCGGACCTGGACGACCGCTGGGGGAAGCTGGATGGCCTGGTCCACGCAATCGGCTTCGCGCCGAACAGTGCGATCGGCGGAACGTTCATGGAGACGCCGTGGGAGGACGTCGCCACGGCGATGCAGATCAGCACCTACTCCTTCCCCGCACTGGGCGCTGCCTTCGCGCCGCTGCTGAAGGCAAGCGGTGGTGGCTCCTACGTCGGGCTTGACTTCGATGCCACCGTCGCCTGGCCGTCCTACGACTGGATGGGCGTCGCCAAGGCCGGCTTGGAGGCCGCCTGTCGGTACACCGCCCGCGAGCTCGGCGCGCAGGGCACGAGGGTCAACCTGATCGCGGCCGGACCGCTCAAGACCATGGCAGCCCGACAGATCGAGGGCTTCTCGCAGTTCGAGGACACCTGGGACGACCGGGCGCCCTTGGGCTGGGACATCACCGACACCGAGCCGGTCGGCCGAGCGGTGTGCGCACTGCTGAGCGACTGGATGCCCGGCGTGACCGGGGAGATCATCCACTGCGACGGCGGTGTCCACGCCATGGGTGTGTAGCCGTCGGGATCTTCCCCGATCCGCGAACGGCACCGGCTGACGCGCCGCTGGCCGTCGGAGAGGACTTCACCCCCGAGGTGCTGCTGGAGGCGTACGCCCACGGCATCTTTCCCTGGCCCGACGGCAGGGGAGAGGTCTACTGGTGGTCCCCGGACCCCCGCGCCGCCTTCCGCGTCGGGTCGGTCAGGCGTTCACGCAGCCTGCGGCAGCGAATCCGCCATGGCGGATTCACGGTGACCCGGGACGAGGCCTTCGAGGCGGTCATGGGCGCCTGCGCGGACCGGCCGGGCGAGGGGACCTGGATCACGCCCTCGATGCAGACCGCGTACGCCGTGCTGCACGAGGCAGGCCACGCCCACTCGGTCGAGGTGTGGCAGGACGCCGACCTGGTCGGTGGGCTCTACGGCATCGTGATCGGCGGGGTGTTCACCGGGGAGTCGATGTTCCACCGGGTCTCCGACGCCTCCAAGGTCGCGCTGGTGGCCCTGGACGACCACCTGGTCACACGCGGCTTCACCCTGATCGATGCTCAACTCCCCACCGAGCATCTGCTCACCATGGGTGCGGAGATCCTTCCGCGCAGCACCTTCCTGGACGAGTTGGACCGGGTGCGCGCGCACCCGGTCCACTTCGACTGACTGCTCTGGAGGCGCCCTACTTGGCGGCCCAGCTCTCCGCGATCGGGCCGATGACCGGCAGGACGACCTTCTCGCCCTGGTAGGCCTTGACCATCAGGTAGATCGCAAGCCCCAGGATTCCCAGTCCGATGAACGGGACGAAGATGAAGAGGAACCCGAAGAAGTCCGAGATGAAGCTGAGGACGAACACGAGGATGAAGATCGCGATGTAGAAGGCGACGAACGCGATGTTCAGCAGGATCGACTGAGCCCCGTGGAAGCGGGACAGGTTGTCCTTGTTCACGAGGTAGACGACGAGGCCGCCGATCCAGCCGAACAGGTAGGCCAGGATCCCGGCGATTGGTGGGTCGATGCCTCCAGATTGCTGTGGCGCGCCGCCCTGCTGCCCCCAGTTCTGCTGTCCGGGGGGCTGCTGGCCCCACTGCCCGCCACCCTGCTGCGGAGGTGGTGGCTGCTGGCCCCACTGCTGCGGCTGGCCGCCCTGTTGAGGGGTGCCCTGCTGCGGTCGCGCAGAGGGAGGTGGCTGCTGGCCCCACTGCGGTTGGTTGCCGCCCGGTGCCTGGCCCCAGTCGCCGGCTGGGTTGGGCGGCGCCGGGTTCGCCGGAGGCGGCGCCTGACCGCCCGGTGGCGGTGTGTTCCAGCCTTGGTCGGCGTTGGGGTCCTGCGGCGTGTTCCAGCCCTGGTCACTCATGGTGGATTCAATCCCTCGTCTGTACGTGTGGTGGTGGTGTCGGTCGACGACGTTCTGCGTCGAGCCTGTCCTGCATCGCAGGGTAACGCACGGTGGTCTCAACGTTTCTCAAGCGGTCCAGGATCGACATCGACACCTATGCGATAGGGCACGTGGGTGAAAAAATACCGTGGACTGTCCGATCGAGGGGGTTTCGGCACCGCCAAGGTCGTGTCTGCGTTGACCAGGATCAGGGTGACGCGGTCGAGGCCGGCCACGCCGTCCAGCGTGACGGTGCCGATGCCGTCGAACAGGGT
Source organism: Euzebya tangerina (assembly GCF_003074135.1). NCBI lineage: Bacteria > Bacillati > Actinomycetota > Nitriliruptoria > Euzebyales > Euzebyaceae > Euzebya > Euzebya tangerina. The sequence continues at coordinate 3,335,800 of NZ_PPDK01000001.1, read as the reverse complement.
GCCATCGCTCGTGGAGAGGACGGTGGACCCGGCTGCGGCGACGAGCGCCACACCGCCCGAGATGAACCGGTCGGTGTGGATGGTGACGGTCACCGTCGACGCACCACTCGGGACCGCGATGTCCGCCAGGTACATGCCGGTGTGGTCGAGCGTGATCTCGGTCACGTCTCCGCTGGTGAGCAGGTCGGTCCGCTCGACGCGGGGGTAGGCGCCGGGCTCCGTCGGGAAGCCACCGACCTCCCAGCCGGCGGTTGCGCCCGCAAAGGCCAGATACTCCTTCACGAAGTTGCTGCCCACGTCTCGGAGCGCGGCGTCGTAGCCCTCCAGCAGGTGGTCGCTGGACTCTGTGGACGCCAGCCAGGCACGACGGATGATGTCCGGGCCGTACCGGTCGGACAGCCAGAGGTTCCAGACGTAGGCCCCGTAAGCCCGGTCGAAGCCGCCGTCTTCCCCGAAGTCGGTGATCGGGAGGTGGGGGTGGCGGGCGAAGTCGACCAGGTACTGCGAGCGGGCGTCGACGTCGGGGTAGACCTGCTGTTCCAGCCAGACGGAGGTGGCTTCGTAGGCCCACGCCTCCCCTTCGAAGGCCAGTCCGAACTGGACGAGGTGGCCGAACTCGTGGGAGGCGGTGGCCTGGAGGGCACCTCGAGGGCTCGGGTCGAAGCCGGCGTAGTCGTTGTCGAGCACCAGGTAGCCGTGCGGGTCCGGGCAGCCGCCGCAGAGCGCCTCGATGTCCGGCGAGGCGTAGCCGTACGCGCCGATCCCGAGATCGACCAGGTAGACGTCGATCAGGTCGTTGCCGCCGGCGCCGTTGTCCGGGGGTGGTGCCGGCCAGCCCAACTGCTCGATCTGGACCTCCCAGACCTCCTCGAAGACGGCGGCGGTCTGATCGACGAACTCGGGTGTGGCCGCGTCCTCGGTCTGGTCGGTCCAGTGGATCCGGAAGTGCTCGGTGTCGCGGGTGAAGCGGGCGGCGAGCGGGGCGGTGAAGGCATCCTCTCCGGCCGCGTCGGTGTCGGGCCGCCAGCGGACGTGGTCGCCGCCGTGGGTGCCCCGCAGCGCATCCAGATCGACCGCCGGTAGGGCGCTCTGCGGGAGGGGCGCCAGCGCCGGCATCACGATCGCCAGAACCAGCAGGCCGAGCAGGGCCACCCTCGCTGTGCGACGATCAGCCAGAGGTGACGAGGTGCCCATTCGACCCTCAACAGTAACGCGGTCTGTCCGCTCTTGGTCACCCCCCGTGGCCGCGCAATCCGCCTGCTCAGGCGCCTGCGGTCACGCGCTGGCCCGAGGTGTAGGCCTCGATGTCGAACCGGCCCAGGCGGCGACGGAAGTCACGGACCTGCCCTGGGTAGATGGTGTCGTTCACACCCGAGTCGGAGAGGTACCAGGACCCGCAGCCGGTGGCCCACACGAGATCATCGTGTCTGGCGGCCATCTCGTCGGCGAAGGCCTGGTAGGCCCGCGCGGTCGGCATCAACCAGGCGGCCGCCCCCTCCTGCAGGAAGCGGAGCGCGCCGATGATGTAGTCGGCCTGCGCCTCGGCCATCAGCATCACCGAGTTGTGACCGGTACCGGTGTTCGGCCCCAGCAGGAAGAAGAGGTTGGGGAAGCCGGTGACCGTTGTGCCCATGTACGCCTTCCCCCCGTCGGCCCACTCCTCGCGCAGTCGCCGTCCGTCCTGACCGACGATCTCCATGGGGAACCAGAAGTGATGGGCGTCGAACCCGGTGCCGTAGACCAGGACATCCAGCTGCGCGGTCCTCCCGTCGGCGAGGCGCACCCCCTCAGCTGTCACCGCCTCGATGGCGGTCGTCTCGAGGGTCACGTCGTCCCGTTCGAGTGTGGGGTACCAGGTGTTGGAGAACATCAACCGCTTGCAGCCCGGCGCGAGGGTCGGGGTGACGGCCTCGCGCAGGGCAGGGTCGCTGATGCCGTGTCGGATGTTCCACATGCCTGAGGCGACGGCCCGAGCCTGGGCGTCCTCACCCATCGCGAGGACCCGCCACACGAGGTGCTCGACCGCCGCGTTGATGCCCTGCCGCAGCGCCTTGCCTGCAGCCGGCACGTTGCGCAACAGCCACCGTTCGGCACGCGAGAAGGTGTACTCGGGGCGGGGGAGGACCCAGGCGGGTGTCCGCTGGAACACGGTCAGGTGATCCGGCTGACCGGCGATGGCGGGGACGATCTGGAGCGCGGATGCGCCGGTGCCGATGATGCCGAACCGCGTGCCGTGCAGGTCGAGGTCCGCCGGCCAGGCCGATGAGTGGAAGCTCCGACCGGCGAAGGTGTCCTGACCGGGCAGGTCGGGGAATGCCGGTGTCGAGAGGGGACCGACCGCATTGATCACCACCTCGGCCTGCATGGTCTCGCCGTCTTCGAGGAGCAGGTCCCAGTGGGCCTGGGCGTGGTCCCACGTCTGGGAGAGGACGCGGGTGCTGAAGCGGATGTGACGACCGAGGTCGTGGGACTCGACGATGTGGTGGAGGTAGGCCTGGATGACCGGCTGATGCGCGTACAGCCGCGGCCAGTCGTAGGGCTCGTCGGACAGGGAGTACAGGTGGGAGGGGACATCGCAGGCGCAGCCGGGGTAGGTGTTCTCCCGCCAGGTCCCCCCGATGTCCTCGGCTGCCTCCAGGATGGTCATCGTGTCCGCGAGGCCGGCACGCTTGAGGCGGAGGGCCATGGCGATGCCGCTGAAGCCGGCCCCGACGACGGCCACACGGACGGGGATGGGTGGGTTCGCCATGGTGGTCGACGGTAGCCGCCCGATTGCGCTCCGTGGTCCAGCCGGCGGGCCCCGATCGGGTGGGTTGACTTCCCGCGTCTCTGGCTGGATAGGTCCACCCACCACTGTCAGGTCACGCCACGATGGCGCCCTCGGGTGATGACCGCCACGGGCGAGGGTGTGGCCTGGTCCAGATCAGCTGTCAGCGGATCGACCGGCCAGGCGACGATGTCGGCCACCATCCCGGGTCGCAGGGCCCCGACCTCATGCTCGGCCCCGATGACGTGATGGCCGCCGATGGTCGCGGCGTGGAGCGCCGCCCGGCGGGTGATCTTGAGTCCACCGTGATGGCGCTCCGCGGCGCGGATACCAGCCCACGGATCGATAGGCGTGACCGTGGAGTCCGAGGAGAAGCACATCGCCACCCCGGCCTGATCGAACCATTCGAACGGGTTGGTCTGGTCGGCTGCCGGGCGGCCGAAGCGGTGCTCGTACAGGCCTCCCGGGCCGTTCCAGACGGCATCGAAGGCTGGTTGGAGGCTGGCCACGACGCCGAGGTCAGCCATCCGGTCGATGTCGCCACGGCTGATCATCTCGGCGTGCTCCACGCGGTGCCGAGCCGCGCGCACGGCGGAACGGCCGCACACGTCAGCTGCGGTGCTGATGGCCCGGACGGCCTGCGCCGTGGCGCGGTCGCCGATGGCGTGGACCCCCGCCCCGCGTCCCGCGTGCGTGGCCGTGATGAAGAACTCGGCAACCGTGTCATCGTCGTGGAACAGCACCCCACGGGTCTGCCCCCCGGTGCTGGTCCGGTAGGGCCGCGTGGTGGCGGCCGTGCAGGAGCCGATCGAGCCGTCCAGGAAGAGGTCCCCGCCGGGCCGCAGGACACCCTCCGGGTCGAGACTCAGGTCCGCCCAGTAGGTGTGGACCGTGATGTCGTAGGTCCCCGTCGCCCAGCACGTCGCGTCATCGCGATCAGAGAGCTCGGGGATGCCCATCTCGTGGATGGTCGTCACCCCCTGCCGCAGCGCGAGATCGACCGCGGCCGCCCGCGCCCGCGCCAGGTGCGCCGGTGAGGTGGCGGCGCGCAGTGCCTGCATGGCCCGAGCTGTGGCATCTTCCTTCAGCCAGCCGGTCGGCTGCCCATCAGCTCCACGATCGACGAAGTGCTCGACGTCTCGGAGGTCCAGCCGGGCCAACGTCGACTGGTCGACCAGGCACGAGTGGCCGTCGATGCGGACCAGCACCACCGTGGCTCCACCTGCTGCTTCGGCGAGGGCGCCAGGATCGGGCAGGCCGTCGGGCCACGTCAGGTCGTCCCAGCCGGCGCCGTAGATCACGCCGGTCGCATCGGCCGCACGAGCGGTGGCGTGCCGGCGGACGTGGGCCAGGAGCTCGGCTGCCGAGCCCACGGCCGTCAGGTCGAGCCCCAACTCGAGCATCCCCGTCGCGGTGGCGTGGACGTGAGCGTCGACGAACCCTGGGGTGAGCCACGCCGAACCGAGGTCGACGGTGACATCGCGGGTCGGGGCCTCCTCCGGCTGACCGGTCCAGACGATCTGCGGGCCGGCGGTCAGGATGGCCCGGTGGCTGGGGTCGACGCCACCGAGGTCGGCCAGCGCGGTCCCGACCCAGAGGGTCCGCGTCACCTCCTCAGCCATGCGCTGCCAGCCTCAGGCCACCCGGCGTGCCAGGCCCGTCCCCAACGGCTCGAAGGGAATGTCCGGGTGGTCCTTCTGGGCCTTGTCGAGGGCCACGGTGGAGGCGAACAGTGCCATGTGGTTGTCCCGCGAGTCGGTCACGATGATCGTCTTGAACTGGTTGCGCAGTTGGTCGGCTGCGTCGGCGGGGATGCGGCGGGCCACCTCCCAGGGCAATGGGCTCATGGCGACCGGGCAGCCGAACTCGTGCTCGAAGCGGTGCTCGGCCACCTCGAACTGCAACTGACCGACCCCGGCCAGGATCGGCTCCTGGTCGCCGAACTCGGGGCGGCGCAGGACGTGGATGACGCCCTCCTCGTCCAGCTGGACCAGGCCGCGTCGGAACTGCTTGTAGCGCTTGGTGTCGGTGGAGCGGACGGAGGCGAACTTCTCGGGCGAGAACGTGGGAATTGGGGGGTACAGCACCTCGTCGTCCACGAAGAGGGTGTCGCCGGGAACCATGTCGGTGGCGCCGGTCAGGCCGACGATGTCGCCGGCCACGGCCACGTCGACGGTGTTGCGGTCAGCGGCGAACAGCTGGTGGGCGTACTTCAGCTGATAGGACCGGCCGGTTCGAGCCAGCGTGGCGCTCATCCCACGCTCGAACACGCCGGAGTTGACCCGGACGAACGCCATCCGGTCCCGGTGGCGGGGGTTCATGTTGGCCTGGACCTTGAAGACCTGGCCGCTGAACGGTGCCTCGACGGGCTGGGCGGTCTGGTCCTCGGGCTCGTCGACGACGGCCGGGCCGGGGGCGGGGGCGAGACCGGCGAACCCCTCGAGCAGGATCTTGACCCCGAAGTTCTGCAGGGCCGAGCCGAAGAAGACGGGGGTCTGCCGGCCGGCCAGGAAGGCCTCGTCGTCAAGCTGACGATCTTCGAGATCGAGCAGTTCCAACTCTTCCGCGGCGGCCTGCCAGCGCTCGATCGGACAGCGGCCGGGATCGGCATCGGCAAACGGCTCGACGGTGATGTCGCCCCGCTTGGAGCCGCCCTCGGTGTCCTCGTAGCGGTGCAGGTCCCCGGTGCGCCGATCGACGATGCCGGCGAACTCGCGCCCATCGGCGACCGGCCAGGTGATCGGGACGGGCTCCATGCCGATCTGCTCGGTGATCTGGTCCAGCAGGCCGAGGGGGGCCATGCCGAGACGATCGCACTTGTTGATGAAGGTGACGATCGGCAGGCCCCGGTCGGCGCAGACCTTGAACAGCTTCAGGGTCTGCGGCTCGAGACCCTTGGCGAAGTCGAGCACCATCACCGCGGCGTCCGCGGCGCACAGGGTGCGGTAGGTGTCCTCGGAGAAGTCGGCGTGGCCGGGAGTGTCGAGCAGGTTGAAGCGCCACTCGCCGTAGGCGAAGTGCAGGACGGTGGAGGAGATCGAGATGCCGCGCTCCTGCTCGAGCTTCATCCAGTCCGACCGGGCGGCGCGGGCGACGCGTCGGCTCTTCACCGCGCCGGCCTCACCGACGGCGCCTGCGTAGAGCAGGAACTTCTCGGTCAGGGTGGTCTTTCCGGCGTCGGGGTGGGAGATGATCGCAAAGGTGCGGCGCCGGCTGACGGCGTCGTTGAACGCGGCGGGGGAGAGGGTGGCAGTTGAGGTGGACACAGCCTCACCAGCCTGCCAGGCAGGTGGTCGTGGCGCTGGCTGCGCTTGCTGCTGTGGCCTGACCTCGTGGTGGGGGACCTGACCTCGTGGTGGGGGACCTGACCTCGTGGTGGGGAACCTGACCTCGTGGTGGGGAACCTGACCTCGTGGTGGGGAACCTGACCTCGTGCTCGGGAACCTGACCTCGTGCTGGGGAACCTGACCACGCAAGGTCAGGTTCCCCACCCTGCGGAGGGGTCAGGTGCGGGGCGCGTGCCGGATCTGGGCGAGGGCGTCACGGAGCCGTGACTCGCTCACCTTCACCGCTGTCCCCAAGCTCTGCGCGAACAGCCCGACCCGCAGCTCCTCGAGCTGCCAGCGGACCTCCTGGAGCGCCGGCGCCTGGTCCGGGCGGAGCTCTTGGAGCAGACGATGCTCCTCCTCCAGATCCGCCACGACGGCCAGCAGTTCAGCGTCCCGGCCCGGATTGCGCCCGGCTGCCTCCAGGCGAACATCCATCCCCTTGAGATAGCGGGAGAGGTGCCCCAACCACCGCCCGCCCGTCGCCGCGACGAACCCCGGGTACACCAGCCGGCCCAGCTGACCGGCGATGTCCTGCCGGACTGGATCAAGTGCCGCAGGTCCGGGTCGGCGCATCCGCTCCTTGACCGCGTCCGCCCTGGTGACGATGTCCGCGACCGCCCTGGCGGTGATGGCCAAGAGCCGTGGTGACCGTTCGCGGACGGCGACGCGCAGCTCCTCGAAGTCCTCGGAAGTCCAGGCGGGCCCGCCACGGTCGGCGACGACGGCGTCGATCACGCACGCCTGTACGTCCTCCATGACGGCCGTCACGTCGGGGTGCGGCGCCCGGCTGAGGGCCAGCTTGGCGGACTGGCCCAAGGCGGTGTTGACCGTGCGGACGGGACTCGGCAGTGCCAGCCGCAGCAGCCGTCGGGTGCCCTGCCACATCGCCGTCTGCTGCTCTCCCGCGGTCGGCAGGGCAGCAACGCCGACGGTGTCTCCCTCGTCGACCAGGCTCGGGTAGCTCGTGACGCGGTAGGGACCGTCGCCCGCCGTCACCGACCGGGGCAGGTCGCCGATGGTCCAGGCGGTCAGTCCCGTGTGGGTGGGGACGGGGGCCGCTGTGGCGACCGCCTGGGTCATTTGGTCGGCCACGCCGGCCTTGAGCGCCGCCAGGTCCCGCCCCGCTGCCAGCACCCGGTCACCCTCCACCACGCGGTAGCGAATGCGCAGGTGGTCCGGCAGGTCGGCGCCTTGCCACGCCTCGACGGGCACGGGTACCCCGCCGATGCGGGTCAGCTCCCGCGCCAGCACCGGCAGCAGCGGCCCGTCCGCCGGACCCACCCGCTCCACGACCCGGGCAGCGGTCTGGGGAGCCGGCACCAGGGCACGGCGCAGCGACTTGGGCAGCGCCTTGATCAACGCCACGACGAGTTCCTGCCGGACACCGGGGACCAGCCAGTCGAAGTGTCCGGCCCGCGCGGTTGCCAGCAGCTCCAGGGGCAGGTCGACGGTGATGCCGTCGGCGTCGGGCCGGGCCGGGTCGAAGGTGTAGGTCAGGTCCACCGGCTGCCCGGCGACAGCCAGACGGTCCGGGTAGCTGGCTGCGTAGACCTCGGGCGGCTCCGGGGTGAGCAGCTCGGCCGGGACCTTCAACAGGTGCGGCCGGTCTCGGGAGGCCGTGCGGAACCAGCGGGCGAAGTGGCCGGCGGACACCACGTGCTGCGGCACGGTCTGGTTGTAGTGGTCGAGCAGCACGTCCTCCGGGTCGAGGCCGCTGGTTCGTCGAAGCCGGTCCTCCAGCGCCCGGGCCTGCTCGACGGCTCCGGCGTTGTGGGTCTGGAAGGCGTACTCGCCGTCGTGCCGCCAGTCACCCTCGACCAGCGCGTGCTGGAGGAAGAGTTGCCGCGCCGCGGGCCCATCGACCCGGCTGTAGTTGACCGTCCTGCCGGCGACGATGGGCAGGCCGAGGAAGGTGACCCGCTCGGTGGTGACTGCGGCGCCGCGGGTGCTGCTCCAGGTGGGCTCGCTGTAGGTCGACGCAGCCAGGTCTCCGGCCAGCGGTTCGATCCACTGCGGCCGGATCGTGGCGGCGGAGGAGGCGAAGAGCCGGCTGGTCTCCACCAATTCCGCGGCGACGATCCAGGACGGTGGGTGATCGGCCAGCGACGACTCGCGGCCCAGCACGAACCGGGTGTCGCGGGTCCCGCGGTACTGGCGTCGGTCGCCCTCCCGCATCCCGACGTTGCCGAGCAGCCCCGCGAGCATGGCGCGATGGACCGCGTCGATGTCCAGGTCGGCCCGGTCGGCCGGCGGATGCACCGTGATGCCGAGCGACCGAGTCACCCGGCGGATCTGGCTGTAGACGTCCTGCCACTCCCGGACCCGCAGGTAGTGCAGGAACTCCGCCTTGCAGCGCTTGCGGAACTGGTTGCCAGACATCGAGCGGCGGGTCTCGTGCAGGTAGGCCCACAGGTTGAGCAGGCTGACGAAGTCCGACCCCGGCTCCGCGAAGCGGGCGTGGTACTGCGCGGCCGTCTCGGGCTTGTCGCGCGGCCGCTCACGGACGTCTTGGATGGACATGGCGGCAGCCAGGATCATGACCTCGGTCACGCAGTTCTCGCTCTCGGCCTCCAGCACCATGCGGCCGAGCCGCGGGTCCAGCGGCAGTCGCGCGAGACGGCGGCCCGTCTCGGTCAGCGCCCGACCACCGGGGGCGTCGGGCTCCCCGGTCAACGCCCCGAGCTGCTCCAGCAGGGCGACGCCGTCACCGATCTGCCGGCGGTCGGGCGGTTCGACGAAGGGGAAGGCGTCGATGTCGCCAAGCCCCAGGGCGGTCATCTGCAGGATGACCGAGGCGAGGTTGGTCCGGGTTATCTCCGGCTCGGTGAAGGCCGGTCGGGCCTCGAAGTCCTCCTCTGCGTACAGCCGGATCGCGATGCCCGGCCCCAGTCGGCCACACCGCCCGGACCGCTGGTTGGCCGACGCCTGGGAGATCTTCTCGATCGGGAGGCGTTGGACCTTGGAGCGTCGCCCGTACCGACTGATCCGGGCCAGCCCCGGGTCGACCACGTACCGTATGCCGGGCACGGTCAGGGAGGTCTCGGCGATGTTGGTGGCGATCACGACGCGGCGGCCGCGGTGCGCCGCGAAGACCCGTTGCTGTTCGGTGGCCGAGAGGCGGGAGAAGAGCGGCAGGATCTCGACGCCGGACAGGGTGCGCCGCCGCTTGGCTGCGCCCCGCAGGGCATCCGCAGCGTCGCGGATGTCCCGCTCGCCGCTGGCGAAGACCAGGATGTCACCGGGACCCTCCTGACAGAGCCCGTCGACCGCCTCCACGATGCCGTCGGTGAGGTCGGACACAGCCGTGTTGCCGTGCTCATCGGTGACCTCGAGCGGCTCGTAGCGGATCTCCACCGGGTACGTCCGACCGCTGACCTCGAAGATCGGGGCGGGTACGCCGTCGCGGGCGAAGTGCGCAGCGAACCGCGCGGTGTCGATCGTTGCCGACGTGATGACGACGTGCAGGTCCGGTCGTCGCGGCAGCAGCTGGGCGAGGTAGCCCAGGAGGAAGTCGATGTTCAGACCCCGCTCGTGTGCCTCGTCGATGATGATGGTGTCGTAGGCGAGCAGGTCCCGGTCGCGCTGCAGCTCGTTCAGGAGGATGCCGTCGGTCATCAGCTTGATGCGGGTGTGCTTGCCGACCCGGTCGGTGAACCGCACCTGGTAGCCGACCAACCCGCCGAGGGATCCCCCGAGCTCCTCGGCCACCCGGGCTGCCACGGCGTGCGCGGCCAGCCGACGGGGCTGCGTGTGCCCGATCAGGCCGTCCGTCCCTCGACCTGCCTCCAGGCACAGCTTCGGCAGCTGGGTCGACTTGCCGGACCCGGTCTCACCGGCGACGACGACGACCTGATGGGACCGGATGGCGTCGACGAGGTCCTCGCGCCTGGCTGTGATCGGCAGCTCCGGCGGGTAGACGATCTCGGCCGGAACCTGGCTGCTCACGCTGGCCGCACCCTCACCGAGGCGTGCTCATCCGGTCACCGATCCCAGCTGCAGCGGGTCGTCCGGGTCCACGTCGCCCATGAACGCCACACCTCGCTCGAAGCCCGTGAGGCGATAGACCAGGCCCAGCCAGTTGTTGAAGATCGCCTTGGCGGTGTCGGTCCAGGTGTTGTCGAGCGTGGCGCGCAGCTCGTCTTCGGGGAATGGCACGGCGAACGGGTCGGCCGCGGCCAGCGCAGCATCGACGTGGTCGGCCGCTAGGCGGGCGGCGTCGGGCGTCAGGTAGTTCTCGGGGAACGGCGGCAGCGGGATCTCACCGGCGAGGTGGCGGTCGACCTCACGCTTGTACTCCTTCAGGAGGCTGACCGCGTCGTACTCCGGGTGGCCCTGGAAGAACACGGTCCGGAACCCGTCGGCGCTGGTGCCGATGTGGAAGTCGCCGTCGTCGGTCTCGGCCAGGACGCGCAGCCCGGCGGAGCGCAGCTGCTCCGGCGTGACGGCGTTCCACCGCGAGTGCGGCGTGTTGTACCGCGTGTTGATCCCTCTGAGCAGGGGATGCTCCGGGGCCACGTTCCGGTGTGGGAACACCCCCCAGCGCTTGGACAGCAGCGGGCGACGATGGATGCCGTAGGAGTGCTGCAGGATGGCGTGCGACGACAGGCACGAGCACAAGGTCGAGGTGACATTGGCCGTCGCCCACTCCATCACCTCGGCGAGGGGGCCGTAGAACGACTCGTCCTCCAGGTGCTCCTCGACCGGATTGGCACCCGTGACGACGAGCGCGTCGAGCCCCAGGTCGAGGACCTCCTCGAAGGGGGTGTAGTAGGCGTCGATGTAGTCCTGCGTCGCGGCGCTGTGCGTCGGTCCCGGAAGCGTGAACACGTGGACGTAGATCTGGACGATCGAGTTCGAGCCGCCGATCAGCCGCATGAACTGCTGCTCGGTCACGCGGAGGGCAGCGTCCGGCATCATGTTGAGCAGACCCAGGTGGATCTCGCGGATGTCCTGACTGAGCGCTTCTGCGGTGGTGAGGACCGGTTCACCGGCGTCTCGCAGGCTGGCGAACGTCGGGAGTTGCGTGTGGGCGACGATGGGCATGGCGGCGCACAACGGTAGCGGCAACCTCCAGTAGGGTGTGGGCCGCCAAGCGCACCGAACGTGGAGAACCAGCCATGTCAGTCAGTACCAACGAGGCCGAGGCGATCATGCAGGAGGCGCTGGTGGCGGAGGGCCCTCCCGCGGTCAAGGGTGCCCGCCCTGTCACCGTCGCAGAGCTCCGCCTGCAACGACGCATGGCACTGATCCTGACGGTGGTGCCGCTGCTGGGTGTTGCGGCCGCCATGGTGATGCTCTGGGGACGGGGGATCAGTCCGCTTGACTTCGGTCTGTTCCTCGGTTTCTGGGTCCTCACGGGCCTCGGGATCACCGTCGGGTTCCACCGGCTGTTCACCCACCGCAGCTTCGAGGTCGGTCGGCCGCTCCGGGTGCTGTGGGCCGTGGCCGGGACGATGGCCGTCGAGGGATCGGTCATCCACTGGGTTGCAACCCATCGCCGGCACCATGCTTACGCCGACACGTACGGTGACCCGCACTCACCCCATCTCGTCGAGGAGACGGGCATCCGCGGGACGCTCCGGGGACTATGGCACGCCCACGCCGGCTGGTTCTTCATCCCCGACGGGATCGAGCCGACGCACTGGGCACCTGACCTCCTGCGTGACCCGGCGCTCGTCCGGGTCGAGCGAGCCGCGCCGTGGATCATCGTCGGGTCGATCGTGGCGCCGCCGATCATCGGCGGGCTGGTGACGATGAGCGTTGCCGGTGCGCTCAGCGCCTTCATCTGGGGCAGCCTGGTCCGGATCTTCGTGCTGCACCACATCACCTGGTCGATCAACTCGATCTGCCACTTCTTCGGCGACCAGCCCTTCGAGACCCGGGACGAGTCGGTGAACAACTGGCCCCTGTCCGTGGTGTCGTTCGGCGAGTCGTGGCACAACAACCACCACGCCTTCCCGACCTCGGCGCGGCACGGGTTGCTGCCGGGTCAGATCGACCTCTCGTGGCGGGTCATCCGCACCTTGGAGCAGATCGGCCTGGCCGACAACGTCCACCTGCCGACGCCGGAGCAGCTGGCGAAGAAGCGTCGCTCGTCCACGTCCGGCTGATCGCAGATCACGACGTCAGTAGAACTTCCGACCGCCGAAGGCGCGACCGGTGGCGGACAGGATCGCCAGGATCACGCCGATGACGGCCAGGATCGCGCCGATCGTGTAGAGGATGCCGATGTCGAGAACGGCTCCGAGGACGATGAGGATGACGCCGAGGATGATCATGTCGAGGGCCCTATCCCACGTCGGTCCTTCTGAATCACGGGATGCAGTGCCGCAATCCCGAGCGCCAGCAGCCCCACGGCCGCCCACGGCGTCGGTGCGATGCCGTTCTCCACGATCGTGCCGATGCCGACCGAGCATCCGATGAGCCCGACGACCACACCCGGTGGGCCTGCAACCGGGCGACCTGCGGACCAGCCGGCTAACGCCATGGTGGGCCCTCGGACCAGGCCGATCAGCAGCACGGTCGGAGCCAGGCACAGCGCCAGCCAGACGGGTCGGGCCAGCCACCAGGCCGGTGACAGCGGGTCCAGCGCCAAGATCCCGTCCAGCAACGGCACCTCGGCGGCGATGCCGACCGCCACCAGGACCACGAGTCCGGTCATGTGCCATAGGTAGACCGGCATCGACCAGGTGGAGGCCAGATGCAGCACCCGACGCCGACGATGGCCGCGGCGCAGCAGCCGCTCCAGGCGGGGACCACCGGCCAGGACGGCTGAGGCGTAGGCGAGTGCGTGGCAAGCGAGCAGCAGTGAGGGTGGGCTGTTGTTGGAGCGGTCGGAGTCCGTGACCCCGACGACCGGCAACTCGTAGCCGGCGACCGCGACCAGGACAGCGGCAGCCGCGAGGGCGATCACGGCGAGCCCGGCCAGCCCTCGCGTCGAGATCCGACGCTGGTGGACCAGTACGCCCACGAGCGTCGGCAGCGACCACACGAGCATGAAGTTCACGTAGCCGACGCCAGGTGTGCCCGTGAGGTGGAGGGCGTCGACGACGGCGACGAGCACCACCAGGCCGACGCCGAGGGTGAGGGGCTGCCAGGTCCGAAGAAGCCGGAGCCAGAGCGGGACCAGCGCCTGCACGAGGACGTAGACGGCCAGGAACCACAGCGGCACCAGGGCGGCGGCAGCAGCAGCCGAGACCACTGCAGCGCCGAACGTGCCTGCCAGCACCGGCGACAGCAGCAACCACAGGACCACCAGCGGTGTGGCGGGGACGATGAGCACGCGGGCGCGCCGACCCATCCACCCGGCCCAGGCTGACCAGTTGTCGGCCGGCGAGGGATCTGCCGAGGTGATCTTGGCCGTCGTGACCACTGCACCGACGGCGAAGAAGACCGGCATGACCTGCAGCGGCCAGGTCAGCCAGTGCGACCAGGCGGCGACGTCGAGCACGTTGGTCAACGACGTCTGACCGGCCGGCGTCACCGTCACGATGGCCATGAGGATGTGGCCCACGACCACGACCAGGAGCGCGCCGGCGCGGACGGCGTCCAGCCACAGCAGCCGCGTGCGCAGGGGGGTCGGTCGGGTGGATGGTCCAGGGGCGGTCGAGGCGGTTGAGCGGAAGGCTGTGTGCATGGGTTGCACTGTCGCCAGGGGCGTCGGCCCTCGTATGGGGGACGACCCCCAGATGACCCTGAAGCTGCGCCGTCGGAGCTCAGGGGTCCGGGCGTCGGCGGTTCGGTGACGCCCACACACGGCGGTCCATCGGTGGGGGGTACAGTCCGAGCCGTGGACAGTGATCGCAGCCGACGCGAGCAACGCGCCCCGATCTGCCCCGCCTGCGGTGTCACGGCGCTGCCGACGGAGGAGCCGGGGCCCGATGGGTCTTTCCAGTGCGAGAATCCTGGCTGTGAGCTGTTCGGATCCGAGCTCTGAGTGGTCTACCGAATCCCCAGGTCACCGTCCATGGCGTGGTCACCACCGACGACGGCGTAGTACAACTGTGGTGATGGAAACCGTGTGGGTCGGGGTGGGGGCCATCGGCCTTGCCCTGCTGATCTTGACGTTCGTGGCCGATACGTTCGAGCTCGACCTGCCGGGCACCGACGCCGGCATTCCCGGCGAGGCCATCGCCGGATTCCTGACCTCCGCCGGGATCATCGGCTACCTGATGACATCCACGGGCATCGCCAGCGCTGTCACCGTGCCGGTCGCCGTGGGCGCCGGGGTCGGGATGGGTGCCGTCACGGTGGCGCTGGTCCGGTTCTTCATCTCGACGCCCACCGATGCCACGCCGACCCGCAGCGACTTCGTCGGGGCCATCGGCAAGGTCGTGACGCCGATCAGCGTCGGCGGCATGGGCGAGGTCGTGATGCGCCGCCACGGCCAACCCTGGAAGGTGGCTGCTCAGGCCTCCGACGACACCGACGAGGTCATCGCGGCCGGAACTCAGGTGGTCGTGGTGCAGGCGCTCTCCGAGACCCGGGTCATCGTGACGCCGGCCGACCTGTAACCCGTCCCAGACCCCCTCTCTCAACCTCGTCAGGAGTCAACTGTGAACACCCTCCTCGCCGGTGGCGGCGCCCTCGTCGTCCTCCTCGTCCTCTTGGTGGCCGCCGTGTCCAGCCGCTACCGCGTGGCCGGGCCCAACCAGGCGTTCATCATCACCGGACGGAAGGGCAACCGTGGACCGGTGATCAATCCCGAGACCGGGGAGTCGACGCACGACCTGTCCGGCCAACGGGTCATCATCGGTGCCAGCACCTTCGTCCTCCCGGTGGTGCAGAAGCTGCACGCCCTCGACCTGTCCAGCCGTCGTATCCCGGTCGGCATCAACGGTGGCATCAGCGCCCAGGGCATCAAGGTCGATCTGGAGGGGGTGGCCATCGTGAAGGTGGGTGGCACCGAAGACGCCATCCGTGCCGCAGCCCAGCGCTTCTTGAACCAGCAGGACGGCATCGAGGTGTTCACCCAGGAGGTGCTCGCCGGATCGCTCCGCGCCATCGTGGGTCGACTGACCGTGGAGACGATCATCCGCGACCGTGCGGCCTTCGCCTCGGCCGTCGCCGAGGAGGCCGAGACCTCGCTCACGAACCAGGGGCTGGCCCTCGATACCTTCCAGTTGCAGGACATCCGAGCGGAGGGGGAGTACCTGAAGGACCTGGGCCGCCCGGAGGCCGCCCGGGTCGAGAAGGAGGCGGCCATCGCCGAGGCCCGCGCGCGGCAGGCCGCGGAGGAGGAGCGCCTGCAGGCCGAAGAGCAGATCGCCATCGCCAACCGCACCTTGGCGCTGAAGAAGGCGGAGATCCAGGCGGAGACCGACGCCGCCGAGGCTGACGCCCGTGCAGCGGGGCCGATCGCGCAGGCCGCCAAGGACCAGGACGTCCTGACCGCCCAGGAGCAGGTGGCGGAGCGCCGCGCCGCCCTGAAGGAGCGTGAGCTCGACACCGAGATCCGCAAGCCCGCCGACGCCGATCGCTACCGCGTCGAGCAGGAGGCCGAGGGTCGCAAGTCGGCCGCCATCCGCGAGGCGGAGGCCCGCCAGCAGGCGCAGATCGCCAAGGCGCAGGCCGAGGCCGAGACCGCCCGCCTGTCAGGTGAGGCCGAGAAGTCCCGACGGTCGGCACTGGCCGAGGCCGAGGCGATCGAGGGTGAGAAGCGAGGGTTTGCCGAGCGATCACGTCGCGAGGCCATCGCGAGCGCGGTGGAGGCTGAGGGAGCGGCCGAAGCGGCCGCAATCCTGGCACGTGGTGAGGCCGAGGCCGAAGCGCGGCAGAAGAACGCCGAAGCGTTCCAGCACTACAACGAAGCCGCGGTCATGGAGCTGCTGACCAGCATCCTCCCCGAACTGGTTCGGGCCGCCAGTGAGCCGATGGGCAACATCAAGGACCTCACCGTGGTCTCGACGGACGGGGCGTCGAAGTTGATTGGCAACGTGGCGACCAACGTCGAGCAGGGCCTGGCGATCGGGTCGTCGTTGACCGGCATCGACCTGCGCGGATTGCTGTCCCGGCTTGGTTCGGAGCAGGAGACGGCCGTCTCGCCGACTAGCGGATTCCGTGGCGTGGCCGTCGCCGACCCCGAGGGGTACGACGAGGACTCCACCGTGACCCGCATCTCCGACCACAGCCCCGACGACACGGAGTAGACGACTCGGAGCAGGCGACTCGGAGCAGGCGACTTGGAGTGGAGAGATCGCGCGCTCGATGGCGGTCTTGACCAAGTCCAGACCAAGTCATGGGTGTAGCCGGGCAGGCATCCGCTCAAGATGAGAACGTGACCCGACTTCAGCCAGTGATTCACCGTCGGCCGACGACGCTGATGGCCAGCGTTGCAGTTGTGGCCACCATCGGATTGGTGGCTGCCATCACGGCCGTGGTCCTGTTCGGACCGCTCGGTCTGCTGATGATCGGCGGTGCGGTCTGGGGGGCGACCCGGTCCGGTGGCCACACCTCGGGCCGCGCGGTCATCCGTGCCCTGGGGGCTCGGCCGCTCGGCTACTGGGAGGCGCCGGATCTGCACACGCTCGTGCAGGGGCTCGCCTCCCGCGCCGGGCTTCGCGGCAGGCCGGCACTCGCCCTTCTACCGGACCGGATGCTGAATGCCCTGGCCAGTGGTCGTGACGACGACGGTGTCGTGGCGATCTCCCCCGGGCTACTCCGCGCGCTCGACCGACGCCAACTGGCCGGCGTGATGGCGCATGAGATCAGTCACATCGCCGCCGGGGACCTCCGCATCATGCGGGTGGCTCACGTCCTGGCGCGCGGCACCCAGTCCCTGACGACGATCGGCACGATCGGACTGCTGCTGTTCGGGCCGGGTGCCATCGGTGGAGGGTTCTCGACGCTGACGATCCTGGCCGTGCTGTGGGCCCCGAGCCTTGCCACGCTCCTGCTGCTGGCCCTCAGCCGGTCCCGTGAGTACCAGGCGGATGCGGATGCTGTGGCGCTCACCAACGATGCCGAGGGGTTGGCACAGGCCCTGAACGTGCTGGACCAGCACGCCGGCGCTGCCTGGGAGGCGGCGCACCCACGTCGGTCGATGCCGGCGGAGTGGCTGCGCACCCACCCCACGACGGCCAAGCGCGTGGAGCGGCTGCGCCAACTCCACCTGGAACGCCAGCAGCTGTCCCGTCCCGATGGGCCCTATCGGCTGGCGGCCTGATCGTGGTGGGTGGACTTCCCCCGCTGCACGGGCGGGAAGTCCACCCGCTTGACTGAGTGGGCCAAACCTGGACCGACTGTGGACGACCAGGGGGACCACGAACCACCTGGGGACCTACGGACCACCAGGGGGACCACGAACCACCTGGGGACCTACGGACCACTAGGGGTACTACGAGGAGCCGTAGCGCCGCGTCCCGTCCGGTAGCACCGCTTCAAGGGCCTCGAGGACCTCGCCCTCACGCGCCTGGCGGCCGGTCTGGCCCTTGGAGTACATGAGGGTGCCGCCCACGGCGACATCGAACACCCCGCGGTCCCCCGTGATGAGGGTCAGCTCATCGATCACATGCTGGTAGTTGCTGAGCAACTCGTTGGTCACGCGCACGGCGTGCGATGAGTAGTCTCAGGGAACGCAGTAGGTGATGGTGATCCTCATGGGGCGGACGGTACCCACCCGCAAGGTCACCAAACGGTCGGCGGTCCAGCGATCAGGTGGCGGCGAGTTCCTCCACCCGGCCGTCGGCGTGCTTGGCGAACCGCTTGACCTCGTGACCGTGGTTGGGGTCGGCGGCCGCCCACGGCCACCCGCCGAAGCCGGTCTCGGAGTAGTCGTCGTAGGCCTTGGCGATCTCGGCCTTGGTGTTCATCACGAAGGGGCCGTACTGGACGATGGGTTCGTCGATCGGGCGTCCACCCAGGATGAGCACCTCAGCTGCATGCCCGTCATCGGTGAGCGCAGCCCCCGGCGTGTCGTCGGTGATC
Organism: Euzebya tangerina; assembly: GCF_003074135.1. Lineage (NCBI taxonomy): Bacteria > Bacillati > Actinomycetota > Nitriliruptoria > Euzebyales > Euzebyaceae > Euzebya > Euzebya tangerina. The sequence continues at coordinate 3,317,779 of NZ_PPDK01000001.1, read as the reverse complement.
GTCACCGGGACATCACAGCGGATCACAGCACCGTTGCCGCCGGTGAGCTCCTGCCCGTTGATGCGCACCACGCCGTCACCGAAGACGTAGACGACCCGCCGCGTGTCCGGGTGTGCCGCCACCGGCGGCTGCCATGATGCCCCCTCGGCGAACCCGGCGTGCCAGATGTGGACGTCAGCGTCCGCGCGGGAGGCGTAGGAGTGGGGCGGGGGAGTGGCGGGAGCGTGCCCCTCGACCAACTGACCGGCCACGACGGTGATGTCGACCGGTCGTCCCGTCCCGTCCAGCAGGGTGTGCTTGGGGATCTCGTGATCCCACAGCATCGAGAAGTGCGGCGGCACCATCTTGTCGCTGGCCGGCAGGTTGATCCATATCTGGAACAGCTCGGTCGCGTTGCGCTCCTGGCTGTTCAGCAGCGGGAACATCTCGGCGTGGACGATCCCGGATCCGGCTGTCATCCACTGGACGTCACCACGGCCGAACCGTGCTGCGGCGCCCAGCGAGTCGGAGTGGTCCATGAACCCGTTGCGCATGAACGAGATCGTCTCGAACCCGCGGTGCGGGTGCTGGGGGAACCCGGGAACCAGGGAGCCGTGGTACATCGACCACCCATCGGCACCCGAGAAGTCCATCCCGATGTTGCGGCCGACGAGCGGCGCACAGGGGCCGAGTTCCTCGTCGCCCTCGGGATAGTCGTCGTCGTGGTGGACGCAGAAGAGGAACGGGTCCACCGTCGGCCACGGCCCTTGCCCGTTCAGCGGGAAGGTCTGGAGGACGGCGTCGGGTGCGGTTGCGTCAAGTGGGTTGGCCATGCCCATCCAACTCTACGCCTGGTATCCACATTCCGGAACGTGGTTGACTCGCCGTCCATGCGCGCCATTCACATCACATCCCTGGACGGACCCTCAGCGGTGGACGTCGTCGACATCCCGGCTCCGGAGCCGACCGGTGACCAGGTCCTGATCGACGTCCGGGCCGCCGGGGTGGCGTTCCCCGATCTGCTGCAGACCCGCGGGCTGTACCAGCTCAAGCCGGAGATGCCGTTCGTCCCCGGGGTCGAGGTGGCCGGCGTGATCCGCAGCGCGCCGTCGGACTCCGGCTTCAGCGAGGGCGATCGGGTGATGGCGTTCGGGATGCTGGGCGGGATGGCCGAACAGCTTGCGGTGTCCTCCTCCAGCACCTTCGCACTGCCGGACGAGCTCAGCTTCGAGCAGGGCGCGGCCTTCCCGATGAACTATCACACCGCCCACTTCTCGCTGGTCCGTCGCGGGCAGCTGCAGTCGGGCGAGACCGTCCTGGTCCACGGCGCTGCCGGCGGTGTCGGCACGGCGACGATCCAGGTCGCGAAGGCCCTGGGTGCGCGGGTCATCGCGGTGGTCAGCACGGATGAGAAGGCCGCGGTCGCCCGAGAGGCGGGAGCCGATGACGTCATTCGCAGCGACGGGCCGTGGAAGGACGAGGCGAAGGCGCTGACGGACGGCCGGGGGGTCGACGTGATCATGGATCCCGTCGGCGGGGATCGGTTCACGGACTCGATCCGGGCGCTGGCGCCCGAGGGACGGCTGCTCGTCGTGGGCTTCGCGGCCGGGTCGATCCCCGAGGTCCGGGTGAACCGGCTGCTGCTGTCCAACACGACCTTGGTCGGCTGCGCCTGGGGTGGCTTCCTCATGCAGGAGCCCGCGATCGTCCACGACATCGGTGACGCACTCGACGCGATGATCCGGGAGGGGGCGTTGGCACCACCGATCGGTGCGGCACTGCCGCTCGAGCGGGCCGCCGAGGCGCTGACCCTGCTGGACGAGCGGAAGGCCACCGGCAAGGTGGTCCTGACCGTCGGCGCAGACTGACGGGGGATCAGGAGGGAACGGGCAGCCCCAGACGGGCGCCGTCGGTCGGTACGGTCCCCCCGGACCGTCCACCCCAGACCAACAGCTGATCGGCGGTTGCCACGACGATGGCATCGGCCCGGGCACTGATCGGCGCGGGTGGGAATGCCCGCCAGCGACCGGTGGCGATGTTCAACCAGAAGCCATCGGTCACACGCTCGACGCCACGCCGCTCCAGCCCGCCCCAGACGATCAGGAGGGGGAGCTGTCCGTCCTGCTCCCGGATCAGGACCTCGGCCCGGGCGCGCTCCTGGTTCAGCAGCCGGGGAAGCGGCGTCCAGCCGGTGAACGGTCCCCAGGTGTAGCCAGACGGATCACCGAAGTCGAGGGGCCGGCCCCAGGTGAGCAGGCCACCGATCGATGTCGTCAGGAACGTCGTTGGGCCGTCGTAGATGGCTGGTCGGGGGATGGGCACGACCCGGTCGCCGTCGAGCATGGCGCCGTCGGTGAAGGTGGTCGGGCCGGCTGAGCCCCCCATCACGGCGATACCGCTGAGCAGACCGACGACGTCGGGAGCGGCCCGGCCCTCGAGGCCGTTGTCCGGCAGCGGCTCCCACGTGTCGGTCGCCGGGTCGAAGGTCGCGCCATCGTCGTAGTAGGCGTCGGGGCCACTGGTCACGACGCTGTCGCCTCCCCAGATCACCACGCGTTCCCGGACCGCGTCCCAGGTCATGCCCGCATCTGTCCTGGCGCGCAGCGGGCCGGCTGGCAGCCGCTGCCACCCCGCCTGCCGGCTGAAGCGATGCCCGATCGCCACGGGGAGGCCCTCGTCGTCACGTCCACCCCACACGATGGCCTCGTCGCCGGTCCAGACCATGCGGTGGCCGCCGATCGGAGTCATCGGCGCCTCGGCCAACCGCTCCCAGCTGTCGAGGTCCGGCAGGTAGGCGAACATCGCGCCGGTGTGGCTGTGGTCCCACACCAGCAGCTCCTCGCCGGTCCAGACACCCTGTGACGGCGATGTCGGCTGGAACGGTGCCGGTGCCATCGGGGCCCACGCACCCGTGTCCGGGCGCTGCGCCACCGGTGGGGGAGCCTCCTCGGCCGTCGGCTCCTCACCGGTCTCGAGCTGCCCGGTCGGAGCTGTCTCGGGCTGCTGGCTGATCACCGCGGCGACGACCAACACCACAACGAGGACGGCCACAACGCCGAGGTCCCTCACCCGTCGTCGGGGTCGGTCCTCCCACGCCTCGGTGTCTGCCTCCATCGCTGGTGCGCCATGGTAGGACAGGGACGCTCAGAGCTTCTTGCCGGGATTCATCCGGTTCTCGGGATCGAGCGTCGCCTTGAGCTGACGTTGCAGGTGCAGTTGAACGGGATCGAGTTCGTCCACCAGGTACTGCCGCTTCAGGGTGCCGACGCCGTGCTCGGCGGCGATCGTCCCGCCGAGCGACAGGCTGAGGGACAGGATGTCCTCGAAGGCCCTCTTGGCCCGCGTCACCTCCTCCTCGTCGTCGGCGTCGAAGACCAGCAGCGGATGCATGTTGCCGTCGCCGGCGTGGCCCACGGTGAAGACATCGACGCCGGACTGCGTGGCGATGTCCTCGATCCCCTGCAGCAGGTCGACCATGCGCTCCCGCGGGACCGCCACATCCTCCGGGAGCAGCTGCTTGCCCAGCCGCTCCAGGGCTGGGTGAACGCGTCGTCGAGCCTCGATCAGGGCCTCGCCCTCCTCCGGATCGGGCGCCACGTGCACCTCGGACGCGCCCTCGCTGCGGCAGATGGTCGCGATCGCGTCGATCTGCTCCTCGGCATCCGTCAAGTCGGTCTGGATCAGCAGCAGACAAGCGGCCCCGGTGTCCAGTCCCATCCGGTACACGGCCTCGACCTGCTCCAGCGAGGCGCGGTCGATGATCTCCATGAGTGAGGGGTCGTGCCCCTGTCGGAAGGTCTCGGCGATGGTTGACCCGACGCTCGGTAGCGAGTCGAAGAACGCCACGGCGGTCGCCGGAGGCGGGGGGGCGGCCACCAGCTTCACGGTGATCTCGGTGGTGATCCCGAGCAGGCCCTCGGAGCCGACGAAGAGCCCGGTCAGGTCCAGGCCCGCGCTGTTCTTCAAGGTCGACCGGCCGGTGTGGAGCACGTCGCCGGAGGCCAGGACCACCTCCAGGCCGACCACGTAATCGCGGGTCACGCCGTACTTGACGCAGCACAGCCCACCGGCGTTCGTCGCGACGTTTCCACCGATCGAGGACATCTCGTAGGAGGCCGGGTCAGGCGGGTAGAACAGGCCGTGCTCGGCGACGGCCCGCTTCAGGTCGGCGTTGATGACGCCGGGCTGCACCCGGGCCATCCGGTTCGTGACGTCGATGTCCAGGATCTGGTCCATTCGGTGCAGCGAGAGCTGCAGACATCCGTCGACGGCGTTGGCTGCCCCGGTCAGCCCGGTCCCCGCGCCACGCGGCACGACCGCCGCCCCCGCGGCCGCGGCTGCCTGGACGGCCTGCACGACCTCCTCCGTCGATCGGGGCATGACCAGTACGTCGGCCTGGCCGGGCTGTTCGAACAGCGCGCGGTCCTGCCCGTAGGTGCCGAGCACGTCAGGGTCCAGCTGAATGCACTCGTCTGGCAACCGGGCGGCCACTTCGTCGCGGAGTCGGCTCATCGCTTCAGCCCATTCGCCGGTGCGGTGGGAAGCCCCAGCGGTCAGCCACCTGTGCCTTGATCCCGCCGGGGAAGGGGGCGAGCGCGTGATGGTGGGGAGCCAGCCGCAGCTGCGCGTCCGGATCGCCATCGAAGGCCCGAATGCAGTCCTCGGGCTGGCTGTTGGCCAGCGCCAGGATGGCACCGGCGGTTCCCAGGGCACCGGCCTGCGTCAGGATGGCCGAGGAGCCGACGTAGGTGTCCCCCTCATAGGTCGTCAGCTCCTGCAGCAGTCGGTCTGGGTCCCCGGTCGAGTCCTTGACGCCCTCGACAGGGAGGTCTCGAAGGTGGTCCATGGAGATGCCGGGCGAGCTTGCCCTCGGAAAGTGGTAGGCCAGGACGGGGGTGCTGTCAGCCGCCTGCGCGACGACGTCGTAGTAGGGCCGCGGGTCGGGGCTGCGTGGCGGCGAGAGCACCAGCACGGCGTCGGCCCCCGCATCGACGGCCTGCTCGGTCAGCTGACCCGCCTGCCGGGCCGACGGCGCACCGGTGCCGGCGATGACGGGGATCTCGGTCGGCAGGACTGTCCGGACGACCTCGATGATGGAGCGGCGTTCGGCCCCTGTGAGCGCGTAGGCCTCCCCGGTCGAGCCACCGACGACGACGGCTGAGATGCCGGCAGCCACGAGGCGCTCCGCGAGGACGGAGGTTGCGTCGATGTCGACCAGCAGATCATCAGCGAAGATCGTGACCAGCGCCACGCCGACCCCGGTGAAGACAGGCATGGCATCAAGCCTAGACTCGCGTCCATGGACGCATCCCTCATCGCCGCCTTCAACGACCAGATCGCCCTGGAACAGGCCTCTGCCAGGGCTTACCAGCAGTTGGCGATATGGGCCGAATCGCGTGATCTGAACGGGATGGCGCAGTGGTTCCAGGAGCAGTCCGCCGAGGAGAACGAGCACGCCGACCTGTTCATCCACTACGTCCTGGACCGGGACTGCGAGGTCGAGTTGCAGCCGCTGGAGGCGCCGCAGAGCAACTTCGAGGACGCCGTCGCCGCGTTCGAGGCGGCCTTGGCGCACGAGGAGAAGGTCACCGCGGCGATCGGGGATCTCTACGGCAAGGTCACGGCCGCCGGCGACTACCGCAGCATCCCGCTGCTCACCCGCTTCCTCGACGAGCAGGTCCACGAGGAAGCAGCCGTGCGCACGATCGTGGGAGAACTCCGCATGACGGGTGGCGATCCGACGGCGGTGCTGATGCTCGACCGGGAGTTGCCGGGCCGCCGGAGCGACGGCGACGAAGCGGTCTGATTCCACGCCGAACCAGCGGGCAAATCACGCTGCGCACGCCTTAAGGTGTCGCGGGGTGGTGTCGATGCCTTCAGCCGAGACCGACGGCTGAAAGGCGTGGACAGCGTTGTCAAGCAATCTGGATCGGTGGGGCGGTCGCCCTGTCGCATCGGCAATGGTGAAGCTGGCGAGCTTCCTGGTGCCTCTGGTGGCGTCCTTCCTGACCGGGTTGGTCGTGGATCGGCTGCTACCCACCTTCGGAACCTCGGTCGCCATCATCATCGTGCGCTGGGTGGTCGTCGTCGCCGCGTCGTGGGCCGTCCTCGTCGTGGTGGACCATCAGATGCGCAAGGTCCTGCCGTTGGCAGCCCTGCTCTCCATGACGATGGCCTTTCCAGACAAGGCGCCGTCGCGATTCAAGGTCGCGCGCCGCTCGGCTGGCGTCCGGAACCTGGACGAGCGGGTGCGACGCGCCCGCCAGAACGGCATCGAGGGCACCCCGGTCGAGGCCGCGGAGGAGATCCTGGTACTGGTCAGCGCCTTGACCGAGCACGACAGTCGCACGCGAGGGCACTCCGAGCGGACGCACCTGTTCACCTCCATGTTGGCCCGGGAGCTCGGCCTGTCGCGTGACGACCGCGACCGCCTGACCTGGGCCGCATTGGTCCACGACATCGGCAAGATCGAGGTCTCGCCCGAGACGCTCAACAAGCCCGACACACCCACCGAGGAGGAGTGGGAGGAGCTGCGCTCCCATCCTGCCCACGGCGCTCGCATCTGCCAGCCGCTGGCCGACTGGCTGGGGGAGTGGTACGACGCGATCGGCGACCACCACGAGCGCTGGGACGGCACCGGGTATCCCCACGGCAAGGCAGGCACCGAGATCAGCTACGCCGGGCGGATCGTCGCCGTCGCCGACGCGTTCGAGGTCATCACCGCCACACGCCCGTACAAGAAGGCCTCGACGCCCGAGGAGGCCCGCCAAGAGCTGGTGGCCAGCTCCGGCACGCACTTCGACCCGGCCATCGTCCGGGCCTTCCTCAACATCTCCATCGGCGACATCCGGACGGTCACCGGACCCTTCTCGTGGCTGCTGCAGGTGCCGCTGCTCGACGGCTTGGGGCAGGCACTCGGACGGCTGCCCAGCATGCTCCAGATGGCCACCGGTTCCGTCGCCGTGGTGACGGCCGCCGCGGTCACCGGGCTGGCGCCGGGTCTGACCGTCGGTGCGGACGCGCAGACCTTGCCCGTGGAGCCGGCGGCGGTGAGTGACGTCGAGCCCGAACCTCCGGTCGGCACACCGACGTTCCTCCCTCCGCCATCCGCCTTCGCGGGTCGCCCGCCGGAGGCACAGCCCGCCGCCGCGCCGCCACGTGACCCAGCACCCGAGCCGACGAGCATCCAAGCGCCGCCCGTCACCGGCGTCGTCATCCCAGCGGGCTCCGCCGCCTCACCGGTAGCGCCGAGTCCGGCGGCGACCGCACCGACCACGCCGGCAGCCCAAGCCGACTCCCCAACGAGTGCGCCGGCGCCGCAGCCGACGGTCCCACCGACGCCGAACCCCACGCCCGTCTCGCAGCCTCCGCCGGTGTCATCACCTGAGCCGCCGCAGCCGACCGGGCCACCAGAGACCCCGACACCCACAGCACCCCCTCCACCGCCGACGCCCCCGGTGACCCCTGAGCCGACGACGCCGGCACAACCGCCCTCGCCACAGCCGACCGCCCAGCCCCCGCCACCGCCCACCACACCGCCAACGGCGCCGCCGACACCGCAACGGCCGGTTGCGGAAGACGGATCACTAAGGATCCAGGAGGACACGGTCGGTATGGTCGACCTCCTCGTCCTGGCGTCTGATCCGGACGACGACCTGGATGTCGGCAGCGTGGCCATCAGCCAGCCACCCCTGCGTGGGACGCTGACGCCACTGCAGAACGGTCAGACCACCTACCAGCCGCGACCCGACGTCAGCGGAGCCGACTCGTTCGGCTACCGCGTGTGCGACACGGCTGGCCTCTGCGACACCGGTCGCGTCGACGTCCAGATCACACCGGTCAACGACGGACCGGTAGCTGTGGCCGACGTCGCCACCACGAACGCCGGCGTCCTGGCCGTGGTCGACGTCCTCGCCAACGACGTCGATGTCGACCACGACCGGGCCGAACTCGGGATCCTCATCGTCACGCCGCCCCAGATCGGCACCGCCACCTCCGCAGCCGACGGCACCATCACCTACGACAGCCCCATCGCGTTCGATGGTGTCAGCGTCATCACCTACCAGGTGTGCGACCCCGAGGGTCTTTGCGACAGGGCTGACCTGACACTCATCGTGACGAGTGATGCCGAAGCACCGGTGGCCGCGGATGACGCGGCGACCGCGGTCTCGGGTGTGCCCACCGTGATCCCCGTGCTCGCCAACGACGGCGACGCGAACGGCAACATCGACGCGACGACCCTGGCGGCCGGAGCGGCAGGGACAGGCACCACGGTGGTGACGGCTGGAGGCATCGAGTACACCTCGACCCCAGGATTCGTGGGCACCGACACGTTCACCTACGACATCTGCGACACGACCGGGTTGTGTGACTCCGCGCTGGTCACGGTCACGGTCGACGCCCTCCCAACCGGGCAGGCGCCCGTGGCGGTGGACGACGACGGAGGCGTTCTCGTCTCCCCTCCGAGCTTCTTCCTGTTCGACGTCCTCGGCAACGACAGCGACCCGGACGGCAACCTGGATCCCGCCACGGTCCGGATCCTCGACGGACCCCGGCAAGGGTTCGCAGAGGTGACGCCCGATGGTGACATCGGCTTCGTCTCCCCACTGTTCGGCCGCTACGGGACCTACCGGATCACCTACGAGGTGTGCGACACGACCAGCTTGTGTGACACCGCCGAACTGCGGTTCCGCCTGCGACCGTGGGTCGACGACGATGACGACGATCGTCGCGCCGGGTTCGATGAGGCGACGGAGGCCGACGACGTCCACACTCAGGCCATGGAGCGACTGGTGGAGGAGATCATCGGCGAGGTCGACGTGCCATCCGTGATCCGAACTCCCGAGCCCGCTGCTCCGGCACCACGCCCGCAGGCGCCGACCTCACCCGGCAGGCCGGACACCGGAGCCGACACCGTGCCCGTCTGGCAGCGAGCTGGGTCTAGCCCGTCGCCGGGGTCGGGTTGAGCGACGCGGACTGCCCTCGCCCCACCACGTAGACCCAGATGGCACTGCCGAGCAGGGAAGCATCCTGGACCAGGACGAACCACGACAGCGGCTGTGACGCGTACCGCCCGAAGCAGCCGCAGTTCGGGATGACCAGTCCGCGAGCGAACGCCTGGACGGCCATGGCACTCCAGAACACCGCCACCGTGAGGCTCGCCGTCGCGCCGATCCGGCGGCTGGCCAGGCGCTCCGGCACCAGCAGGCCGACCCCCGCGACCACCTCGGTGACGATCACCAGCACCCCCAGTGGCCCGTCCGGCACCCCGCCCAGCCGGTAGCTCTCCAGGGCCGTGACGAAGTCACCGAAGGTCAGCGTCTGGCCCAGGGCCATGAGGAGGAACAACACGGCGAGGACATACCGGGTGACGGTCATGTCAGCACCAACTCATCGGCCGGGCACCGGAGTTCCCCGACCTCTCCGGGCGAACCAGCGTCAGCGGGCGGCGAAGTGGCCTTGCAGACGCTCGATGGACCGCCGGACATTGGCCTCGTGTGCCTTGGGCATCCCCAGGAACGTCCGCAGCACCCAAGGCGAGATCGCGGTTGACTGGTCGAAGGTCTCGGTGACGATCGAACCACCCGATGGCGCCGGCTCGATCTCCCAGCGCCAGCGGTGCCCGCCGAGGTGAGCCCAGGCGATGAGCCGGTCGTGCTCGAACTCCTTCACCGTCGAGTTGATCGAGTACGGCAGACCGTACTGCTTCATCTTCATCCGAAAGGTGTCCCCCGGCCCCAACGGAAGGTCCGATGAGGCAGCAGATTGCACGCTGCCGTCCCCACAGATCGTCTCGTGGTTGACCGGATGGCGCAGGAAGTCGAACACCTCCGACGGCTCTGCGGCCACCGTGCCCGTTGCGCTCACGGAGTTCTCGGTCAACTGTGTCTCAATGGTCATGCGCTGCCCTTCGTCGTGGTCGGTCAACCGCAGCCCAGGAGGCTGCCGCGTTGACGGCGGTCACCGCCAGTACCGCGGGCCACGCGCCGATCGACTTGGCCAGTGGGTGTGAGGCGCCGAACCCGCCGAGGTAGATGGCCAGCAGACCGGCCGCGGCGGTTGGTCCGGCTTCGCGGTTCCAGGTCCGGGCGTTGGCGACCGCCGCGGCACCGAGCACGGCCCCACCCAGTGGTCGGATCTCGGTCTCCCGAGCGACCAGGTAGCCACCGATCAGGCCGGCGGCGCTGACAGCTGCGGTTGGAATTGGCATGTCGGCATGATGTCCAGTGGTCAGGTCCGGCAACCGTCGGCCGAACTGACCGGCTGTACGGCATCATGACGGTATGACGACGATTGTGATCAGCGGGGAAGATGCGGACACCCTGGCCGAGCGCCTGTCGGCCAGCGGTCATGACACCGTGACCGCGACCGACCCGGCAGACCTCGACTCGCTCGATGTCTCGTCCGGAACCGTGGATCTCTACGTGCAGCTGCCGGTCCGGGTCGGGACCGCCGGTCGGAACGCCGTTGATGTCATCAGCCACTTCCTGCGTGAGGGTCTGCTCCGACGCTTCGACGCGGCTTCGACGGTCCTGCCGCTTCTCGCACCGACCGCCGGTGTCCTGCTGGTGGCGGGGAACCATCCAGACGACTCCTCCGCGCCAGACAACCCCGAGGCACGGATCGCGCTGATGAAGGTCCTCGGGCACGGTCTGCTGCTCGATCGACCGACGGGTCTGTCGGTCTCGATCGTCGGCAGTGATGCCTCACCGGAACGGATGGAGGAGCTGGTCGATCGGATGCTGCAGGACGCCGACACGCTCAAGCCCTTCGCCGTGTGGTTGGAGAAGACCGAGGAGCTCAGCGACGAGATCCCGGCCTGGGACTACGCCGACTGGCGCAACGCGCTCCTCACGATGGGAGAGACACTGGCCTGAGGCGGCGGCCCGCCGGCATCGCGGTCACCAGCCCGGCGGTCACCAGGCCTGTGGTCACCAGCCCTGGGTCCCGGGCTCACCCTTGAACGGGCCCACGACGTCGTCGGTGATCCAGCCACCGTAGAACCCGCCGGCCTGCGGTCGAACGGCCTCGCCATCGACGGTGCAGCGGACCCGGTCCGGGTAGAACGACACCCAGCCGGCGTACGGCTCGAACTCCTCGTACGGCGCGGGGTAGCGCCATCCGACGGGGTCCGGGCTGCCGGGCAGCGCCAGGTACTCCGCGCGGCCCTTCCACTCGCAGTGACTCTGGCCGGACGTGGCCGTCAGCATGCCAGTCTGGACCGACTCGGGTGGCAGGTAGAACGCCGGCGGGTGGGAGGTCTCGAGGACCCGCACGGACCGGTCGCTGGCTGCGACCAGGACGTCCTCGCCGTCACGGACCTCGATGTGACGAGCATCCGGATCCAGCGCCGGCGGCCGCGGGTAGTCCCACACCGATTCCTGTCCTGGACCCGGCTCTTCGGCGAACGACGGACGCGACGTCCCGCGGTTGCTCCACTGCTCACGGGCGCGACGGATCCACTGTGGTGGTGAGGTGCTCATGTCCCTGGTGTACCCATCTGGGCAGACTGGCCACATGGAGATCACACAGGCATGGATCAGCGGCGCGTCGTCCGGACTCGGAGCCGCTCTGGTTGCAACCGCACCTGACGCCGTCACCGGGATCCGTGATCTGTCCCGCAGCGGCGGGACCAGTGGCACCACCCACGTGCCAGTGGACCTGGCCACACCCGATGGCTGGGATCGGGCCCAGACAGACTTCGCCGACGTCATTGGGAGCCTGGCCGACACCACCGATGATCCGACGGTCCTGCTGATCCACAACGCCGGGACGATCACACCCATCGGCCCGGCCGGCTCGACGGACCTGGCGGCGTACCGCACGGCCGTCCTCCTGGACGCCGCAGCGCCGCCGATCCTCGGCACGGGGTTCCTGGCGGCGGCCGCCGACGCGGGCCTGCCAGCGCAGATCGTGATGATCACCAGCGGGGCGGCCACATCGGTCTACGAGGGCTGGTCGCACTACTGCGCGGCCAAAGCGGCCGTCGATCACTGGGTCCGCACGGTCGGGGCTGAGCAGCAGCGACGCGGGGCCGACGGCGCTCGAGTGCTCGCCGTCTCACCCGGGGTGGTCGACACCCCCATGCAGGCCGAGATCCGCCGCATGGACGCGGAGCAGTTCCCCCGGGTCGACAAGTTCCGCCAGCTCCACGCCGACGGTGCGCTGGTCTCCCCGGAGCAGGCCGCCCGCGGGGTGTGGTCCGTACTCGGCGACGCCAGTCTTCCCACCGGGTCCGTGACCGACCTGCGGAACCGGTGACCCTGCGGGACCGGTAGGCGCGTGGCGGATCAGCCCGCCTGCAGTCGGTAGCCCATGCCCTGCTCCGTCCGGAGGCAGCACGGACGAGTGGGATCCTGCTCGAGCTTTCGCCGCAGGTTGGACAGGTGCACGCGGATCGCCGACGGGTCGATCGCCTGGCTGCCGCCCCACAACTCGCCGACGAGGGCGTCGCGGGTGACGAGTCGGCCGGCGTTGCGTGCCAGGATCTCCAGGATCGTCCACTCGGTGGGTGTGAGGTGGATCGGTTGTCCCTCAGGTGTGGCGCTGACCTCGTGTCTCGCAAGGTCGATCACGACGCAGCTGGTCGTGACGACCGGGTCGTCCTCGCCATGCCAGCGGCGTCGGAGCAACGCCCGCACCCGTGCCAGGGCCTCGTCCATGCCGAACGGCTTGGTGAGGTAGTCGTCAGCGCCGGCATCGAGCGCGGCGACCTTGTCGACCTCCTGATCGCGGGCGCTGAGGACCATGATCGGGACCGAACTCCAGCCACGGGCGCCGGCGATGACCTCTACGCCGTCCATCCCCGGCAGACCGAGGTCGAGGATGACCAGGTCCGGACGATGGGAGGCCAGCAGTCGCAGTGCCTCCGCGCCGTCGGATGCGAGCAGCACCTCGTACTCCCGGATCCGGAGGTTGATGTCGAGAGCCCGTCGGAGTTGGTCGTCGTCATCGACGACGAGGACGGTGGGTCCGCTGACGGTCATGTGTCGACCTGTGGGAGGGAGAGGGTCATCGTGGTCCCACCGCCCGGCGTCGGGTCCACGGCCAACGAGGCGCCGATGGCATCCGCGAACCCCTTGGCGATCGCCAAGCCCAACCCGATGCCCTTCCCGGCCGGGGCATCCCCCAGCCGCTGGAACGGTCGGAAGATGGTATCGACGGCCTCATCAGGGATACCGGGACCTCGATCCACGATCCGCACGGCCACCTGGCCGGCGAACGCCTCTGCGTGAACGTCCACCATCGTTGCGGAGGATACGGTGACGGCGTTCTCCACGATGTTGGCCAGCACCCGTTCGCACAGGGCCGGATCGGTGAACACCAGCGGCAGATCGGGGCCCACGTACAGGGTGACCTGTTGGGCGGTGAAGGGTTCGACGGCGCGGGCGAGGACCTCCGCGATGTCGGTCTCGACGCACCGTGCTCGCGTGTTGCCCGCCTCGAGGCGCGACATGTCGAGCAAGTTGGTGATGAGCCGGTTCAAGCGCTCCGCGTCGGTCAGGATCCCCTCCGCGAACGTCCGCGCGTGGTCACGGGACAACTCGACGTCCGTGGCCAGCAAGCTCGTCGCTGCGGCGATCACGCCCGACAGCGGAGTGCGCAGGTCGTGGGAGACAGCCGAGAGGAGCGCGACTCGGAGGTCATTGGATGCGGCCACGTCCGCGAGTTCCGAGCGGGTCCGATTCAGCGAGGCCTGGGTCACCGCGCTGGCGAGCTGACCGGCAAGTGCGGCCAGCAGCCGACGGCCGGACTCGAGTTCGCCGCTGCCGGCGAGGAGCAGCCGTCTGGTCTCATCGACCCGCAGGACATCGTCCGCGGCGGCGGGCTCCCTCGGGGCCGCCCCGCTCGCACTGAGGACCGTCCAGCCCTCGTCTCGCTGCTCCACGACGGCGACGCCGGGAAGGTCGAAGGTCCGTGCGATCTCGGCGACGACGTGGTCCAGCGGGTCCGGGACGGTTGGCATCGAGGCGGCCAGACGGGTCAGGATCGTCACCTCGGCCCGTGCCCGGGCCGCAGTGTCGGCTCGGCGTCGAACGAGGTCGGCCAGCGCCGAGGTCAGCAGGCCGATGAGCAGGAAGACGACCAGTGCGACGACCTCGTCGACCTCTCGGACCTCCAGGGAGCCGCGCGGTTCGGTGAAGACCGCATTGCCGTACACGAACCCACCGGCCGCCGCCACCAGCGCAGGCCAGATCCCCCCGACGGCGGCCACCACGGCGATCAGCGCGACGTACAGCAGCAGCGGCGTGGTCAGCGCGTCCTCTGCCACGGGCGTCCCGGCCGCATCCAGGCCGAGCGGTCCGGCTTCGGGTGCGAACACGTAGGTGATGAGGGGCAGCCCGACGAGGCTCAACACCAGTCCGGCCAGGCGCCGGCGTGACCCGATGACCGACCAGCGGGGGAGCGGTGGCAGCCGCTCGGGCTCATCGTCCGGACCAGTCGAGATGACGTGGACGTCGATCTGTCGACCCGAGCCCCGCAGGACGGTGGTGATCACCGACCCGCTCACCAACTCGGCCCAGCGTGATCGTCGAGTCGCACCGAGGACGATCTGCGTGGCCCCTTCGGCACGCGCGTAGCTGAGGAGCCCGTCGGCGACGTCGTCGGCCACTACCTCGATCAGCTGGCCCCCAAGAGCCTGTAGCAGCTCGCGGTGCTGGTCGAGCGCGGCCGGGTTGCTCGCCGGGGTCTGGGGTGTCCTGACGTGGATGCCGACGAGATCGCCGCGCCCGCGGGCCGCCATCCGAGCGGCGCGGCGGATCAGAACGTCGCCGCCGCCGGCGCCGGTCAGTGCCACGACGACCCGCTCGCGGGTCTCCCAGGTGCCGCCGATCCCGTGCAGCTCCCGGTATCGGTCCACGGCCTCCTCGACGCGGTCCGCGAGCCACATCAGCGCGATCTCCCGCAGGGCACCGAGGTTCCCGGCGCGGAAGAAGTTGCCCAGCGCTGCGTCAATCCGTTCGGCGGGGTAGACCGACCCTGCTGCCAGTCGCTGGCGGAGGACCTCGGGGGTGAGGTCGACCAGCTCGATCTCCTCCGCGGCGCGGACCACGGCGTCCGGAACAGTCTCGAGCTGTCGAACACCGGTGATCGCCTGGACGACGTCGTTGACGCTCTCCAGGTGCTGCACATTCAGTGTGGTCAGCACATCGATGCCGGCCTCGAGCAGCACCTCGACATCCTGATGTCGCTTGTGGTTCGCCGACCCGGGCACGTTGGTGTGCGCCAGCTCGTCGATCAGGGCCACCTCTGGCCGACGGTCCAGGACCGCCGCCAGGTCAAGTTCCGGGAACGTGGTGCCCCGGTGGGTCCGCTCCTGCAGGGGGATCGCCTCGAGCCCCTCGGCGACGTCGGCGGTGAACGACCGTCCGTGGGTCTCGACCACGCCGATGACGACGTCGGTGCCGGTGCGTTGCAGCCGGTGACCCTCCTCGAGCATCTCCACGGTCTTGCCGACGCCGGGAGCGGCCCCCAGGTACACCCGCAGACGCCCGCGGCTCATGGGATCGGGCGCATCAGGCCTGGGCGTCCAAGGCCAGGTTCAAGGCCAGGACGTTGACGACCTCTTCCCCAGCGATCGCCGGCGGACGTTCGGTGTGCTCCTCCACGACCGCCAGGATCGTCGCCAGATCCTCGCCTCGCACGTCCGCGACACGTGGGGCCTGCAGTCGAGCGTTGGCGGGGGAGATGTGGGGGTCCCACCCGGAGCCCGAGGCGGTCACGGCATCGACCGGGACAGCCTGGTCGTCCGCGAGATCGTTGGCTTGGCGATACTCGATGACGCGCTGTCGGATGTCGGCCAACAGGTCCTCGTTGGTCGGTCCGAGGCTGGACCCGCCGGTGGTGGCCCCGTCGTGGTCCACGGCTGAGGGCCGGGAGGTGAAGTACTCCGGTCGGGTGAAGGCCTGGCCGACCCAGATGGCCCCGACGAGTTGTCCGTCGGCGTCGGTGACGAGCGACCCGTCGGCGGCGCCCTCGAGGCCGGCCTGGGCGATGCCCGTGATCGCCAGGGGGTACAGCAGTCCGGTCAGCAGTGAGAGCAGCAGCAGGGCGCGGAGGGCGGGCAGGAGTTGGGGGCGCATATCGTCACAGGATCCCGGTGGTCGTGATGAGCAGGTCGATGAGCTTGATGCCGACGAACGGCGCGAGCAGGCCGCCGAGGCCGTAGAGCAGCAGGTTCCGTCGCAGGACCGCCGCGGCCGAGGCCGGACGGAACGCCACACCGCGGAGCGCGAGCGGGATGAGGGCGATGATGACCAGCGCGTTGAAGACGACGGCCGACAGGATGGCCGACTCCGGGGAGGCCAGGCGCATGATGTTGAGCGCCTCCAGTTCCGGGTAGGCCACCACGAACATGGCGGGGATGATGGCGAAGTACTTCGCCACGTCGTTTGCGATGGAGAAGGTGGTCAGGGCCCCTCTCGTCATCAGCAACTCCTTGCCGATGCGGACGACCTCGATCAGCTTCGTGGGGTCGGAGTCCAGATCCACCATGTTCCCGGCCTCCTTGGACGCCTGGGTCCCCGTGTTCATGGCCACGCCGACATCGGCCTGGGCCAGCGCGGGGGCGTCATTGGTCCCGTCCCCGGTCATGGCGACGAGGTTCCCGCCGGCCTGCTCCTGGGCGATGAGCGCCAGCTTGTCCTCTGGCGTGGCCTCGCTCAGGTGGTCGTCGACGCCCGCCTCGGCTGCGATCGCCGCTGCAGTCTTGGGGTTGTCGCCGGTGATCATGATGGTCCGGATGCCCATCTCCCAGAGTTCGGCGAAGCGCTGGCGCATCCCGCCCTTGACGATGTCCTTGAGGTGGACGACGCCGAGGACGGTGGTCGAGCCGTTCTCCCGACGGGCCAGGGCCAGGGGCGTGCCACCGGATTCGGCGATGCGGCCGAGCGCGTCGTCCAGGCCATCGGGGAGATCGCCGTGGTACTCGACCACCCAACGACGGACGGCATCCCCCGCACCCTTGCGGATCTGGGTCCCGTTGGTATCGATGCCGCTCATCCGGGTCTGTGCCGTGAAGGGGATCAGCACGGCGTCCGCTGGTGCCGTCTCGGTGAACCCATGCCGGGACTCGGCCAGTTCGACGATGGAGCGGCCCTCCGGGGTCTCGTCCGCCAGGCTCGATAGGCGGGCGACGCGGGCGACCTCCGCCTCCTCCACGCCGGGCATGGGGATGAACTCGTCCGCCCGTCGATTGCCGTAGGTGATCGTGCCGGTCTTGTCGAGCAGCAGCGTCGTGACGTCCCCGGCGGCCTCGACCGCCCGCCCGGATGTCGCGAGCACGTTGCGCTGGACCAGGCGGTCCATGCCGGCGATGCCGACAGCGCTCAGCAGCCCGCCGATCGTGGTGGGGATCAGCGTGACCAGCAGCGCCACGAGGACCGTGACGGTCTGGGGAGCGCCGGAGTAGGTCGCGAAGGGCTGGAGGGTGAGCACGACCAGCAGGAAGATGATCGTCAAGCCGGACAGCAGGATGGACAGCGCGATCTCGTTGGGTGTCTTCTGCCGCTCGGCGCCCTCGACCAGTGCGATCATGCGGTCCAGGAACGTCGAGCCAGGCTCGGCGGTGATCGAGACCACGATCGTGTCGCTGAGGACTCGCGTGCCGCCGGTGACCGCTGAGCGGTCGCCTCCCGACTCGCGGATGACCGGGGCGGACTCACCCGTGATGGCTGACTCGTCGACGCTGGCGATGCCCTCGACCACGTCGCCGTCGCCAGGGATCACGTCACCCGCGGAGACGACGACGAGGTCGCCGACGCGAAGCCGAGTCGAGGGAACCTCCTCCACGGTGCCGTCCTCGCGCCGACGGTGGGCCATGGTCTCTGACCGCGTGGCGCGGAGAGAGGCAGCCTGGGCCTTGCCTCGCCCCTCGGCCAAGGCCTCGGCCACGTTGGCGAACCAGACAGTCGTCCACAACCAGACGCTCACCAGCGACGTGAACATCAGATCCTCCCCACCGGTGAGGAGGTCGCGGATCAGGATCAGCGTGACCAGGACGGAGCCGATCTCCACCACGAACATGACCGGGTTGGCGATAAGTGTGCGGGGGTCGAACTTGCGGAGCGCATCCACTGCGGCTCGGGCCAGGAGGGCACGATCGAACATCGAGGTCGAGTTGGGCGCAGTGTGGGGGGACATGGTGTTGGGGGACATGGGGCAGGGCTCCTACTGGAGGAACTCGACGACCGGGCCGAGTGAGAGGGCGGGGAAGTAGGTCAGGCCAGTGACGATCGCGAGGACTGCAATCAGCAGGACGCCGAACGTCGGGCCGTCAGTCGGAAACGTGCCGGACGTCGTGGGCACCCGCTGCTTGATGGCCAGCGACCCGGCCAGCGCGAGCACCGGGATCATGAGCAGCCAGCGCCCAACCACGAACGCGACGCCCTGAACCGTGTTGTACCAGGTCGTGTTCGAGCTGAGACCCGTGAACGCCGAGCCGTTGTTGTTGGCCGGTGAGGCGATGCCGTACAGGATCTCGGTGAGCCCGTGCGGGCCGGGCGTGTTGGCCGAGGCCGCGACGGCGTCGGGGATGGCGAGGCTGGCAGCCGTCAGGACCAGGATGGTGGCCGGCACGGCCAGGACGTACAGCGTGACGATCTTCATCTCGGCGATCCCGATGGTCTTGCCGAGGAACTCCGGGGTCCGGCCGACCATCAGCCCGGCGATGAACACGGCCAGGATCGCCATCACGAGCATCCCGGCAAGTCCGACGCCGACGCCGCCGGGGGAGACCTCCCCGAGCAGCATGTTGAGCGTGGCCAGGCCACCACCCAGCGCGGTGTAGGAGGTGTGCAGCGAGTTGACCGAGCCGTTCGACGTGCCGGTGGTCGAGCCGGCCCACAGGCCGGACAGCTCCGGCCCGAACCGCATCTCCTTCCCCTCCATGTTGCCGCCAGCCAGTGCGCTGCTGATGGACTGGTCGACCCCGAGGTCGGTCAGTCGCGGGTTGCCGGAGGCCTCGGCGGCCATGATCCCCGCCGTGGATGCACCCCACAGCAGGACCATCACCGCGAGGACAAGGGCGCCTTGACGTGGGCGGCCGACCATGGCCCCGAAGGTGATGCAGAGCGCGAACGGGATCACGACGATCGCCCAGGACTGGACGGCATTGGACACCCAGGTCGAGTTCTCGAGCGGGACCGAGGAGTTGGTACCGAAGAAGCCACCACCGTTCGTGCCGAGTTGCTTGATCGCCACCTGGGACGCGACGGGCCCGCCGGCGATCTGCTGGCTGCCGCCTTCGACGGTGACCACCTCGGTGAAGCCCGCCAGGTTCTGCACCACACCCTGGGTCACGAGGACCACCGCGACGACGATCGACAGCGGCAGGAGGACACGGGTGACG
This sequence comes from Euzebya tangerina, assembly GCF_003074135.1. Classification (NCBI taxonomy): domain Bacteria; kingdom Bacillati; phylum Actinomycetota; class Nitriliruptoria; order Euzebyales; family Euzebyaceae; genus Euzebya; species Euzebya tangerina. Next base: position 3,298,449 of record NZ_PPDK01000001.1, on the reverse strand, counting down.
GTGCGGACCAGGTCCACCCAGAAGTTGCCGATCCGGTCGGTGCGCTGGCGGGCGAGGCCGCGGACGAAGGCGACGAGCACGGCGATGCCGGCCGCTGCCGACACGAAGTTCTGGGTGGTCAGACCGAGCATCTGGGTGAGGTGGGACAGCGTCGACTCACCGGAGTAGTTCTGCCAGTTGGTGTTGGAGGTAAAGCTCATCGCCGTGTTGAAGGCAAGCCCAGGGTCGACCGCGCCCACGCCGGTCGGGTTGCCGGGCAGAACCGCCTGGAGGCGCAGCAGCAGGTAGAGGGCGAGAAACGAGACCACGCTGAAGGCCAGGAAGCTTGTGGCATAGCCGGTCCAGCGCTGCTCTGCGGCCGGGTTGACCCCGACCAGCCGGTAGACACCACGCTCGAACCCGCCGAACAGTCGGTCACCTGGTGCCGGGCCGTCTCCGTAGACCCGTGCGAGGTAGCGACCCAGCGGCACCGCGGAGGCGATGACGACCGAGGCAAAGGCAAGGAGGGCGCCCCATCCAGCCGGCGACATCAGATTTCCTCCGCGCGCAGCAGCGCATAGATCAGGTACGCGAGCAGGGCCACGCCGGCGAGCAGCCCGATGATCTCCTCCGCGCTCACTGCTTCTCCGCCTCGCTGTCGGGGTGGTGCACCAGTCGGTCGAGGAAGCGGACATAGGCCAGGCTGAGGCCGAAGAGCACGGCCGCGAGCAGGAGGAACGCAAGATCGGTCATGGCGAAAGAGTTGCTGGCTGCCCGGTCCTCCTCCGTGTGCATGCCATGAAGGTGGGAGGGAGGGCCGTGAAGATCCCGTTAACTCGGCGTTCGGTCGCCCGCCCGGCCTCACGCCCGGGACCGGTAGTGTGCGGGCCGTGTCCCACGACGACGGCCCCACCCCCGGCGCCTCGACCCGATCAGTCCACGCGACCGAGGAGGTCGACCAGGCGACGGGCAGCGTCACCGCACCGATCATCGCCAACAGCGCCTTCGCCTATCCCGACGTGCCGACCTGGCGGGCCGCTGCGGTGGGAGAGCGCCCCGGCCACATCTACGCCCGCAACTCCAACCCGACCACTGACCGCCTCGAGCGGAAGGTGGCTGCGTTGGAAGGTGCCGACGCCGCAACCAGCTTCGGCACCGGCATGGCCGCGATCAGCACGACGCTGCTGGCGCTGCTGCGACCGGGCCAGCGGGTGATCGCCACGGCCGACTGCTACGGCGGAACCTACCTGCTGTTCGACCAGATCCTGCCGTCGTGGGGTGTGGAGTGTCGGATCGTGCCGACGACCGATCGAGCGGTGGAGCTGGCCGTCGAGGACGGCTGCGAGCTGCTCTACCTGGAGACCCCGACCAACCCGACCCTGAAGGTCTTGGACCTGCGTCGCTTGGCGGCCGCTGCCCGTGCCCAGGACGCACTCACGGTGGTCGACAACACCTTCGCCACGCCGGTCAACACCAGGCCGCTCGAGCTCGGCGCGGACGTCGTCCTGCACTCGGCGTCGAAGTTCCTGGGTGGGCACGGCGACGTGCTCGGCGGCCTTGCCTGTGGCTCGACGGCGTTGGTCCAGCGGATCTACGGTCTGCGGGAGATCATCGGCACCGGTATGGATCCCCAGGTGGCCGCCCTGTTCCTAAGGTCGCTCAAGACACTGGCGCTGCGGGTGCGGCAGCAGAACACCACCGCGCTGGAGATCGCCCAACACCTGTCCACGCACCCCGCTGTTGAGGAGGTCCGCTATCCCGGACTTCCGGCGCACCCCGGCCATGCGGTGGCCGCGGCCCAGATGGACGGCTTCGGAGGCGTCCTGAGCTTCTCGGTCGTCGGTGGCATGGCCGCGGTCGAGACGGTCTGTGCCAACCTCCGCTACGCCTATCTCGCCGCCAACCTGGGGCAGGTCGAGACCATTGCGGGCCCGCCCGCCACCACCAGCCACGTCGAGCTCACCGAGGCTGAACGGGCAACAGCGGGAATCCCCGAGGGCCTGATCCGCTACTCGGTCGGCGTCGAGGATGCCGACGACCTGATCGCCGACCTCGATGCGGCACTGGCCCTCGTGTGAGTGCTCGTGTCGGTAGCGGCACCGACGTCATGGCCCTCGGCGGGCGTATCGCCAGCACCGCGGCAGGCCTGATGCGCTGCCGACCACTCGGCGGGCAGGAGGAGGCGGCGCTGGACCTGGTCTGCGAGTGGCTGGCCTCCCACGACGTGGTCGTCAGCCGCCAGCAGGTCCCGGCAGCCTCCCTGGAGGCGCATCCGTACTACTCCGCGGAGATCGACCGGTCGGAGGTCCCCGTCGTCATCGCCGAGGTCCGCGGTGCCAGGGAGGGCCCGACGCTGCTGCTGAACGCCCATGTCGACGTGGTCCCCGCCGACGCCGGCCACTGGTTCACTGATCCGTTCGCCCCGGTACTGCTGGAGGACCGTCTCGTCGGACGTGGGGCCGCTGACACACTCGGCGGGCTGGCGGCTGCGATGCACGTCATGGCTGACCTGGCTGCGGCCCCGGACTTCGCGGGCCGGGTCCTGCTGACACCGGTGGTGGGGGAGGAGGACGGCGGCGGGGGCACGCTGGCCGGGCTCGTCGCCGGCGAGGTCACGGCCGACGCGGCCGTGGTGATCGAGCCGACGGGGCTGGACATCGCCCCGGCCAGCGCAGGAGCGCTCTGCTTCGCCATCCACGTGCCCGGCCGCACCGCGCACGGGAGCGTGCGCCATCTCGGGGTCTCCGCCATCGAGAAGGCCTTCGTGGTCCACCAGGCCCTCCGGGAATTGGAGGCTCAGCGGGCTCGTGCCCTCAGGCATCCATTGCAGCCTGATGTGGCGTCCGGCGTGCCCTTCCCCATCTGCATCGGCCGCATCGAGGGGGGCGACTATCGCTGCGACGAGGCGGCGTGGGCGCGGCTGGAGGGACGCTTCGGCACCCCGCCTGACGAGCCGCTGGCCGACGCTCGGGCGGCGCTGGAGCGCGCGGTGGCGGAGGCCGCAGCGGCGGATCCGTGGCTGGTGGACCACCCGCCCGATGTGGAGTGGATCGGTGCGCAGTGGGTCGGCGGGGACACCGCGCCGGACCACGCGATCGTGGCCGCGGCGAGGGCCGCCCGACCGGACGCGGCTGTCGTGGGCGTGCCGTACGGCTGCGACCTGGGCCTGTTGGACCAGGTCGGCGGCATCCCCGGTGTGGTCTGCGGCCCCGGCTCAGCCGCACAGGCGCATGGCCCCGACGAGTTCGTGCTGCTGGACGACCTGGGCCGTGCGGCCCAGGCCCTGCGACGGATCATCGAGGTGTTCCCGGCTCAGGTGACGACGAACGACCGCTTGGCCAGGCCCATCCAGTAGCCGTCGATCGGCTGCTCGGGGGCGGTGTCCGGAGCGGCGGCCGTGCCAAGGCTGACGAACATCGGTGAGAAGTGCTCGATCGTCGGGTGGGCGTAGGGCATGCCGGGGGCACGGTCCCGGAAGGCAGCCAAGCCGTCGATGTCCCCGTCTTCCAGCCGTTCCTCGGCCCACAGGTCGAACTCCGTGGACCAGCCAGGCGCCGGGGCTGCCGGATCGGCCCAGTGCTGGCGCGACAGGTGGGGCAGCCCGTGGGTCATGAACCCGGAGCCGACGATCAGGGTCCCGTTCTCGCGGAGCGGTGCCAGTCGGCGGCCGATGTCCAGCAGTCCGTCAGGCTCCAGGGTGGGCAGTGACATCTGCAGCACGGGGATGTCGGCATCCGGGTACATGACCGTCAGCGGGACGTAGGCGCCGTGGTCCAGTCCCCGGTCCGTCCGGTGCACGGTGGTCGTGTCGGCCATCATTGCCTCGACGTCCCTGGCAAGATCCGGGGCACCGGGTGCCGGATAGGTCACCTCGTAGAAGCGTTGGGGGAACCCACCGAAGTCGTAGGTGAGTGGGACCGTCCGCGTGGCACCCAGCATCAGTGGCGCCGCCTCCCAGTGGGCGGAGACGACCAGGATCTGCCGCGGACGTGGCAGATCCTCAGCCAGGCGCCGCAACTCGGTCGTCCAGGTGACGTCGTCGACCAGGGGAGGAGCGCCGTGGCTGAGGAACACCGCAGGCATCACGGTCATGGTTTGAAATGGTACTTCTAGCCGAGGAGCGTGGCCCCGAGGGCCGTCCCGGGAGCGGCGGCCTGGTTGATCTCGGCGACCGTGTCCGGTGACAGTTGGACCTTGCCAGCCTGCAGGTTGGATCGCAGGTGGTCAGGGCTCCGGGTCCCAGGAATAGGCACCACGTCCTCACCCTGCGCGACCAGCCAGGCCAGGGCGAGCTGAGCCGGGTGCAGCCCCTCGCGATCTGCGATGGCCCGGAGTGGAGCGAAGCGGTCGCGGTTGGCAGTCAGACTCTCATCGGAGAATCGCGGGTTGTTGGCCCGGAAGTCCGCGCCTGCTGTCTCTGCGGAGACGTCTCCGGCCAGGAAGCCGGCTCCCAGCGGTGACCACGGGACGATCCCGATGCCCAGCTGGCGGGCGGTGGGGATCAGGTCGGCCTCGGCGTCGCGGGCCCACAAGGACCACTCGGTCTGCAGGACAGCGACGGGGCCCGCGGCGGCCGCCTCGACCAACTGGTCCGGGGTGACGTTGGAGACGCCGAGGTGGCGGACGAGACCGGCATCCACCAGGTCGGCCATCGCGCCGACGGTTTCGCTGATCGGGACGGCCGGATCGGGGATGTGGAGGTACCAGAGGTCGAGGACATCGCGCCCCAGCCGGCGAAGTGAGGTCTCTGCGGCCTCGCGGACACGGTCAGGCCGACCGTTGGCGAACAGCTCATGAGCCCAGTTGTGCTCCAGACGCGTGGCGTTCGGGTCGTCTGGGGTGGTGTAGCCGAACTTGGTGGCGACGAAGGAATCGGACCGGTCGGCCAGAGCGCGGCCGATGACGTCCTCGTTGTCGGCGTACGCGTCTGCGGTGTCGATCATGGCTCCGAGGTCGGCGGCCAGCTGGACCTGCTGGACCGCGGCGTCGGCATCGACCGGCCCATACATGCCGTCGATCAGGACCATGGCGCCGAAGCCGATCGGGGCGACGGTGGGGCCGTTGCGTCCCAGGCGGCGGGTGGGCTGGTTGCTGGTTTGTTCGGTGGTCATCACGGTCTCCTTGGTGCGGTGTGTTGTGTGTGATCTCACCGTGGGGGTTGACGCTGCAGACGTCCAAGGCCTGGACTCATACGCTTGTGTTATGAGTCGTCCGGTCTGGGTGGCGGTGGGATGAGCGACGTCCACCTCCGCGCGCTGCGCGCCTTGGTGGCGGTGGCCGATGCCGGGTCGATCACCGCTGCGGCGGAGGAGGTCCTGTACGTCTCACAGCCCGCGGTGTCCCGGACGCTGCGACGGCTGGAACGGGAGGTGGGTGTGCCGCTGCTGGAGCAGCAGGGGAGGGGAGTGGCCCTCACCGACGCGGCCCACACACTGGTCGCCGGAGCCCGAGAGATCCTCGAGGTGTACGACCGCGCTGTGGCGGACGCCCGAGCGATCTCGGCCACCGTCTCGGGAACACTGCGCGTCGGCCTGCAGACACCGGTGGGCCGCGGGTTGCTGCCGGCCATGACCCGACGGCTGCGCGAGTCCCATCCCGACCTGCGGATCGACTTGGTCCAGGTGCCGTGGGAGGATGACTCCGCCGGTCTGCGAGACGGTAGCGTCGACGTCACCTTCGCCTGGTTGCCACTGCCCGAGGAGGGTCTTGACCACGAGGTGGTCGTGACCGAGGAGCGGTGGGTGGCCCTGCCGACCGGTCACCCGGCGGCGGATCAAGACCGGGTGGTGTTCGCAGACATCGCGGCGGAGCTGTTCGTGGCCCTGCCACCCTCGGCCGGACGACTGCGCGCCTTCTGGCTGGCAGACGACGTCAGGACCCAACCGGCCCGGATCGGGACCGAGGCAGCATCGGCGGCTGCGGCATTCGAGGCGGTCGCCAACGGGCTCGGAATCGCTCTGGTGGCAGAGGGGCAGGCGGAGCTCTCGCCGCGCCCGGACGTCGTGTTCAAGCCGGTTGACGGTCTCAGCCCTGCTCGCATGGCGGTGGCGTGGCGAGCGGACGACACCCGTCAGGAAGTCGCCGCGCTGGTGGCGGCGACCATGATGTGAGGCCTGACCCGTCGCTCGTCTCGGACGTTTCCGCGGAAACGTCTCGGTGGCCGCCGAGTGGTGCTGCGCTCTGCTGGACGTCGACCAGCGCATCGATGATGAGGGCCATGCGGGCGGGGTCGCCGCTGGCGGGAGCGACCTGACCGCTGGCTGGGGGAAGGTGGTTGCCAGCCCGTTGCAGTGGGGGCACCGGACAAATGGTGGTTCCGTCTGGCGTCGTGAACGTCCAGGTGCGGTCGGTCCGGGACTGCCCGATGCCCAGGTTCTGGGCGTGCACGGTGCTGTGGTGGCCGCGGCACAGCCGGATGAGGTTGTCGAGGTCGGTGGGACCGTCGTCGGCCCAGTGGATGATGTGGTGTGCGTCGGTCCACAGCTGGTTGGGGCAGCCGGGGAACTGGCAGCCGTCGTCGCGGCGGTACAGCAGTCGACGGAGCCAGCCGGGGATCTGTCGGTGGCGACGACCAATGCCGACCGGCTGCCCGGCTCCGAGAACCCGGTACTGCAGGGTTACGTCGCAGGCGATCTGTCGGAGCACCGGTCCGGGCAGACGTGCCTGATCAGTCGCCCCGGACGTTCGGACCCGAGCACTGGGAAACCGCTCGACTGTGGCACCGATCTCCGGACCCGACGGTGGACTTTTCGAGCGTGGACCTTTCGAGCGTGGACCTTTCGAGCGTGGACCAACAGAGCCTCTACCAATAGGGCGTGGACCGATACGGCGTGGACCGGTGGGGCTGGAATCCGTCAGGCTCGGATCTGACGTGGGCTGGTGGCTTGTGTGGACGTGGTCAGTGGCCTGGCCGTCACGGGCGGCTTGGAGCACGTCGACGTCAACATCAACCGTCAGCTGCCAGTGATCCGCTGACGAGGAGTCAGTCGGCCCCGAGGCCAGGAACGACTCGCAGACGGCCACCAGGGCATCCGCACGTCGCTGACCGACATCCTCGGCCGGACCCTGGTCGCGGAACAGTCGCTCTGCGGCGGCCGCGATCGCCTGAGCGAGGACGGCCCCACCCGCGACGGGCAGCCGCGCCGTCAAGACCAGATCTCCCGTGTCGTCGGTCGTGAGTCGCACATCGCGGCGCTGGCGAGCGGCGTCAGCCGCCGAGGCCGGGGACTGAGACTGGACGGTCCGCCACACTCGACAGATCCGTTCCAACTGGGCCGCCGTGGCGGCGAGTGCGAAGCTGACCAACGTCTCCTCGGTCTGGGCAGTGGCGACTCGGGTGACCGCCCTCACCTTGGAGTAGGACACCCGACCCTCTCCGAACACCCGAGCGAGCAGCGGCAGCTCGTGCAGTCGCCGTGCGACGCGAACCCGCTCTCGCGCTGCCGGCATCGCAATACCCAGCCGCCAGTTCAGCCAGTGGGCACACGAGCGCGTCCGGCCATCCGCCCACCCACCGAGCGCATCGAACTCCGCCACCAGGTCCAGGAACCGCTTCTCGCCGCCGAAGAGGTCCGACGCCAGCTGCACCAACTCATCGGCCACCTCCGCCGCCCGCACCTCGCCCGCTGGCGATGATCCGGAGGACGTCCTCGCTACCCCTCCGCCGCCAAGATCCTGCACACCGTCGAGTGAACGCTTCATCCGCCCAGTTTCGCATCCGCCTGTGACATCGCCGGCTGGCAACTGTCAGAACTCACACACCCATCATCGGGCCAGGGCCGCCACGATCGGTCAGTCGGATGCTCGGCGATCTGCAGCTCGTGCCGACCGGTCGACTTCTTGCCGCCGTGCCCGCCAGAACGCCGCGTCCCGCCCGAACCCCCGCGGCGTGCCTGGCTCAACGCCGACGGCCCCATCCAGACGTTCCCGCAGGATGTCTGCGTGCCCGGCGTGACGATTCGTCTCCGCCAAGCAGTGGAGCATCACGTTGAAGAGCGACACTTCCGCCTGCCACCACGGTACGAAGCCGGAGGTCCCGAGGGGCAGGGCCTCGATCGTCGCGTCCGCATGGCTCCAGACCCTGCGGTACAGATCGACGATCTCCTCGCGCGACTCGTGCTCTGTTGCCCACATGTCGGTGCCCGCTGCCATCTCGTCGTCCCAGCGGGGCATGGGCCCCGGAAAGGGTCGGTCGAATACTTCGCCGAAGTAGCGCGAGTCCCAGACGGCTGTGTGCTTGACCAGTCCCAGCAAATTGGTGCCCGTGCGTGTCAGGGGCCGTCGGACGTCGTACTCAGACAGCCCGTCGAGCTTCCAGACCAACACCTCGCGCACCCAACGCAGATGATCATGGAGGTGGGCCTTCGCCCCAGCCGGGAACACCCACCCAGTGTCGCATGTCCGTTGGTGGCCCACCCGCCGATCTTCTCGCCGTCGTCGAAGCTGCCGGTGGGCGGCAGGTGGCCGTCCGGGGTCAGGCCCGAGCCTGGTACAGGACCTGGAAGGGGTCCTCGACGTCCAGCGCGCGTGCAGCGCCGAAGCCCGCGCGGGCGAGTCGGGCGATCATCTCGGGCTCCGGGAGACCGCAGGTCCCCAGGGCATCGCCCTGCTGCGCCAGCGAGGTCGTGAGGCAGTAGGCGACACTCCAGCCGTACAGCATCGTGGCCTCGCGTCCGACCCGTTCCCCGAGCGTCGCAGCGGACCGGAAGTCCAGAGCCAGCAGTGAGCCTCCGGGGCGGAGTGCGGTGTGCACGGCCTCCAGGGTCCGGTCGACCGCGGCCAGGTCGTGCAGCACGTCGAATGCCGTGACGAGATCGAAGCGCTCGCCCAACCCGTCGGCGGCATCGGCCACGACGAAGCGGACCCGGTCCGCCACGCCAGAGGCCGAGGCGCGCCGACGAGCGACAGCGACCTGCGAGGAGGACAGGTCATAGCCGACGGCGGTTGCAGCTGGGTAGGCCTGCAGCAGCGTGATCAGGGCCTTGCCTCGACCGCAGCCGACGTCGGCCACGTGTGCCCCGGCCTGCAGCGCCTCGTGGATGCCGTCGGCGGCCGGGATCCAAACGTCCAGCAGTCCGCGGTCGAAGCCGCCGCCGGTGAAGCGCTCCATGGAGGTCCACCAGTGCTCGTGGACCTGGTCCAACCCGATGCCGCCGCCGGCGCGGAACGCCTCCAGGAGTGCGTCGAAGCCGTTCCACATACCGGGCATCCCGTGGAACATCGCGCCCATCGCCGCGGGGCTGTCGTCGGTGGCGAACACCAGTGCCTGCTCTGGCGTCAGGGAGAACGTGTCGCCGGCAGCGTCGACGCTCACATACCCGGCCGTGGTCATGCCGTGCAGCCACTCCCGGACGTAACGCTCGTCCATGTGGAGGGCAGCTGAGAGCTCGACGCTGCCAACCGGCCCGTGGGCAGCAAGGCCGCTGAACAGGCCCAGGTGATCGCCGAGTGCGGCCAGGAACCCGGCCTGGTGGCCCTTGACGTCGTCGAGGACGGCGTCGGCGAGTGCGGCCAGGACCGCGAGGTCGGGCTCGGCAGGGGAGAGGGTGGTCATCGTGACTCCGTTCACGGTGGAATGGGTGTGAGACCACCGTGTCCGGTGACGTTTCTCATCCGTTTCACGGCCACGAAACGCTGTCGTCGTGCCCGTCCCCGGCAGTAGAGTCTCAGGGTGAGCAGCCAGTTGCGCATCGCCGTCATGGGGCCCCTGCAGGTGCTCGACGGACAGGGCGAGGACCGCACGCCGCCGCCCGGCAACCTTCGCCGCCTGCTGCTCGCCCTGATCGTGGGTCGCGGTGAGACGCTGAGCGCCGACGGTCTGGTGGACCGGGTGTGGCACGACGCTCCGCCCCGGCATCCGATCAAGGCACTGCGGACCAGCGTCAGCCGCCTGCGGGGTCTCCTCGAGCCCGAGCAGGTCGGTGGGACCGCTCGGATCCTCACTGGGGGGCCGTCGCACTACCGCCTGGACCTCAGCGGCCACGAGTTGGACGCCGAGGCGGTGGCCGCCGCTCATCAGGACGCTGTCCGGCTCATGCGGACCGATCCCGTCGCTGCACTGCGGCAGGTCGAGCGGATCCGGCCGCTGCTGCGGGGCACGCCGATCCCTGAAGTTGCCGATCTGGTGTGGGCGTCTGCCGAGGCGGCCCGACTGGCGGAGCTCGGCAGCGCCGTCGAGGAGTTGCGTCTGCAGGCGCTCGTCCATGCGGGGCACGCGGCGGAGGCCCTTCCAGAGGTCGAGTGGTTCGCGCGCGCTCACGAGCTGCGGGAGTCAGCCCACCTGCTCTTGATCCAGACGCTCCACACCCTCGGTCGCCTCGCCGATGCCTCACGGGCATTCCATCGGTACCGCGAGTTGCTGGCCGAGTCATCCGGTCTGGACCCGGGCGGTGCGATAATCGCGGCGCACGACCGGATCCTGCGCGGGGAGCCACCGCCGCAGGAGGGTGTGGCCCGGGACGCAGCCGCGCTGCACCCCCTGCCGCTGCCCGCGCGCCGCACCCGGCTGGTCAGGGCGAGCGCCACGGTGGATGAGGCCGCCAGAAGGCTGGACGATGCCGCCGTGGTGACGCTGGTCGGCCCCGGCGGGGTGGGCAAGACCTGCGTGGCCCTGGAGGTGGCGCACACGCACCACCAGGCGCAGCCGTGGGCCTTCGTGGAGCTGCAGCAGGCTCGCAGTGGACGGACGGTCATGGCCGAGACCTACCGCGCGCTGGGCCTTCCACCGACGGCAGCGGTCGACGGCCCCGACGGCCTGATCGCCCGGATCCAGGCCGAGCCGCTGGTCCTCCTGGTCGACAACTGCGAGCACGTGCTCGACCTGGCGGCCGACCTGGTCGACCGGCTCCTGGCGCGCTGTCCCGGCCTCCGCGTCCTGGCGACCAGCCGTGAGCCTCTGCAGGTGCCGGGGGAGCACCTGGTCCGCGTCGCCCCCCTGGAGGAGGAGGCCGCGCAGCAGCTGTTCGTCGCCCGACTGGCAGCAATCGGCGTCACCGTGCGAGACGACCCCGACACCGCCCGGCTGGTCGGCCGGATCTGTGCACGCCTGGATGGGCTGCCGCTGGCCCTCGAGTTGGCCGCCTCGCGAGTTGATCACATGCCCCTCGCCCAGGTCGCGGACAACCTGGACCGGCGCTTCTGGCTGCTGGCCGGTCAGCGCCGCAGCGTGGCCCGCCAGCAGACCCTCCTCGCCACGCTCGACTGGAGCTTCGAACTGCTCGAGGGGTCGGATGCAGCACTGCTGCTGGCCTGTGGCGCGTTCGTCGGCGGCTTCACGGCGGTGGCGTTGGCGGATGTGGCCGATGTGGATGAGTCCGAGGTGGTGCAGAGCCTGGCCTCCCTCGTCCGCAAGTCGCTGGTGCTCCGCGACGGCGAGGTGGATGGAATCGGTCGCTACCGGCTGTTGGAGACGGTGGCTGCGTATGCGCGGCGCCGCTGCGACGACGACGTGCAGCGCTTGCGCGACCGGCACGCCGACCACCACCTACGGCGCGTCGTCGGCGCCGGGACCGCGATGACCGACATGCCGTGGTGGGGCGTCAGCCTCGGGGACCAGTCGACGCGTGAGGACCTGATCGCCGCCCTGGACCACCTGGTGGCCTGTGGCCGGTTGGCCGACGTCGGTCGCATGGCGGGCCGCATCCCCACCGTCCTCCGGCAGGGTGCCTTCCTGGATCCCAACCGCCGCTACCTCGGGCGCGATGACGTCTCCGACCGCCTGGACGACCACGCCGAGCGCGCCCTGTACCTGACCGCCTCGGGCATGAACGCCTGCGTGCTGGCCGACTACGGCGCCGGTCACCGCTTTGCCGCTGCCGCGCGGGCCATCGCTGTCGATCCGGTCACCCGAGCCGTGGCCTGCGCCTACGCCGCGCAAGGGCTGGTCGTGTCCAGACCCGGGGAGGTCCCGCCTCTGGTCGACGAGGGACTGACCGTGGTTCCCTCCAGTGCGGTCGGCGTCATCGCCTTGTTGCACGACCAACGGTGCAACGCCGTCACTATCGCGGCACCGCCCGATGTCGGGCTGCGCGCCTGGGCGGCACACCCCACACCGGGCCATCCCTATGCGCGGTCCCAACAGGACATCCTGCGATGGGTGGTGGGCGAGCCGCCGAGCAGCGACCAACCGACGGATCTCTCGGAGGACCCGCAGTGGCCGCTGTGGCGCTACCTCATCAGCGGCGCTGCCGCGCTCGAGGAGGCGACGGCCGGCAACCTGACGCAGGCATGGGAGCACCTGAACCAGGCGGTCCGGTGGGCCGAGCGCTCACCACTCGGTCTGTCGCGGGAGGTGGCCGGCGATCTGCTCGTCATCGTGGCCGGTCTGTGCTGCGTGAGCGGCGACCGTGAAGCCGCGTCCGAGGGCCTGTCGCTGGCCTGGCCTCGGCTGCGCACCCCGGCGGTGGCCCAACTTGCGCGGCATCTGGATCGTCTGACCCGGTCTCCAGCAACCGCCACCGCGCTCGGGGACCGAGGGCTGACGGTCGATCTCGATGGCGTTGTCGGGTCTCGCTGAATCTTCGAAGCGAGTAGGTCGCTGAGCAGCGCTTTCGCATTCACCCTGAGACGCGGGTGCAGCCGGTTGTCTCACGAAAGGTTCGTATTCCTGCGTCCGCACCCGTCTGGGGGCTCCGACAGGTGATGCTGAGATCGTCACCGGGATTGGCTGCCGCACGTTCGCCGAACGTGGCCGATGAGCGCATCAGTTGCCCAGCAACTCGGCCAGCCGCTGCGTGAGCGGCTCCAAGACGGCTACCACCTCAGCCACTTGGTCAGGCGGCCGGCTCGTCCGACCCGGTTCGTGAGAGGAGGAGGTCGAGGGTCGTTTCGGGTTGGTCCCAGTGCGGGAAGTGTCCGCACCCGTCGATCCACACCAGGTCAGCATCGGGGAAGCGATCGGTCGCCGTGTCTGACTGGCTGCCGGGGGTGACCAGGTCCCGGCGACCCCAGACGAGGGTCTGGCGCCCACGGGCTGCGCCACGTGGCATGCCCTGCTGCCGGGGTCCGTGGGCGAGATCGTCGAGCAGGGGGAAGAACGACTCGGTGTCGGCGATCCCGCGCATCTCCGAAAGGGCGTAGTCGGCGTCCAGGCGCCACGGGGCGGCGGAGAACTGACCCAGCAGCGCGGTACGGGTCACCGGGTTGCCGAGCAGGATGGGCAGCGCGCCGCGGATGGCCCGGACCAGCTTGACCGACGCGAACAGCGTGCTGTGGAATACCTTGGCCTGCACGTCGGTCCAGAAGCCACCGGGGTCCAGCGCCACGACATCGCGGCCGAGTCCACGCCTGGCCATCTCGAGCACCAACCGGGCGCCCATCGACGAGCCGGCCATGTCGACGTCCTCGAGCCCCTGCTCGCGCATCCATCCCTCCAGCACGTCCGCGGTCGCCGCTACCGTCTCCTCCGACAGCGCCGGGGTCCGGCCGTGACCCGGCAGGTCCGGCGCGATGACCGTCCGGTGGGCGGCGAGGCCGTCCATGATGGGTGACCACGACTCGATCGACGAGCCGAGGCCGTGCACCAGGAGGAGGGGCGGGCCACTGCCCCGGCGGAGGTGGTGGATAGAGAGCGGACTGTCAGACATGGGGGCTCCGAATGGTTGGTGCCGACCCTTCGGGGTCGGGGTTGGCAGCCGTTCCGCGGCTCCTGGGGTCGGGACGGAGGTCGCGGAGCGGTTCTGCAGGGTCTGGTCGGACTAGGGGAGCTTGACCGCGAGGACGTCGGCCGGGAGGATCTCCGGGGCTGCGCCGAGGAGCTGCTGGTTCGACGTCAGGGCCTCGACGATCGCGCCGTTGGCGTGGACGTTGCGAGCGGCCTCATCGCGGAACGCGTCGAAGATCCAGAAGGTGTTGGGGTCGGTTCGGACCGCGAACCAGACGATGGTCCCCTCCTCCTCGTTCGCGAGGTCGACTGCGCTGGCCAGCAGGGTGGCGAGCGCGTCGTGCTGGCCATCGGCCGCGACGATCTTCGCAACGAAGGCGTAGGGGAGTGAAGGGGCGGACATCGGGGTCTCCTGGGGTGTCGAGCGGTTGTGGTGCGATGCCAACGTACGCGGACACCTCAGTGAGAGACTATGGCGCATGCGACTGGTTTGCTATCGTTTGCGTCATGCGCCTTGGAATGATCGCCCTCGACGGCTGTTTCGGTTCGGCCGTTGCATCGATGATCGACATCGTGCAGGTGGCGGACGGAGTGCGGGGCGACGTCGACGCAGGCGCCGGCCCGATCGAGCTCGCCATCGTCGGGCCGAAGCGACGGGTGACGACGTCGACGTCGATGATCCTGCCGGTTCGGCATTCGCTGTCGGAGATGGGTGACTTCGACGTGATCGTCGTTCCTGCCCTGGGCACCCTGACCGCAGAAGCCACCTTCGACGCACTGCGAAGCCGAGGTGCGCGTTCGGTCATCCAGGCACTCAGCCGGCTCGATGATGCATCCACCCGGATCGCTGCTGCATGCACCGGTGTGTTCGCAGTGGCCGAATCCGGACGTGCGCACCGCCGGCGGGCGACGACCAGCTGGTTCCTGGGCCCGGGGTTCCGGCGGCGCTACCCGACCGTGGACCTCGATCTTGACACCATGGTCGTCGTCGACGGAGATCTCGTCACCGCGGGGGCCGCCTTCGCACACATCGATCTCGCGCTGTCCCTCGTGCGATCGATCAGCCCCGACCTCGCCCAGCACGTCGCCCAGCTGCTCCTGATCGACCATCGCCCATCGCAGGCTGCCTTCGTCGCCTACGAACACCTGCAACACGAAGATCCGATCGTCGTGGAGTTCGAGCGCTACGTCCGCGCCCGCCTCGACGAACCGTTCGACGTCGCGTCCGCAGCCCAGTCGATCGGCACCAGTCGGCGAACCCTCGAACGACGAACCCGATCGGCGCTCAACCTCACTCCGCTCGGCTTTGTCCAACGGCTTCGCATCGAACGCGCTCGTCACCTCTCGGCGACCACGCACCTCACCTCCGCTGAGATCGCCCTGCGCGTCGGCTACGCGAACGCCGAGACACTCCGCTCCCTCTTGCGCAGAGAACGACACCGAGCCTGAACGCCGCACGGTTCGGTGAAACCTGACAGCCAGCAAAGCTTGCGTTGGCTCAAGGCGTGCGGGATGCGATCCGGCGGCTCAGGAATGCATGGCACGCATAAGAAAGATTATGTAAACAAACAACGGCAGAGCGCGGAGGGCCCGCAACAGGCAGTCATTCGGGCGTGGTGGGCCGCCACTCGGGTGGCGGGTCCTCTCCCACCCGCCCATCGACCGCCTCGCGAAGAAGGTCAGCATGACCGGTGTGGCGCCCGTACTCCTCGATGAGATCGCACACGTGCCGCCGAATGCTCGGCGTCTCGCCGTCGTACGAGACCGCGCCCGGGGCGTCGAGCGAGCCAGTGTCGATGATCTGCGACAGCCGCTCCCGAGATCGAGCCACTGCGGAGTCCCACATGGCGTACAGCCCGTCCGCGTCATCATGATCCCCCAGCGTGAACTGCCACTCGTCGTACTCCTCGACGTTCGATGCCAGGTTCGATGCGAGGCCGCGCGTGGTCGACGGCTGCCCGGCGATTCGCCGCTCGAAGACATCGTCCTCCACAGCAGCCAGATGTTTGAGGAGGCCTCCCAAGGTCAGTGTGGATGACTCGATGGGCTGACGGAGGGCGTCAGTGTCAAGGCCATCGGCCTTCCATCGAAAGGTGGCGCGAAGGCGCTCGAGCATCGCCACGAGGTGGTCGACCTCAGACCCCGACATCGGGGGTTGCCATGGCGGTGGCAGACCGCTCATGGCGCGATGAGGTCGGCCACGGAACAGACGTCGACGAGTCCCTCGGCTCTAGCTCGCAGATCTGGGTCGGTCGCGACCAGTGCGGTGCCGTGGAGCTGAGTCAATGCGATGTACTCCGCGTCGTAGGTCGACTCCCACTCGTTGGAGAGGGCGAGATTCCACGCCGTCTGACGGAGCACGGCGTCGCCCAGCAGACGCCGTGGAAGCCGGCACGCTGATTGGGCGAGTTCCAGCAGCGTGGCCGGGTCGCCGCCCTGCGTGGCCGCCTCGCGGCGAAGAAGCGCCAGCACCTGGGACCTGAGCAGGGTTGGAGCGAACAGCTCGAAACGGTCCCCGTCGACGTCATGCCACTGGCGCGCGAGCGCGACCGCTGCACCGGCATCAACCACGTACACGGCACTCATGGGAGGGGTCCCATCGTCGGGATCAGCGAGGTGTGCATGCCCGGCACTCTACGAATGGTTCCGGACATTCGGCGTCCGGAGTAGCCTGACGTCGTGGGATCTCCTCCGACTCCCTTGGCGCGAGCACTGCGCACGTTGGAGATCGTGCGCCACCGGCCCGGGGTGACGGCCATCGAGCTGGCGGAGCGGCTCGGGGTGAGCGATCGCGCTGCCCGCCGGTACGTCTCCGCCCTTCGTGCAGCAGGGGTGGACATCCACTCGACGACTGGGCCCTACGGTGGCTATCGCCTTGGCCGAGGCGTTCGGATGCCTCCGCTGGTCTTCTCGCCCAGCGAGGCGCTCAGCCTTGTCATGGCCGTCCTGGACGGGCACCACCCCGCGCACGATGCCACCGATCCCGTCGGAGCTGCCGTGGGGAAGCTGCTCGAGGCACTGCCCCGCAGCGTCGCCGGACCGGCTCGCGCCATGCGCCAGCATGCACGGGTGGCTCCGGACAGGGATGCTGCCCGGCCCAGCCCGACGGTCACCGCCGCCGTCGTCGACGCCCTCGCCGACGGCAGGAGCGTCCGCGTGGCATACACGACCGGCTCTGGCACCTCACTCAAGATCGAGCTCGACCCGTGGGCCGTCGTGGTGCGGCATGGTCTGTGGTACCTGCTCTGCCATGCCCGGCACGTGGACGACGTCCGCACGTACCGCATCGACCGGATGGCCTGGGTCGAGCAACTCTCGACGCCCTCCCGTCCCCCGGCTGGCCTGGATCCGATCGATCTGCTGGAGCGGCGGCTGGGCTCAGGCTGGACCTACCGGACCCACGTCGTGTTCGATGCACCACCTGGCGAGGTCGCTCGCCACGTCATCGGGCCCATGGGAACCCTGAGCGCGATCGACGGGGCCACCCGCACCGAACTCATGGGCACGACGGACAACCCGACCATGTACGCCAGCGAGTGGCTGGCGCGGATCCCCCTGCCCTTCACCATCGTCGGCGGCGCCGAACTCGAGCAGGCGGTCGCTGAGGTGGCACGGCGAATGGCCGAGGCGGTCTCGGCGCGGAGTGGGTCTACGGCCGACGCCGAGTGAGCAGACACATCGTCCAGTTGCTGGGCCTCTACTCCGAGGATGTCCGACCCGCCTGCTGAAACACTCCGTACACACGCGCTTCGTATGGTTCAGGCTCATGCGAGCCGACCGTCGCTGGACCATGAGGATCATGGAGCCATGAGGATCGAGGACGTCGATCCGTTCATCGGGTCCGAGCCGGCCGACCTGCCCGACCCCGATGGGCTGGCGGGCACGTGGTGGTGGCCCAAGCCACCGATCGGCAACACCCACCCCGGCGCGACCCATCCATTCGGGATGGTCTCGGTCTGTCCCACGTCCGGTGCCTACCCGACCGGCTACGGGCGCTACGACCGCAGCACGGAAGGCGTTCCGCCCCGTCTGCACGACGACCTGGTCACCAGTGGCTTCACCCACTTCCACCAGTCGGGCACCGGCGCGATCCGGAAGTACTACAACTACCTCCGCGTCACCCCCATGACGGCACCGCTGGATGACCTGGGCGCCCGGTGGAGGGTCACCGCCGAGGCCGCCTCCCCCGGTTGGTACCAGGCCACCCTCGACAACGGCATCATCTGCGATCTGACGGTCGGACCGCGGAGCGCGGTGCACCGCTACACCTTCCCGGCCACGGAGAGCCCCCGGGTGGTCCTGGACTGCGCCCACGGTGGCCTGGCCATCGACCAGGGTGAGACCGTCCCGCTCCGCGGCGACGTCGCGGTGCTCGACCCGGCGTCGGCCGCCGGCACCGTCGTCATGGAGGGTGTGCCCGTCAGCTTCCACGCCACCTGCGACGCGCCCGACTGGCGCCTCATGCCGTGGTACGACCGCCGGCTCATGTACGGCGGGGCCCAGCTGCGCTTCGACGCCATCCGCCCCACGACGCTGCGCCGCTTCGGGGTGATCTGGGTCGGCCCACCCGGGGTCGAGGTCACCGTCGAGATCCAGGTCGGCCTCTCACTGCGGGGCATCGACCAGGCGGCGGCCAACCTGGCGGTCGACCTCGGCCAGACCACCCCGCGCACCATCACCACACGTCCCGACCGGGCTGGCATCGCCGGCAACCATGGTCGCGAGGTCACGCCGGCGTTCGCCACGCGGCTGGGGATGACCGCCACGACCTGGCAGGACCACCTCGACCTGGTCACCGTCGAGGGCGGGGATGCGACCCGGCGATCGGTCTTCGCGACAGCGCTGTACCACTCTCTGATCAAGCCCTGCATGGCCGGCGGGGAGAGCCCCTTCTGGGACGGCGACGGGCCCTTCGCGTTCGACATCTCGACGATGTGGGACCTCTACCGAACCCACCTGCCGCTCCTGACCACGCTGCTCCCCCGCCGCGCGACCGAGCTGGCGATGGCCCTGATCACGGTGTGTGAGTTCGAGGGCAACTTCCCCATCGGCTACCGCATGGCCCGCGGGGCCGACCGCTTCACCCGGCAGGGCAGCGCCCTGGCCCACACCTTCCTCGCCGACCTCTGCGCCCTCAAGCCGGCAGCCCTGGACTGGAACTGGGCCGTCAGCCTGATGGCCTCGGACCTGACCCGACTGTGGGGCGAGGAGTACATCGAGCAGGGCCTGGCCCACCCGGTCACCCACACGCTGGACCTCGGCCTCGGCTACCACTGCACGGCACAGATCGCCCGGCGGGTCGGCGACCCCGACTTCGCCGAGCGGCTGGAGGGCCTGGCCACCAACTGGGTCAACGCCTACGACCCGACAACCGGCCTGGTGATCGACTCCCAGTACTACGAAGGCGGCCGCTGGAACTACTCCTTCCGCCTGCTGCACGACATGGCGCAGCGGATCCGACTGGCCGGGGGCGATGACCGCTTCGTCACCATCCTCGACACCTTCTTCGGACAGGGTGCCGACCCGGTGGAGCAGCTCGGTGTGGCACCCAAGCCCGATCAGGTCGCCGCCGGGTACGCGTTGAATCGCTTCGAGGGTCTGAACAACGAACCCGACATGGACGCACCCTGGTGCTACCACCACGCGGGGCGGCCCGACCGCACCGCTGACATCGTGCGGGACATCGTGGACAACCAGTTCGACGTCGGACGCGGGGGGCTCCCGGGCAACGATGACTCCGGAGGTCTCAGCTCCTGGTACGTGTGGGCCTGTGTTGGGCTGTTCCCCCAGCCCGGCCAGCAGTCGCTGCTGGTCGGCCCGCCCGCCTTCCCGCACGTCGAGATCACCGTCGATGATGGGCAGGCCGCGTTCGTGATCGACGCGCCCGGCGCAGACGATGTCGACCAGGCCACCGGGCGACGCCTGCCCCGCTACGTGACCGGAGCACGCCTGGACGGGCGGCCGCTGGAGCGTGCCTGGCTCAGCACCGCCGAGGTGGCCGCCGGTGGCCACCTGGTCCTGGACCTCTCCCCCGAGCCGGCTGGCTGGGGAGCGGCCCACCGGCCCCCGTCGCTCACCCCGCACGGCGCGGCGCCGTGATGCCGATCACCCCACCTGACACGTCGACCAGGAAGGCTGCATGAGCGACCTCGCGCACCACATCGAGCGGCTGGAGCCGGGCCTGCCGCTGCCCGAATCGGCGGCTCCCACCCCTGATCCGTCGCGCCGCCTGGTCATCGTGGTCCGGGCCGACCCGGTGATCTGTGGTCACTCCGGCGAGGCGAGGAATCTGGCGGAGGTGGCGCTCACCAGGGGGTTCGATGACGTCCGGATCGTGACGTGGACGATCCCTGCGATCGAGGCGGCGGGTCTGCCGATGAAGCCGCTCGATGCGGTCCTCCCCTACTCCCCCGGCATCACCGTCGAGCGACCGGAGCCCGTCGGCAACTACAAGGTCCCGGATGGCCGTCACCTGGCCGGCATGACCGGTCGACTGGTCGAGCTGTTCACCGAGGACGTCCCCACCACAGCCATGTCGCTGTACCTGACGCCACACGCCACCGTGGTGGCCGACGCCGCCCGCGTGGCACAGGCCACCGGGTTGCGTGCGCCACTGACCACCATCGCCGAAGCGGTCGGCTCGGACGTGACCAACGTGGTCAACACCGCGGTGGCCGAGGGACGGTTCGGCGCCGCGGCCCAGGTGCTGACCACCTACCTGGACAACGACGTGTGCGTGGCGGTGTCGGCCTACACCCGGGACATCATCATCCACGCGGCTCAGCAGATCGATGATCGGTGGGGGACGGCCCTCGCCCCACGGTGCGCGGAGCTCGTGGCCGTGTCCTACCCCGCCATCGACGCGCGGGCCTTCACCGACCTCGCGCCGGCAGAGACCGCTGCACGCCTGGCCGAGCGGGGCCTGGAGGCGGACGGCTACGTACTGTTCCTGTCGCGCCTGTCGAAGGCGAAGGGCGTCGACGACCTCATCAACGGCTACGTGATGAGCGCCACGTCGGACACGCGGGCTCTGGTCATCTGCGGCAACGGTCCGGAAGCCGGGTCGCTGCACGCCCTGGCCGCCTCGACGCCGCTGGCCGACCGGATCCACTTCCTCCACGATGTCGACGACGCCGAGAAGCCCCACCTGATGGCCGGATGTGCTGCCTACGTGCTGCCCTCCAAGCCACGCCCGGAGTTCACCGAGACCTTCGGGATCGCCCTTGCGGAGAACCTGCTGGCCGGCGGTGGGCCGGTGATCACCTGTGCCACCGGCGGCATCCCAGAAGCAGTGGGTCCGCACGCTCGCCTGGTCCCGCCAGCCCACCCCAAGGGGATCGCCGAGGCTCTCGACGACGAGGTGCTCGGCCGCAGCCCGGCGGAGCGCCACGCAGCAGCCGCAGCCGCCCAGCAGTGGGCCACCCGATTCGATCGGACGAACGTCTTCGACGCCCTCTTCGCGCGGCTGCCACGAGCGGCCGCCGCGTGACGGGTCCGGGCCAGCGTGACCGCCTGCGTCAGTCCGTCAGCTCGTAGCGCTTCGGCGAGCGGCCGGCACTGCCGGTGTCGAGGGGCTCGAGCTCGCTGAGCCGCCCTGCCTCGTCCAGCTTGTCCAGCACGGCCCGCACCGTCGACCGGCTGGCGTCGGCCCGGTCGACGAGGTCGTTGATCGTGAACGGGCCCGCCCCGATCTGCTCGAAGACGTTCGCCATGGCGCTGCCGGGCTCGAAGAGCTCGCCCGACTCGCCCTCGACGGCCGCCTCCGCCTCACCGTCGGCCACGTCGGGCAGCAGGGCGAGATCGTCCTCGTCGGCATACGCGCGAGCTTCCTCGGAGATGCCGAGCCCGGCCTCCGCCAGCACCGCCAACGGCACGCCTTCGTAGAAGAAGTCGTCACCGCTCACACGATTGGCCTCCGACCACTGGGCGGCGAAGGCGATGAAGTCGGCCTCCAGGTCCGGGAGGTAGGTCGCGGGGTCGGACGCCCGACGCCAGTCCGATCGCAGCAGGACCCGGCGGACGGGATCGGTGACCTCAGCGATCTGTGTTGCCAACTCCTCGACCTCGTCCCAGTTGACCGCGGTGTTCGGATCCTGCAGGGCCTCCAGGTAGGCGCGTACCGCCTCATCGGCGACTCGTGCTCCGCGGACCATGCGTTCCTCCTGTGACTGGGACTGGCATCGACTGATGCGGGCGGAATGCTACCAACGCGCCTTGGACGCGCCCGGATGCCGACGCAATTACTCCCCGGGCGTCTGATCCTGTGTGGTCTCGGCTTGGATGGCCGCAGTCAACTCCCGCAACGACTCGAGTAGCGACCGGAAGGCCACCTCGTCGATGTCCAGCTGTTCGATGCCGCGGGCCACCTCGTCCGTCATGCCGACCACCGCGTCCAGTGCGCCGTCCAGCCGGTCCTCGTTGATGGCCGTCACCAACTCCCCTTCGAGCAGCCTCAGGCGCCGCTGGACGGAGGGGTCGATCGCGGACAGCGTCTCTGAGGCCTCGATGACGTCGACGACCTCCCGTGTCGCCTCATCCACCTCGGTGTTCCCCTGGATCGGGTCGATCGGCCCGTCGGTGACGGCCCGATACAGCGCCACCGAGCCGATGCCGAGCACGGTCATGGCCAGCACGAAGGCCACGAGCCCTGCGATCAGCGCCCGCGTCACCTTGGCGGGTCCGCCCTCCGCAACCGCCGGCTCCTCGGGGGTCACGGCCGCCGGCGTCGGCGGGGCCGGAGGACGGTCCTCGGTGCTGGGTGGTCCCCACTCGCTGCTGCCCGTGGCGATCTCACGTCGGGGTGTGGGGGTTGGTGTGACCTCCGTCGGTGCCTCATCGGCGTCTATGGACACCTTCGATCGTGCGGCCAACTCGACCGGGTCCAGGGGTGGTGGTGGCTGCCGCCCGCGCAGCACCGCCTCCACGAACGCGGCATCGGGGCGCCGGGCAGGATCCCGGCGGGTCATGGCAATCAGCAGGCCCACCCAATTGTCCGGCAAGGCCCGGGGAATGGCCGGATCGCGACCGAGCCGGGCCATCGCCGCCTCCACCCCGCTGCCCCGGAAGGCCCGACGACCGCTGAAGGCCTCGATCAGCACCAGTCCCAACGCATACACGTCGGCGGGCGGGCCGACGGCGGAGTCCTGGAGCTGCTCAGGCGCGAGGTAGGCGGCCGTCCCGATGGTGGTGCCGGCCTTGGTCACCAACGTCGAGTCGACCAGGCGCGCGACACCGAAGTCGGTGAGGAACCCCCTCCCCTGCTGGTCCATCAGGATGTTCGCCGGCTTGATGTCCCGGTGGACCACCCCCCGCTCGTGGGCGTGTGCCAGCGCACCGGCAACCCGGGCGGCCCACTTCGTGATGTCGGACTCGGGCAGGGCTCCCTCCTCGCGCAGCCGCGTCGACAGCGACTCGCCCGTGACCAACTGCATCACGAAGTAGGGGCTGTGATCCTCCGTGCGCCCCGTGTCGAAGAGGCGCACGATCGCGGGGTGTTCGAGTCGCTCGAGGATCTCCATCTCGGAGGCGAAGCGGTCCGGATCAGCAGCCTCGCCCAGGCGCATCACCTTCACGGCCACCATCCGATCGGAGCGGCTGTCCTCCGCCGAGTAGACGTCCGCCATGCCGCCCCGACCGATGGCATCGGTCAGGCGATAGCGATCGGCCAGCAGGCGACCGGTGTCCTCGGTCACAACCCAGCGACCGACCCGACAGTGGAGGGGGTCATCACGAACAGTCTGTCAGACCACCCGCTGTATCGTCGGTATTGCCGCACTTCCGCTACGATCTCGGCCTTCCCCTACGCCGACGAGTTCCATGCCCAAGAACGTCAAGGACGACCGACTCCAGCAGCTGCGGGGTGACCTGGCTGCACTGCGTGCCCGCGCGGCCGCTGAGTTCGGCGAGCCCGATGGTCCGCCGGAGGAGCCCGCTGGTCCGCCAGAGAGGGCCACCAGCACGCCGGTGGCAGCCGACGCCGCCGTCGCCCCCATCCGGCCCGCGGACGCACCAACCGAGGCGCCGTCCGATGACGACATCAGCACCGGCGAGGTGACCGCCTACGTCGAGGACGCGGCACCCTCCGACGAGGCCACCGACGCAGCGGAGCCGCAGTCGGCTCACGCGGTCCAGGGTCCGGTCCTCAGGAGTCCGTCTCGCGGGCCCGCCGCGCGGCGTCGCAAGCGACCGCCCAAGCCTCGTCGCCGTAGCCCCCTGCGGCCTCGCACGCGCAAGCCGCCGCCCCGCCTCGCCGTTCCCCAACCGATCGCGGTCCGGCGGCGACCCGCCTACCTCGTCGGCCCGCGGTGGCCGGTCTGGAAGCTCGCCAGTGGCACGATCGTGGTGGTCGTGCTGGGGTTGGCGACGGCGCAGCTGGCCCTTCGCCTGTGGTTCACGATCAACGACACGGCCATCCTGCTGGGCGCCGATCCCACGCGGACCGACTACCTCCACGCCGCGGCGGGCATCGCCGGTGGTGGCCTGACCATGGCACTTGCAGTCGCCGCGCTGGCCGTCGTCAGACTGCGGTGGGGTTATCTGGCCGCCGCCGGTGGGGTCCTGCTGTTCTTCGCGATCATCCCCTACTACGCCTACACCGCGACGGCGGGGATCGTCTCCGCGCCCCTGCCCGTCTTCGAGCAGATGATCCGACCGTCACAGTGGGAGTACCACCCGCTGTTCACGGCCTCGTATCGCATCGCTCTTGTCGCGCTGATCGCCGCCGTGGTCGACCTCGTCGTGCGGGCCGTCATGGCGCTGGTCCGGCAGGTTCGGCGGTAACGTGCGCGACATCTCGCGCAAATGTGACTAGAGTCACGACACCGTCATGTCACCCATGACACGAGTAGTAGATCTGATGCAGCGCCCACCCCCACCTGGTTGGGCTGTCATCACATGGTCATCGGTTAGTGTCACGAACCCGTGACGGTCTGATTACCAAGTCACACACAACTATCCGGACCCATCTGGAGGGCAGATGCTCGAGGTATCGAACCTTGAGGTCGTCTACGACGACGTCGTACTGGTGCTGCGCGGAGTCAGTCTGCAGGTGCCCGAGGGCAAGATCGTCGCACTGCTGGGCGCCAACGGCGCCGGCAAGACCACGCTGTTGCGGGCCATCTCCGGCCTGCTCGACGTGCATGAGGGCGACATCACCCGCGGCACGATCACGCTGGACGGCGAGCCGATCCATCAGCTCCGCCCCGAGAGGGTGGTGGAGGCCGGGGTCAAGCAGGCACTGGAGGGTCGTCGGATCTTCGCGGAGTTCAGCGTCGAGGAGAACCTGCGCGTCGGCGCACACACCGACACCAGCCTCATGAAGGAGAACATGGACCGCGTCTACGACCTCTTCCCGGTCCTCGCGGACCGGAAGAAGTCCACGGCCGGCTATCTCTCCGGCGGTGAGCAGACCATGCTGTCGATGGGGCGGGCGCTGATGTCCAACCCCAAGTACCTGCTGCTGGACGAGCCGAGTCTCGGCCTGGCTCCCCAGCTGGTGGATCAGATCCGCGACCTGATCGTCGAGATCAACAGCCAGGGGGTCACGGTCCTGCTGGTCGAGCAGAACGCCACGATGGCGCTCGGTGTGGCCGAACACGGCTACATCATGGAGACCGGCAAGGTCGTGATGGACAAGCCGGCCGACGAGCTGCTGCAGGACGACGACGTCAAGGAGTTCTACCTCGGTCTGGCCGACGAGGGCTCCGCGAAGTCGTTCAGAGACGTCAAGCACTACAAGCGACGGAAGCGGTGGTTGTCGTGAGCCAGGACACGTCGAGCCAGGACACCTCGGGCCAAGGCACCTCGAGTCAGGACACCTCGCAGAACCCGATTCTGACCTTCGACGGCGTCCGGCTGTCGTTCTCGGGTGTGAACGCGATCGACGACGTGTCGTTCCAGGTGGGTGAGAAGGAGCTGTTCGCGATCATCGGGCCCAACGGCGCCGGGAAGACCTCGATCTTCAACGTGCTGTCCGGTGTCTACCAGCCGCAGCAGGGCACGGTCGTCTTCCAGGGCGAGCCCATCGTGGGGTCCTCACCGCACCACATCGCCAACATGGGCATGGCGCGGACGTTCCAGAACATCGAGTTGTTCGGCAACCTCACCGTGCTCGACAACCTCATGCTGGGCCGCCACCACAACGTCAACTACGGCTTCCTCGCCGGGATGTTCTATATGGGCAAGGCCCGTAAGCAGGAGCTGGAGAACCGCGCTGTCTGCGAGGACATCGTCGACTTCCTGGAGATCCAGGAGTACCGGAAGATGCCGGTCGGCCTCCTCCCCTACGGCATCCAGAAGCGCATCGAGCTGGGCCGGGCGCTCGCCATGGACCCGAAGCTGCTCCTGCTGGATGAGCCCGTCGCCGGCATGAACGTCGAGGAGACCGAGGACATGGCGCGGTTCATCCTCGACATCCGAGATGAGCTCGACATCCCGATGATCCTGGTCGAGCACGACATGGGTCTCGTCATGGATCTGGCCGACCGGGTGATGGTGGTGGACTTCGGACAGCACGTTGCCACCGGGGTGCCGGCTGAGGTCCAGAACAACCCGGACGTGATCCGGGCCTACCTGGGCTCCGAAGAGACCAGAGCCGATGCCGATGCCAAGGCGCACAAGGCAGAGGCCCACGTCGGTCCCCAGTCACACAAGAGCGAAGGAGTTACCTCGTGAGCGAGACAGCGACCCTGGACCGGCCAGCGAGCTCTGGGGCGGGACTGCCGACGACGGCCAGCCGCGTCCGCGACTGGGCAGCGATGCACCCTGAGACGGTGGCCATGCGCGAGAAGGACTTCGGTGTCTGGAAGGAGATCACCTGGGCCGACTACTGGGAGAACGCCACGGCGGCCGCACACGGCTTCCTGGCCCTCGGCATGGGCCCCGGCGACCGTCTGGCCATCCACTCGGAGAACCGGCAGGAGTGGCTGTTCAGTGACATCGGCTGCACCGCGATCCGCGGCATCACGGTGGGCGTCTACCCGACCAACCCGGCGGCCGAGGTCGGCTACATGTACGCGGACTCCGGCGCCAAGATCCTGGTGGCTGAGGACCAGGAGCAGGTCGACAAGGTGTTCGAGGTCATCGACGACCTGCCCAACCTGGCCCACATCATCTACATCGAGCCGCGCGGGATCGCCAACCGGTACGTCGATGACCGCCTGATGTCGTGGGAGGACTTCATCTCCCTCGGCCGGGAGCACCGGGACGCCAACCCGGGCCTGGTCGAACGCCACATGTCCGAGGTCGAGCCCGACGACGTGATGACCCTGATCTACACCTCGGGCACGACCGGTCCGCCCAAGGGGGTCATGCTCAACCAGGCCAACGTGGAGTTCTGCATCAGCACACTGGTCAAGGAGGGCGGCTTCTACGACCCGCCCGCCTCTCCCGAGGACATCGCGCTGTCCTACCTCCCGCTGTGCCACATCGCCGAGCGCGCGGCGACGATCTACCTCAACGCCGAGGCCGGCGTCCAGATCCACTTCGCGGAGTCGATCGAGACCGTCCCGCAGAACCTCCGGGAGGTGCAGCCGACGGTCTTCTTCGCGGTACCCCGCATCTGGGAGCGGATGCTCGCCTCGGTCGAGATCCGCATGGCAGCCGCCAGCCGGTTCAAGCGGTGGTCGTGGAAGCAGAGCCTCAAGATCGCGAACTGGGTCGGTGCCAGACGGATCGCGGCCGGCGGGAACGACACCACAGCCACCAAGCTGGTCTATGCCATCGGCTACGTCCTGATGTTCCGGGCGCTGCGGGACCGACTCGGAATGCGGATGGTGCGGACCGCCGGCACCGGAGCTGCACCCATCGCTCCCGAGGTCCTCGAGTGGTTCTGGGGCATCGGCGTGCCGATCTATGAGATCTACGGCATGAGCGAGAACGCCGCCGTCGCCACGTCGAACAAGCCGGGCCGGATGAAGATCGGCACCGTCGGCGAGCCCCACGACGGGATCGAGCTGAAGATCGACGAGGAGACCGGGGAGATCATGACCCGGCACCCGGCCAACTTCGCCGGGTACTGGAACCAACCCCAGGCAACCGCGGAGACCCTGGATGCCGACGGGTGGCTCCACACCGGTGACGTGGGCCGCTGGGTCGACGGGACCCACGTCAAGATCGTCGATCGGATCAAGGACATCATCATCACGTCGGGTGGCAAGAACGTCTCCCCCAGCGAGATCGAGAACTCCCTCAAGGCCTCGGAGTTCATCAAGGAGGCCGTGGTGGTCGGTGACGGCCGGAAGTACCTGACCGCACTGATCGGCATCGAGCTCGACACCGTCGGCAACTGGGCCCAGCGGAACAAGCTGACCTACACGACCTATCGGGACCTCTCGGAGAAGGAGGAGGTCGTGATGCTGATCGCCGACCTCGTCGAGAAGACCAACAACAAGTTCGCGAGGGTCGAGGGCATCAAGAAGTTCCGCATGCTGCCCAAGGAGCTCGACCACGAGGACGGTGAGATGACGGCCACGCAGAAGGTCAAGCGCTCCGCCCTGTTCGACATCTTCTCGGAGCTCGTCGAAGGCATGTACCAGGGCCCACCGCACGGCGCGGGGGCCGACGGGAAGACCTACGTCAACGCCGGAGGGACCGACGTGTTCGAGGAGCAGCAGACCGGTCTGGTGGCGAAGGCCTGATGGGCGAGGAACTGGTCATCTTCATCCAGGCCGTCATCCGCGGCCTGGGCCAGGGATCGATCTACGCGCTGATCGCCCTCGGCTTCGTCATCATCTACAAGTCCACCCTGGTCGTGAGCTTCGCCCAGCCGGCCCTCATGGTCACCGGGTCCATGTTCCTGGTCTTCCTGAGCGAACCCATCGGCTTCTGGCCGGCACTGGGGGTGGCCATCGTGGGGACCACGATCATCGCGCTGATCGTCGAGCGTCTGGCGCTGCGGCCCATGATCGGTCAGCCGGTCTTCGTGGTCGCGATCATCACCATCGGGGTCGACATCGCCCTGCGGGTGATCCAGAACCGGCTGATCGGCACCAACATCCGGTTCGTCGGTGACCCCTGGGGCATTCAGACCCTGACGGTCGGCGACGTCATCATCCGGCAGGCGGACATCGCCAGGATCATCGCAACGGCGCTCATCCTGGCCGCGCTGTTCGCCTTCTTCAAGTACAGCCGGTTCGGTCTGGGCATGCGCGCCACGGCCTTCGACCAGGAGACCGCCTTGGCGCAGGGCATCAACGTCGGACGTGTCTTCGCCGTCTCCTGGGGCCTGGCCGGCGCACTCGCCGCCGTCGCCGGCATGTTCGTCGACGGCGGGTCCGGCATCAGCCAGCAGACGTGGATCATCGCCCTGAAGGCGCTTCCCGCCATCATCATCGGTGGTCTGGACTCGGTGGGTGGCGGCGTCCTCGGGGGGTTGGCGGTCGGGGTGGTCGAGTCCCTCGTTGCGCAGTACCAGGCCGAGTACTTCCCCTGGCTGGGTGACAACTTCGCCCCCGTCTCCCCCTACGTCCTGTTGTTGATCGTCCTGCTGATCAAGCCCTACGGCCTCTTCGGCACCCCGGAGGTCGAGCGAGTGTGAGTACCTCAACCATTGAAGACGCAACGCTCAAGGCGCCGACCGCGGCGAGCGTTGCCAGCCGCTCGGGGCTGCAGTCGCTGCTCGGCGGCTCCGGCGTCAACCGGCGCCCGGAGCTCTACACCAGCTACGCGGCCGACATGGCACTGCTCAACACGCGGGCCAAGATGGTCAGCGTCTACGGACTCGTGGCCATCGCAGCCCTCTTCCCGTTCATGTTCGAGGACGACATCCTCATCCTGCTGGGTCGCGCCTTCGCCTTCGCCGTCGGGGCGATCGGCCTGAACCTGATCACCGGGTACGCCGGCCAGGTGTCGCTGGGCCACGCCTTCTTCGTCGGCCTGGGCGCGTTCACGGCTGCCACGCTCAGTGGCTCGACGGAGATCCGCACCCTGGGCTACGACCTGCCGATGATCATCTGGTTGCCCGCTGCTGCGTTGGTCCCTGCGGTCGTCGGCGCCATGATCGCTCCGATCGCCTCGCGGCTCCGCGGCCTCTACCTGGCCATCGTGACCCTGGGGCTGGTGTTCCTCGGCGAGCACATCTTCCGTGAAGCCGACTTCATCACCGGCGGCTTCGGCGTCGGCCGCCCGGGCGTGGACGCGGAGATCTTCGGCATCTCGCTCGTCAACAACGGACCGAGCTTCGACGGCGCCCAGAAGGTGTACTGGTTCGCGCTCGTCGTCCTGATCGTCGTGGCCCTCCTGGGCCGCAACATCGCCCGCACCGCGGTCGGCCGGGCCTTCCAGGCCGTCCGCGACCGCGACATCGCCGCCGAGGTCATCGGCGTGGAGTTGACCAAGCACAAGATCCTCGCCTTCGTCATCTCCTCAGCATTCGCCGGCATCGCCGGGGCGCTGCTCTACACCATCACCCGTCAGGTCGTCCCGGAGGCCTTCAACCTGCTGCTGTCCGTCCAGTTCATCGCGATGATCCTGATCGGTGGGGTCTCAACGATCAGTGGCGCAATCGCAGGCGCGATCTTCCTGACGGTCATCCTCCGCCTGGCTGAGGAGCTCTCCCGCTTCGTCGACTTCATCCCGCCGCCGGGCAGCCCTGGTGGTCTGCTCAACACAGCTCAGGTCTCGACGATCCTGTACGGCCTCCTCATCATCGGGTTCCTGCTGTTCGAACCACGCGGCCTGTTCGGCGTGTGGATCCGCATCAGGAACTACTGGAAGGGCTGGCCCTTCAGCTACTGATCTCACATTTCTGCTACTTCGGTAGTAGGTTGTCCAACAAGGCGGTCGCCACGGATCGTCGTAACACAGCACGCTGGCAGCAGCGTGATCAAAGGAGCACGGAACATGAGGTTGCACTCACGCTGGGCCAAGTTGGCCTTGATGTTGGCGTTGCTGTCGCTCATTGCGACGGCGTGTCGAAGCGACGAGGGCGGCGGCGACACCGCCAGCGAGGACGACGCAGCTGAGGAGGCTGCTGAGGAAGAGCCCACCGACGACGAAATGGTGGAGGAAGAGCCCACCGACGACGAAATGGTGGAGGAAGAGCCCACTGACGACGAGATGGTGGAGGAAGAGCCCACCGACGACGCGGCTGGCGGCGACGTCACCTTCGGTCCAGGTGTGACCGAGGAGGCCTGCCCCGACGCGGTCAATCCGGACAACGGCTGCATCTACCTCGGCACCATCTCCGACCTGACGGTCGGTCCGTTCGCAGCCCTGGCGGTCCCGATCACCGACGCACAGACCGCGTTCTGGCAGACCGTGAACGAGGACGGCGGCATCGCCGGATTCGACATCAACACCTCCGAGTACACCCGCGACAACCAGTACAACCCCGAAGTCCACTCCCAGCAGTACGAGGAGATCAAGGGTGACATCCTCGCCCTGGCCCAGTCGCTCGGTTCCCCGACGACCTTCGCCATCCTCGAGGACCTGACGGCAGAGGGCATCGTGACCGCCCCGGCATCCTGGACGTCCGCATGGCTGTTCAGCGACATCATCGTCGAGTCCGGCAACACCTACTGCATCGAGACCATGAACGGCCTCGACTACTTGGCGGAGAACGGTGACGAGATCGGCACCGTCATGGCCGTCCACTACCCCGGTGACTACGGCGAGGACGGCGCTGCTGGTGCCAACCAGTGGGCCGAGGCCAACGGCGCGGAGTTCATCGACGTCCCGACCACTCCTGGTGCCGACAACCAGGGTGAGGCCATCGGCCAGGTCGTGGGTGGCGGCGCGGATGTCGTCGTCGTGACCACCGGTCCGACCGACGCCGGCACCGTCGTCGGTCAGGCAGCCGCCCAGGGCTTCACCGGTCGGTTCCTGTTCAACAGCCCCTCCTACAACCCGGGTCTGGTCGCCTCCCCGGCCGCTCAGGCTGTGGAGTCCCTGGTGACCGTGGCCGGTCCGTGGGAGCCGTTCCAGACCGACACCCCCGGCCACCAGGCGATGCGCGATGCCCTCGGTGACGTGGAGGGCAATGACGGATACACCTCCGGGTGGATCTGGTCCTACGCGCTCGAGGCCGTCATCCGGCAGGCCGCCGAGAACGGCGATCTGACCCGTGAGGGCATGGTCGCCGCGGTGGCCGACGTGACCGAGATCGACTACGAGGGCATGCTCCCGGAGGGCGTCGGCAACCTGGCCGGTGACGCCAACGGTTCGGCCGTCCGCGCTACCTCGATCGGTGTGCCGACCACGGAGTTCCCGAGCGGGCTCGCCTCTGCCTCCGATGGCTTCTACGAAGGCGCCACGGCAGCAGGGTTCGAGTTCGGCGAGGCTCCCTGCTACGAGAACTTCGAGGGGTAGCAACCCTCTGAGTCCAATGGCGGCGCCGTCCCATCTGGGGCGGCGCCGCTGTCGTGTTCCGGCGTTTGCTACGGTCCGGGCATGCGCAACTCCAAGGTCTTGGCAATGGTCCTGGCAGGCGGTCAGGGGACCCGACTGTCCCCCCTCACGCGGTCCCGGGCCAAGCCAGCGGTGCCGTTCGCCGGGATGTACCGGATGATCGACTTCGTCCTCTCGAACCTGGTCAATGCCGACTTCACCCGCATCGTCGTCCTGACCCAGTACAAGAGCCACAGCCTGGACATCCACCTGAACCAGACCTGGCGACTGGCGCCGATCCTCGGCGACTTCGTCACTCCTGTACCTGCGCAGATGCGGCGGGGTGAACGGTGGTACGCCGGATCCGCGGACGCCATCTTCCAGAACCTCAACATCATCAATGACGAGCGACCCGACTACGTCCTGGTGTTCGGCGCTGATCACATCTACCGCATGGATCCACGGCAGATGCTGGACCAGCACATCGAATCCGGAGCCGGAGTGACCGTGGCCGGCATCCGCGTGCCGTTGGAGGAAGCGACGGCGTTCGGCGTCATCGAACCGACGGCAGATGGTCAGGGGATCGCCCAGTTCCTCGAGAAGCCAGCCGACCCACCGTCGACCAACGACGATCCCACGGTGGCCTACGCCTCCATGGGCAACTACATCTTCTCGACCGAGACGATGGTCGAGGCGGTCCGGGCCAACGCCAGAGATGACGAGCAGGGCAGCGACCTCGGCGGCGACATCATCCCGTACCTGGTGGACCGGGGGGAGGCAGCCGTCTACGACTTCTCTGGCAACGAGTGGCCTGGCCAGACCGACCGCGACCGGGGCTACTGGCGGGACGTCGGGACGATCAAGAGCTACATGGAGGCTTCGTTGGACCTGGTCAGCGTCGATCCGACGCTGAACCTGTACAACTACCGCTGGCCCATCATGTCGTGGTCCCCCTCGCTCCCACCGGCCAAGTTCGTCCACGCCGAGGACGATCGGATGGGCACGGCCACGAACTCGATGGTGTGTCCTGGCGCCGTGGTCTCGGGCGGGACGGTGTCCCACAGCATCCTCTCTCCCCAGGTCCGCGTGCACTCCTTCAGCGAGATCACCGATTCGATCCTGATGCACAACGTGGAGATCGGCCGCAAGGCGATCGTGCGCAACGCGATCATCGACAAGAACGTCCTCGTGCCCCCCGGCATGAAGATCGGCGTGGATCTCGAGGCCGACCGAGAGCGCTTCACCGTGACGGACGAGGGCATCGTCGTGATCGGCAAGAACACGGTTCTCGAGGGCTAGACGCCGGCGAGAGTTTGCCCCGTCAGGTGCGCGATGTGGTGCGGCGACGGCCGGACAGCCGCGGGAGGAAGGCCCGAGCCGTCCTGAGGCGCCAGGACGAACTCACCACGCCACTGCCGTAGGCCAGGTCGTCGGCCAGGGAGGCGATCGTCCACCGGATCGGGTCCACGGCTGGTCGTCGCTCCACCCACTCCAGCAGCGGGGGGCCCAGGACCACAAGCCCCACACCAATCCGGCGGCGCCACGACGTCCCGGCCAGGGCTGCCAGGGCAGGCCAGCCGAGCATGGTGGCGGCGCGCATCAGTCCGACGGCACCACCCACGATGGAGCGACCCACCAAGGTCGCCGCCTGGCCGCGTGTGATGCCCAGCGGGTGGAGCCGCCGTCCCAGCCGCAGGATCGACATCAGCGCGACGGCAGCTCCGACCACTGGTCGACCCAGGGCCAGCGCACCAACGGCTGTCGCGGCGACGGGGCTCGCTCGCAGGTGGGCGACGTGTTCGGGGTGCCGTTCCGCCAGCGGCGCCACGGACGTGCCGTAGATCCGACGGCGTCTGAGGATTCCGCTCCACGTGGGTGGTTCGTTGTGCTCACACCGGACGGCCGGGTCGTAGCGCACGACGTGGCCGGCGTCGAGCAGCCGCCAGACCAGGTCGACGTCCTCGCCACACCGCAGCAGCGGGTCGAAGGGCCCGCCCCCCGGTCCGACTGGGATGTCGGCGAGGGCGTCCACCCGAGCCACCATCGTGGCGCTGGGCAGGTAGCCCACACGGCCGTAAGGCGTCACCGTCGCCGGTTCGGTGCCCATGTCGAGTGCGAAGCGGGCGGCGGAGTAGCGGCTCAGCACGCTACCGGTCTCCGGGAGTGCTGCGACCATGCGAGGGGCGACCAGGGCCAGCGCTGGATCCTCGAAGTGGCCGACCAGGCGGGCACTCCACCCGACTCCGACCTCGACGTCGGAGTCGACGAAGGCCACCAGCGGAGTCTGCACCACCGCCAGGCCGGCGTTCCGGGCCGCGGCAGGGCCATAGTTGTCGGACAGCCGGATGAGTCGTGCGCGGTGTCGGCGGCACACCTCCGCGATCGCGGCAGCCGCATCCGAGCCGTCGTCGACGACCACGACCTGGTGGCCGTGCAAGGCCGTGAGGCACCGCTCGAGCTCCGCCGCGCGCTCCTTCACCGGGACGACGACCGTCAGCCGGTCAGCGGCATCATCCATGATCGGCGCGGTCGGGTGTGCGAGTCCGGCCACGACCAGACGCCGGAGCAAACTCCGTGCTGCGGGCGGGTCGTCGTCGGTGGCGACCGCCGTGCGCCCATCGCACGACGAGGCACGGCTGAACAGGTCAGCCACAACTGCGGCGCCGACCTCGGACAGGCGGACCGCGCGGCCCTCCTGGCCCCCGAACAGGACCTCCCCGCTTCGGAGGATGGTGGTGGCCGGGTCGAGACGCACCCCGAGCCCGGCCGGCCAGGGCGTCCCCGGAGCACTCACCGGGGGGTGGGCCGGCCTCGTGCCGTCACCGGGTCGCCGGATCGAACCCCGCCAGCGGGCTCGTGGCGCAGGCACGGTCAGGGATGCCACCGCCCGCGGGAGCGCCCCCTTGGCTTGACACCGGAAGGACCGGCAGGCTGCGGCGGCCGGCCGGGCGGGAGTGGTCGACCGACGGGGCCGGTCGAGGGTTGCCGGCTTGCCGTGCGAGGGCCTCCTCCCCCAGCCCGCGCACGCACTCCGGGTCGGGGCCGTCCAACGGCAGCCCGGTGAAGAACTTCGCCGCCATGCAGCCACCTCGACAGGTGTCGTAGTGGCTGCAGGAGCTGCACGCGCCACCGGTGGTGGGCTCGCGCATGGCCTCGAACAGCTCCGAGGTGCGCCAAACCGACGTGAACCCGCCCGGCTCGGTGACATTGCCGGCCAGGAACTCGTCATGGATGGCGAAGGGGCAGGCGTAGACGTCGCCGACCGGGTCGATGAGGCAGACCACGCGTCCGGCACCACACAGGTTCAAGCCCGGGAGGGACTGGCCGAATGCCGCGAGGTGGAAGAAGGAGTCGCCGGTCAGGACATCCTCACCGTGGTCGAGCAGCCACTCGTACAGCACCCGCTGCTGCGCGGCCGTGACGTGCAGCTCGTCCCAGGTGTCGGCGCCTCGTCCCGACGGGCGCAGCCGCGTGAGGCGGAGCTGGGCACCGTAGGTGTCGGCGATCGCCTTGAGCTCGTCGAGCTGCCCCACGTTGTGACGCGTGGCGACGACTGACACCTTGAAGGGACCGAAGCCGGCATCCGCCAGGTTGGCCATCGCACGGGTCGCCGTGTCGAAGGAGCCGGGCCCGCGGATGGCGTCGTTCACCTCGGCCGTGGCTCCGTCGATCGAGATCTGCACGTCGACGTAGTCGGTCGTGGCCAGTCGACGTGCTGTCGGCGCGTCGAGGGCGACGCCGTTGGTCGAGAACTTGACGCCGACCTGATGCCCCACCGCGTAGTCCAGGAGCTCCCAGAAATCGGGCCGGACAGTGGGCTCGCCGCCGCCGATGTTGACGTAGAAGACCTGCATGGCCTGCAACTCGTCGATGACCTGTCGGCACTGCTCGGTCGAGAGCTCTCGGGGATCACGCCGTCCTGAGCTCGACAGGCAGTGCGAGCACTGCAGGTTGCAGGCGTAGGTCAGCTCCCACGTCAGGCAGATGGGCGCGTCGAGCCCTCGCTCGAAGGTCTCGACGAGCGGTGGGACGGGGGCTGGCTGCAGGGTCGTCAACGGCTGGTCCGCTCGCAGGTGGTGGGGTCGGTGGTGGTGGGGTCGGTGGTGGTGGGGTCGGTGGCGGTGATCATGTGCGACTCGGCGAGGGTGCCGAGCGCCGCGGTGAAGGCGGGCAGCCGTGCCGTGTCGACCCCGGCCGCTGTGCAGGCCTGACGCGCCGTCGGGTGGTCGGCCAGGGTACGCACGACCTCGAGCAGGGTCAGGTCCTTCAGGAACGACAGGCGCCGGGTGCCGAAGTGATAGGCCAGCGCACCGAAGGGCTCGGGACGTAGCGAGACGGACTCGTGCAGCCGCCAGCCCGAATCGAGGTCGAAGGGCACCGGATGATGGCCAGCGCTCAGTAGACGCCGCACATCCCGTCGATGGAGACCTCCTCGACGAGGAGTTCCTCGAGGACCAGCGTGGTGGACTGCTCGACCGTGACCCGCGACTGTGGCGTGACCGGCGCGTCAGCCGTGGGGGTCGGCGTCGGGGTCGTGCCGGGGCGGTCGGTGGTGCGGTCCATGTCGGTTCTCCAGGTCGGGGTCGGGACCAGCGTACGACACCCTGGCCTGGGGTTTCTAGGAGCCGGCGAAACCAATGCGCACGTCGGGGGCACCCAGCCGGGCGGCGTCCGCCGTGAGGTCGTCGGCTTGGGTCTGGGACTCCCGCTCGGCCTCGACGCGTTTGGTGTAGTGGTCGATCTCCCGCGCCCGGTCCTCCTCGGACCAGCCCAGCACCTCGCCGACGATGGGGGCGATCTGGTTCGCGGCGGCCACGCCTCGATCGAAGGTCTCGATCGAGATGCGGGTGCGACGCGTCAGGATGTCGTCCATGTGCAGGGCGCCCTCCCATGCGGCGGCGTACCACGCCTCCACCAGCAGATACTCGTCCGCGCCGTCGATGGGCGTCGCCAACTCGGGCCGCTCATCGATCTCGGCGAGCAGCTTGCGGGTCTCCACGCCGTAGCGCCGGAGCAGGTGCTCGATGCGGGTGAGGTGCAGGCCCGAGTGCTGCGCCAGCTGCTCACGCTGATTCCACAGGACCTGATAGCCCTCGGCGCCGACCAGCGGCAGGTCGGCCGTCGGGGTCTCGGGCACCTTGCGGTTGATGCTCCGCACCGCGGCGTCCACCGCGTCCTTGGCCATGACGCGGTAGGTCGTGTACTTGCCTCCGGCGACGGTGATGAGGCCGGAGACACCCTGGACGACGGCGTGTTCGCGCGACAGCTGCGAGGTTGCCTCGGACTCACCCTTGAGCAGCGGACGAAGCCCTGCGTACACACCCTCGACGTCGGCCTTGGTCAACGGGACGTTCAGCCACTTGTTGGCCTCGTCGAGGATGTAGTCGATGTCAGCTGCAGACGCAGCCGGGTGGGCCTTGTCGAGCTCCCAGGGCGTGTCGGTCGTGCCGATGATCCAGTGGCGGGTGTACGGCGGCGCCATCCACGGGATGATGAACAGCACCGACGTCGCGGTCTGGGTGATGAAGCCAGAGTCGGAGTGGATGCGGTCGCTCGGCACCACGATGTGGACGCCCTTCGAGGCTTGCACCTTGATCTGGCCTCGGCCGACGAACTGCTGGAGGTCGTCGGTCCACACGCCGGTGGCGTTGATCACCTGCCCGGCGTTGACGGTGAACTCGGTGCCGCCCTCGAGGTCGCGCACGCGGGCGCCGACGACCCGCTCCCCCTCTTGGGCGAAGTCGACGACACGGGCGGAGCTTGCGACCGCTGCCCCGAACTTCGCGGCCGTCCGTGCAAGCGCGAGGGTGTGGCGGGCGTCGTCCACCTGGGCGTCGTAGTACTGGATCGCGCCGACCAGCGAGTCGGCCCGCAGCGAGGGCGCCTTCTGGAGGGTCTTCTTCCGGGACAGGTGCCGGTGGCGTGGCATCCCGGTCTTCAGACCGGCCATGACGTCGTACAGCCCGATCCCGGCGCCGACGTAGGCGCGCTCCCACACCCGGTGGGTCAGCGGGTAGAGGAACGGGATCTTGTTGACGAGGTGCGGGCACAGCCGTTCGATCATCAGCGTGCGCTCGTGCAGGGCCTCGAAGACCAGGCCGAAGTCGAACTGCTCCAGGTAGCGCAGGCCGCCGTGGAACATCTTGCTGGACCGGCTGGACGTCCCCGACGCGAAGTCACGGGCCTCGACCAGGCCGACACGGAGCCCGCGCGACGCGGCATCAAGGGCGGTTCCGGTGCCCGTGACGCCACCGCCGACCACCAGGATGTCGAACTCCTCCTCGGCCAGCCGACGAATGCTCTCGCGGCGGTACTCGGGCGACAGCTGGCCCTGTGGCGTGGCGTTCAGATTGAAGTGAGATGGCGTGGTGGCAGAGGCGGCAGTCGCAGACATCGCCCTAGTGGTACCCCAGATCGGAGCGACCCGACACGCCCTAGTGGTACCCCAGATCGGAGCGACCCGACACGCTCGCAGGCCGGTCCCCGACTGCGTCGCCCAGGAAGAGCTCCCACTCGGGCTTGACCCGCCCCACGGCCACGACCATCCAGAAGGCCGCCTTCGGGGCGAAGGGCGCTCTGGCCAGACGCATGCCGGCCTCCGCCGGTGTGCGGTTGCCCTTGCGCGAGTTGCAGCGGGTACATGCAGCGACCACGTTCTCCCACTCGTGTTTGCCGTTGCGGCTTCGGGGGTGAACGTGGTCGATGTTCTCGGCTGCGGCATCGCAGTACTGGCATCGGTGCTCGTCACGTATGAAGACGCCGCGACGGGTGAGCGAGGCCCGTCGGCGATACGGCACCCGCACGTAGCGGCGCAGTTGCACCACCGATGGGCAGTCGAGCTGGAGGTGTTCGCTGTGCACGGTGGCGCCGGTGCCGACGACCAAGTCGGCCTTCCCGGTGAGGACCAGCACCAGCGCCCGACGTCCGGGCACTACCGACAGCGGCTCCATCGAGGCGTTGAGGACCAGCGCCTTCGACGTGAACGGCCGGGCATCCGCAGGGCCCTGCTCGACAGGGTCACGGGGTGGAGTCAGAAGGGCGCTCACCGATCCCCGACGATACCGGCGGGTGTTCCCGGCGGCAGGGAACCCTCACGGCAGGGTGCGCTGGTAGGTTCACTGCATGGCTGGAGGACTGATCGCGCTGCTCGACGACGTCGCAGCGCTGGCCAAGCTGGCGGCGGCCTCGATCGATGATGTCGGTGCCGCGGCCGGTCGAGCGACCACGAAGGCTGCCGGTGTCCTGATCGACGACACCGCGGTGACCCCCCAGTACATCCAAGGCGTCGCGGCCGAGCGTGAACTGCCGATCATCCGCCAGATCGCGAAGGGCTCGTTCCGCAACAAGCTGATCTTCATCCTGCCGGCGGTCCTGCTGCTCAGCCAGTTCCTGCCGTGGATCGTCGAGCCGATACTGATGCTCGGCGGGGCCTATCTGTGCTATGAGGCCGTCCACAAGATCTGGGGGGCCCTGTCCGGCGACGGACATCACGGCGAGCACGAGGCGGTGGAGTCCGAGGAGGAGCTGATCGCCGGGGCCATCCGCACTGATCTGATCCTGTCGGCCGAGATCATGGTCATCGCCCTGAAGGAGGTTGCGGACGAGGCCTTCGTCAGCCGGGCGGCCATCCTGGCCGTGGTGGCCGTGATGATCACGGTCATCGTCTACGGGATCGTCGCCATCATCGTGAAGGCCGACGACGTCGGGCTGCGGATGGCCCAGAGCGACTCCCCGAGCACCGTTGCGACGGGCAAGCGGCTGGTGGCCGCCATGCCGAAGGTCCTGACGTTCATCTCGGTGCTCGGCACCGCGGCGATGCTCTGGGTCGGCGGTCACATCGAGCTGGTGGGCCTGAACGAGCTGGGTGTGTCCGGCCCGTATGACCTGGTTCACGGCTGGGAGGAGTCCATCGAGGAGGCCGTTTCAGGCGTTGCCGGTGGTGCGCTGGCCTGGCTGACGAACACGGCGGCGTCGGCGGTGCTCGGCCTGCTCGTCGGCGCGCCACTCGTGGCCGCCCAGCTGTGGTGGTCCTCCCGCACGGGCGAGCCGGCGC
This sequence comes from Euzebya tangerina, assembly GCF_003074135.1. Lineage (NCBI taxonomy): Bacteria > Bacillati > Actinomycetota > Nitriliruptoria > Euzebyales > Euzebyaceae > Euzebya > Euzebya tangerina. Next base: position 3,258,493 of record NZ_PPDK01000001.1, on the reverse strand, counting down.
ACCACTGATCCTCGCCACACGGCGGGGAGGGCTACCGCTCGTGGAGGTGGCAGGCGACCATCCGACCTGCGACCGGGAGCAGCGTGGGGGCTGGTCCCTCCGCGAAGGTGACCACGACGTCACCGCCGGCGCTCGAGATGTCCGAGACGCCGGAGAAGATCGGAGCCACCTCGCGCTCGTGCAGATCCTGGAGCAGCGGGAGCAGCCGGTCGGGACTGCCGGCCGGGAACCGCGCGGTGCGGCCGTCCACCTTGATCGAGTCGATCGGGCCCGTCGCATCCAGTTCCTCTTCGAAGGTCGCGGCGTCCACCTCGGTCCAACGGCGCTCGAGGTAGTCCACGAGGTCCGATCCCTCCCAGCCGCACGGCCCGAAGGCTCGCGGGCACCGGGGATGGAACTGGCACCCGGCCGGCGGGTCGAGTGCGTCGGGGATCTCACCGGCCGGCAGGTTCTTGTCGCGTCCCTTGCGTGAGGGATCCGGCAGCGGCACCGCACCCAGCAGTGCGTCGGTGTAGGGGTGCTGGGGGTGGTCGTAGACCCGGCTGGCATCCCCCCACTCCACCAGCTCACCGAGGTACATGATCCCGATCTGATCGCACACGAACCGCCCGCTGGTCAGATCGTGCGTGATGTAGATGTAGGTGAGACCCAACTGCTCCTTCAGGTCGAGCATGAGCTCGAGCACCTTGGCCCGCACGCTCATGTCCAGGGCAGCCACCGGCTCGTCGGCCACCACCAGCTCCGGCTCGGTGATGAGCGTCCTGGCGATCACCACCCGCTGCTTCTGGCCACCGGAGACATCCTCCGGGTAGGTGTCCAGGTACCGCTGTGCCGGCGTCAGACCACAGCGCTCCAGCATCTCGGCCACGCGCTGCCGGATGGCCCGACGGCTGGTCTCGATCCCGTGGATCCGCAGCGGATGGCCGACGCCCTGGACGATCGTCATGGCGGGGTTGAGCGACGCGTTCGGGTCCTGGAAGACCATCCCCATCTGCCGTCGGAGCGGACGCATCTTCCGCTCGCTCAGCTGGGCCAGGTCCCGGCCACGCCACCACACCTCGCCGGATGTCGCCGGGGCCAGACCCAGAACGGTTCGGCCGAGGGTGGTCTTGCCCGAGCCGCTCTCCCCCACCAATCCGAAGATGTCGCCCTCCCGCAGGTCGAAGGAGACGTCGTTGACCGCCTTGACCACGCCGGAGCCCCGCCCGAGGAAGCCACCGCTGGCACCGAAGTGGGTGTGGAGGTTGCGCACCCGCAGCAGGATCCCATCCGTCTCGGTCGTGTCCGTCCCGGGCTCGCCGGGACCAGCCAACGCCACAGCGTCGTCGCCGTCACTCATGCTGACGCCGCCTCCCCTGCGCTTGACGGCGACGGGTTGGACTGCGACGGGTGGGACTGGGGGTACAGCAGGCACGCGACGCGGGTCTGCTCCGTCAGCGGTGCCAGGACCGGATCGACCGTGGTGCAGTGCTCCAGGACCTGATCGCAGCGCGCTGCGAACCGGCAGCCGGGTGGCGGGTCCAGCAGGTTTGGGGGGAACCCGTCGATCGAGGACAACTCGGTGGTGTCGGTGGAGATGACGCTGCGCAGCAGGCCCTGGGTGTAGGGATGCTTGGGGTCGGTGAAGACCTCCTCCACCGGGCCCACCTCGACGATCCGCCCCGCGTACATCACGGCCACGCGATCACACGTCTCGGCGACGATCCCGAGGTTGTGGGTGATCAGGATCAGGCCGAGGTCCTCATTGCGACGCAGGCCGTCCAGCAGGTCCAGGATCTGCGCCTCCACGATCACGTCGAGCGCCGTGGTGGGCTCGTCGGCCACGATGACCGCTGGTTGCATCACCACGGACAGCGCGATCATGATCCGTTGGCGCATGCCGCCGGAGAACTCGTGCGGGTAGTTGTGCACCCGGGTCGGTGGGATCCCCATCTGCGCCAGCGCACCGCTGGCCATGGCGACGGCGTCGGACTTCGACGTCTTGGGCCGGTGTGCCCGGATGGCCTCGACGAAGTGGTCACTGACCTTCATCAACGGGTCCAGGCGGGTCATGGGCTCCTGGAACACCAGGGCCATCTCGTCGCCGCGAATCTTGCGCAGCCGCCGCCGTGACAGGCCGACCACCTCCTCGCCGTGCAGCCGGACCGAGCCGGACAGCTGCGCGCCCGGCGGCAGCAGGCGCATCAGGCCCTTGCCCATGGTCGACTTGCCGCAGCCGGACTCACCGACCACGCCGAGCGACTCGCCGGCCGCCAGGTCGAAGCTGACGTCGTCGACGGCGTGCAGGAATCCGGCGGGCGTGGCGTAGGACACCCGCAGGTTGCGGACCTGCAGCACGGGTGCGGCGCTGCCGGTCACGCCCCGGCCTCCGCCCGGGATGTGGCACCAGCCGGCTCGCGGTCACCGGCCAGCTTCATGGTCTCACGAGCCGACGCCTTGGCCTTCCCGCGGTACCCCTTCACCCGGAGCAGCGGGTTGATGATGTCGTTCAGCCCCTCCCCCATCAACGACAGGCCGGTGACCAGCAGGGTGATTGCCACCCCGGGCCAGAAGGCCGTCCACCAGAACCCGGCCACCGAGTCGGCCAGCGCCAGGCTGACGTCGAGCCCCCACTCGGCCGTGGGGAAGCGCACGCCGTAGCCCAGGAACCCCAGGCCCGCCATCGTCAGCACCGCATCGGCGGCGTTCAGGGTGAACAGGACCGGGATGGACGACACGACGTTGAAGAAGACGTAGCGGAACACGATGGAGGTCCGGCTGGCGCCGAGTGACTTCGCCGCCTCGACGTAGGGCTCCTCCTTGACGCTGAGGGTGTGGTTGCGGATGACCCGGAAGTACTGCGGGATGTACACGGTGCCCACTGACACGGCGGCGGGGACGAACGGTGCATCGATCCCGAGTTGCTCCAGGCGGAGCCCGAGGGCGAAGGCGATCATGATCGCGAGCAGCAGCGAGGGGAAGGCGTAGATCGCATCCATGACCAGGACCATGACCCGGTCGAAGCGGCCGCCGATGTACCCGCTGAACAGGCCGAGTGGTACCCCGATGAGCATGGCGAAGGCCGTCGAGAACGCCACCACGGCGAAGGCGAGTCGGGCACCCAGGATGACGCGGCTGAGGACGTCGAAGCGGGTGTCGGTGGTGCCGAAGGGGTACTCCGTGCTGGGGGGCGCGCGGTTCGGCACCTGCTCGTCGGGGCCGACCCCGATGCAGGCGCCGTTCTCGGGGTTGAAGAACTCATCGGCGCAGTACTGGTCCTCCCCGAACGGGGCGACGGTGTCGGCGAAGACCGCGAGGAAGGCGAAGAGCAGCGTGATGGCGGCACCCGCGATGACCAGATACCGGGCACCGGGGTTGGCCCGCCGCCAAGGCCGCAGCCCGTGCTCGATGCGCGCGCGGGCTCGGCGCCACCGGGAGATGTCGGCCGTGGCCGGCTGCGATGTCGTCGTGGTCGACACCTCGGTGCTCCCGGCCATCAGTACCGCACCCGTGGGTCGATCAGGCCGTTGATGATGTCGATGACCACGCTGACCGAGACGATCAGGATCGCGATGACGGTGACCAACGACTGCACACCCACGTAGTCACGCGCGTTGATGAAGTCGACCAGCTTGAGACCGATGCCCGGCCACGAGAACGTCGTCTCGGTCAGGATCGCACCTCCCAGCAGCAACGCGAACTGCAGGCCCATGATGGTGATCACCGGCACCAGTGCGTTCTTGAACGCGTGACGGAACAGCACCGGTCGTTCGCCGACACCACGGGCGTGCGCAGACTCGACGTAGTCGGCCCGGAGCGTCTGCAGCATGTTGACGCGCACGAGTCGCACGAAGACACCGGAGATCACCAGGCCGAGCGTCGCCCCGGGAAGGATCAGGTGTTCGAGGGCAGTGAGCGTGAACTCCCCATTGCTGGCCAGCACCCCGTCGATCAGGTAGAAGCCGGTTGGCCCGTCGACCGGCGCGATGCGCGCCGAGATCCGGTTGCCCGTCGGCAACCAGTCGTTCCACACGCTGAAGACCAGCTGCGCCTGGATGCCCAGCCAGAACACCGGGATCGAGAAGCTGACGATGCCGAACAGCCGGGCGGCACCATCGAGCGGCGTATCTCGAAACCGCGCCGACACGGCACCGAGCAGGATGCCCAGGGGAATGGCGATCAGCATCGCGAACACCGTCAACTCGATGGTCGCTGGCAGGAGATCAGCGACCAACTCGCCGACGGGTCGAGGGTCGGTCAGCGGCTCGCCGAAGTCGCCGGTCACGATGTTGGAGAGGTACTCCACGTACTGCACGCCGATCGGGCGGTCGATGCCGGCGGCCTCCCTTGCGGCTTCGATGCGCTCCTCGCTGGCCCGACCCGCGAGGGAGGCGGTCACGATGTCGCCCGGCAGGATCCGGAGCAGCACGAAGAGCAGCGTCAGCAGGAGCAGCAGGAACACGGGCGCCAGGGCCAGCCGGACGAGCACGTACTTCCCCAGGCCCGAGCCGCCCGGTTTCGTGGTTGCCAACAGCCGCCTCCTTGGGTGTGCGGACGGGGCGTCCGGCGAACAGAGTGGCGGCCGGGTCGATCGACCCGGCCGCCGGAACTCTAGACGCTAGTTGAGTCCGAGTACGTAGAACCACGTCTGCTGTGCGGCACCGAGGGTCTCCTCGACGCCCGTGACGCGTTCGTTGTAGTAGGCCTCCTGACCTTCGGAGTACAGCGGGATGAACGGCATGTCCTGCGCCGCCAGCTCCTGGATGTCGGCGAAGATCTCCGCCCGCTCGTCCGAGCCGACCTCGGCCTGCTGCTCCGCGGTGATCAGGGCGTCCATCTCCTCCGAGCCGTAGAACCCGATGAAGGTCTTCTCCGAGTCATAGAACGGCTCGATGTAGTCGTCGGGGTCCAGGTAGTCCGGGTACCAACCCAGCAGGTAGATGCCGTACGCACCGGTGTTCAGCTGGGTGGAGTACTCCGTCGCCCACTCCGAGGTGTTCGTGGTGACGTTGAACAGACCGGACTCGTTGAGCGACCGGGCGATGATCTCAGCGACCTCCGCCTGGTTGGTGTAGCGGTCGGCCGGATACCACAGCTCGAACTCGATGGGGGACTCCGGCTCGATCTCGACCTCGATGTCGGAGATGAAGTCCATGCTCACGTCGAAGTTCTCGGGGATCATGGAGAACAGCGGGCTGGCCTGACCCTCGAAGGCCTCCTCGACGATGCGCTCCCGGTCGATGGTCGTCGCGATGGCGCGACGCACGGCCGGGTCATCGAAGGGTGCCTGGGTGACATCGACCACCATGTAGCTGGTTCGGCCACCGGCGTCGGTTGCGATCTGGATGCCCTCCTCCCCCTCGAGGCTCGCGGTCTCGGTCGGGTCGAGGTCGTTGACTGCCATGTCGATCTCACCGGCCGCCAAGGCGTTCCGCATCTGCGTGGTGGACTCGAAGAACTGGACCCGGACGGTGCCGATCTGCGGCGCCTCGCCCCAGTAGTCGTCGAAGCGCTCCAGGGTCATGGAGACACCCGGCTGGTAGTCGGTCATCTCGTAGGGCCCCGTGCCGACGATGGCGTCCTGCGTCAGGAAGCTCTCGGCCTCCTCCAGCAGCGTCTCGGCGGCGGCCTCGTCCTCACCCTCAGCCTCGAGGCGCTCCTCGGGGGCCTGATAGACGTCGGAGTCGCTCGGCAGGATCGTCCCCACGGTGTAGTTCAGGCGGGACAGGAAGGTCGAGTTGGCCTCCTCGATGGTGATCACGACCGTCAGGTCGTCGGGGGCCTCGATGGAGGTGATCCCGCTGATCAGGAACGATGCGCCGTCCGGGTGGTTGATGTTGAGCGACCGGTTGAGCGACCAGACGACGTCCTCGGAGGTCATCTCGCTGCCGTCCTGGAAGACGACACCCTCGCGCAGGTCGAAGGTGTAGGTCAGGCCGTCTTCGCTGACCTCCCAGCTGGTGGCGAGGCCCGGACCGATGTCGCCGGCCCCCGGCTCGAACTCGACCAGCCGGTTGGTGGTGTTGAACAGCACGTCGGAGGCGAACTTCTCATAGACGTCCGCCGGGTCGATGGTCGACGGCATCTCGGTGGTCCCGAACACGAGCACCTCGTCGCCACCGGACGCACCCTCGTCCTCGGTGCCCTCGTCGTCGGTGGACTCCTCGTCCGTGGGCTCCTCCTCAGCCATCGCCTCGTCGTCGGTGCCCTCGTCAGCCCCGTCCTCGGCGGCCTCCTCGTCGGTGGACTCGGTGGCGTCGTCGACCTCCGTGTCGTCATCCTCGCCCGAGCCGCCTCCGCAGGCCGCCGCCACCAGGGCGAGCACCGCGATGAGGGCCAGCAGGCGCAGCTTCGAGATACTGGTCATCTCTGCGCGCATTAGGGAGTTCCTCTCCTCGTAGGGATCATCTAGCGCCGGGATACTAGTCCCGCCTCCGACCGTTGTCGTTGGTTTCCTCCAGCAATCTGCGGCCCACCGTGGCCGAGTCGGTGACCCCCGGTGACGCGGCCGGGACCGTGGCAAGGTTGTCGGAGGGCCGCGCACCCAGCACGGCCCCCGAGTTGGCCGGACCGGCGAGACAAGCGAGGCACCAGGTGGCGAATGGGCAGGTTGCACCGACGACCGGTGCAGTGAGCGCCACGTACGAGCGGATCCGGGCCAACGTCGCACAGGTCGTGCGTGGCAAGCCCGAGGTCGTGCGCCTGTCCGTCGTGGCCATGCTCGCCGAGGGACACGTCCTGGTCGAAGACGTCCCCGGCGTGGGGAAGACCCTGCTGGCCAAGGCGATCGCGAAGTCGGTCGCGAGCACCGTTCGACGTGTGCAGTTCACGCCTGACCTGCTGCCGAGCGACGTGACCGGCACCACCGTCTACAACTCCGAGGACCACCAGTGGGAGTTCAAGCCGGGGGCGGTGTTCGCCAACATCGTCCTGGGTGACGAGATCAATCGTGCGGGTCCCAAGACCCAGTCGGCTCTGCTGGAGGCCATGGAGGAGCGGACGGTCACCGTCGACGGCACCACGCACGAGTTGGCGACCCCGTTCATGGTGATCGCCACGCAGAACCCGGTCGAGTTGGAGGGGACCTATCCGCTCCCCGAGGCGCAGCGCGACCGGTTCATGATGAAGGTCACCATCGGGTACCCCGACGCCGACGCCGAGCTGCAGGTCCTGGAGACGCAGGGCTCCGGCGCCGGGGTCAGCGAGATCCAGCCCGTGGCCAGCGCCCAGGACGTCGCGGCGCAGATCGAGACCATCAAGACGCTCCACGCGGCCGACCCGCTGAAGCGGTACGTGGTCGAGTTGGTGCGAGCCACACGCGAGCACCCCGGCACCGAACTCGGCTGCTCTCCACGGGCTGGTCTGGCCCTGCTGCGTGCTGCCCGGGCTGCCGCGGCGATCGTCGGTAGGGAGTACGTGGTCCCCGATGACGTGAAGGCGCTGGCCGTTCCCGTCCTGGCTCACCGGTTGATCCTCTCCCCTGACGCCCAGATGTCGGGGACGGCTCCCGAGGCCGTGATCTCCGAGGTGCTCCGCACGGTGCCCGTCCCGGAGCGGTAGGGCCAGTGCGACGCGACAGGATCGGGCTGCGGGCTGGGGCGATCGCGGCATGCTGACGCAACGCGGGATCCTGTTCGTGCTGACCGCGGTGCTGACGTGGCTGGCCGGTCGGACCCTGGGAATCGCGGAGCTCTTCGCGGTCAGCGTGGCAAGTCTTGCCATCGTCCTGCTGGGCGTCATCTACGTCCGGGTCGCCACGGGGTCGATCTCGGTGCGCCGGGACAGCTCCCACGCGCGGGTCGTCGCCGGGTCGGCCGTCACCGCGGACCTCGACCTTCGAAACGACTCGTTCCTGCCGTCCCCGACCCTGCTCGTCACCGAGTCGCTGCCGGCCACGGTCCTCGCCGACGGCCACCCCGTTGCAGGCGAGGCCCGCTTCGTCATGGCCGGTGTCGCCCCGGGCAAGATCGCCCGAGCCTCCTACGTCGCGACCGCGACGACCCGTGGCAAGTACCAGTTGGGGCCGGTTGCGCTCCTGGTTCGGGATCCCTTCGGCGTTGCGGAGCGGCGCCGCGACTATCAGGCCACAAACGAGTTGCTGGTCTACCCCCGCGTCGAGCCGCTGCCCTCCTCACCCGTTCGCGGCCTCCACATGGGCACCGGCAGCTCCGACGCGCGGCGGGTCTTGGCCAGCGGCGATGAGTTCTTCACGATTCGTGAGTACGTCCGGGGTGATGACCTCCGCCACGTGCACTGGGCATCGACTGCCCATCGCGACACCCTCATGGTTCGGCAGATGGACCAGCCCTGGCAGGCGCATGCCACGGTTTTCCTGGACTCCAGAGCGGCGGCCCACTCCGAGGGTCCGACGGGAACGCTGGAGCGGGCCGTGTCCGTTGCCGCATCGATGGTCTATCACCTCGACGAGGCCTCCTACGCGTTGCGCCTGGTCACCGACGACACGGCGGGGCGCACCAGCCCGGACTTCGCCGACTCGGCCATGGCGTACCTGGCGACCCTGCCGGCGACCTCCAATCCCAGCCTTGCGCCGTCGCTGTCGGCCGCGCGGGGTGGTGAGGGGCTCTTCGTCGGGATCCTCGGCGTCCCTCCGGGAACTGGCACTGGCGACGACGACCTCGGCAGCCACCCGGACATGCGCGCCCTGTTCGGCCTTCGCGGGTTCGGCCAGCGCATTGCGATCGTCGTCGCCGAGGCTGGTTCGGCCCGGGCCGACAGGATGGTGGGGCTGCTGAGCGCCGCTGGTTGGGCGGCAACCGCCATCACCGCGGGTGAGCCGCTGGCACCGGCCTGGGCCGCCGTGACGGGCACGCCTCGCCGTCGGGGGGCTCAGATCCCTCCCGCCACCGCAGCCGGGATGGTCCGATGAGCAGCACACTGACCCCGCCGATCAGCCCGCCCTCCCGGTCCGGGCGTGATCGTCGCTCCAGCCGACGCTCCAGAGTGGCGCTGCCCTCGCCCGAGCCCATCCCACCACCCCGTGGCCGGCGTCCCGGACGCCAGGGGCCAGCAGTCGACGACGACGTCATGACGATCGCCCTACTGCTGCTCCTGCTGGCCGCGGTCGTGCCCATCCGGTCGGTCTTCATCGGGACGGAGTGGGTTCGGCCGATCGTCGGCGGGGTGGTCCTGGCCCTGGGGATCGGGTGGGGTGCGCGTCGCCTTGGCGCCGGTCCCATCATCCACCTCCTGATGAGCGCCGCCAGCTTGCTGGCATTCGTCACGATCGCCTTCCTCCCCTCCACCGCCGTCGCAGGACTCCTGCCCACCCCCGACACACTCGTTGCCGTCCGGGACCTCTTCATCCGTGGCCTGGAACTGGTGGAGTTGCGCCCCTCGCCGACGTTCGCCGAGGCCGGGCTGCTGCTGCTCGCCGTTATGGGGACGTGGGTCGTCGCCTACCTCGCCGACGGGATGCTCTTCGTCCTCCGATCGCCCTCGAAGGCGATCATCGCCGCGCTGGTGATGTGGGCCACACCGCTCGCCATCGCACCGGAGTCGCTCAGCATCACCGCGCCGACGATCGGCTTCCTGATCGCCGCCGGGACCCTGCTGCTGCTGGGCAATGCCAACGCGACCGGTGAGTTCGGACGGCGGGTCTCGGTTCCGGGCCTGTCCGGGCGGTCACGCCGATCACCGGTGATCCCGGCCAGCGGATTGGTGCTCACCGCGGCGGCCGTGGTGCTCGGACTCACCTTCGCCTCGCTCCTCCCAGGGTTCAGGGACGAGCCGCTCTACCAGGCCCGCGGCGGGACCGGCACGACGATCACCACCAACCCGATCGTCGACATCCGGCAGCGACTCGTCGCCACCGACCAGGGGCCGGTCGTCCGCGTCGAGACACCTCGCCCGGTGTACCTGCGGACCACGTCCCTGGACACCTACGACGAGGCGGAGCAGTGGACCACCGGGACGATCAGCGGCAACCCCGTCCAGGGGCTGGTCGACACCCCACCACCGATCCCGGTCGAGCCGGTGGACGTGTCCATCACGGTCGCCGCCCAGATCGAGGGTGGTGCGGTGCTGGCACCAGCGCCCTTCCAACCGATCGAGGTGACCGGCGCCAAGGCGGAGGTGCTGCGCTATGACCGGCGCTCGGCCACGCTGACCGTGCCCGGCTCGGCGCCACTCGTGGACGGCGACACCTACACCGTGCGCGCGGCTCTGCCTCAACCGGATGCCGACCAGCTCCGCGCGGTTCCGCGGCCAAGTCCGGGCTCCGCCGGCACGACGCTGCCGGACAACGTGCCGAACGAGGTCGTGACGTTGGCGCGCCAGATCGTGGGCGACGCCGGTGCGGAGACCATGTTCGACACCGCGCTCGCCATCCAGAACGAGCTGCGGACGTGGACCTACTCGACACAGCCCGATCCCGGGTTGGGGGCGACCGCGCTCACCCGCTTCATCAACGGACGTGAGGGGTACTGCGAGCAGTTCGCCGGGACCATGGCCGTCATGCTGCGCACGCTGGGCATACCAGCACGGCTGGCGGTCGGCTACACGCCAGGCGTGCTCGGAGCGGACGGGCTGTACGAGGTCACCAACGGCAACGCACACGCCTGGGTGGAGGTCGACTTCGGCGATCTGGGATGGATCCCCTTCGAACCGACCCCACGGTCTGACGGCAACGTGTTGGTGACCGGTGCCGACGGCATCGTCCCAGGCCAGACCTTCGCCGAGCAGCAGGGCGACGCGGGCCTCGCCAGCTCGCCGCTCGGACCGGGCGGTCTTGATCCGCAGATCCCCACGACCCCCGAGGACTTCGCCGACCCCTTCCCGGCCCCGAACGTCGAGGGTGATGGCCTCGTCCAGGAGGAGCGTGGCGTGCCGTGGATCCTGGTGGTGGGGGGTGTCACGCTCGTTGGCCTGGCTGCGCTGGGCGTGCGTCGTCGCCGCGAACGCGGCACGGAGGACCACTCACCGCAGCAGCGGATCGACGCGGCCGGGGCGGCGGTGCAGAACGTCGCGCGTGCCCTCGGCCGGCCGCGACACCCGGCAGAGACGGGTGAGGAGTTCTTCCCGCGGATCTCTGATGGCCATCACGCCGCGCCCGTCCTGGCTCGTGCCTCGACTCGGGCGATCTTCGCGCCGGCGGTCACCGAACACGACGCTGAGCAGGCCGAGCGGGCCGCCGCCAGCCTGGTCGGCAAGCTCACCGATCACCTGCCGGCATGGCGACGTGTGTGGGTCAGGCTGCGGGTCCTGACGAACCGCTAGTGGTCCGTAGGAGAAGATCTTTGCGCCAGCCGTGGTCAGCCGCGCGCCGCTGGCAAGGCGCGCGAAGCCGCCGCATGGCGGGTCATTCAAGCGAGCGCAACGCAGTCCAGCGGTGATGCGGGGGCCGCGGATGCCAAAGAGATTTGAACTACGGACCACTAGCGTCCCGCGACAGGTCTCAGTCGGCTTGGTCGGTGCCCTTGCGGCGGCCTTCCATGTACCGCGCGAACCCACCCTTGATCTGCCCGCCCAGGTCAAGGGCTCGATCGTTGCCGAGGTTCTTCAGCTGGTTCAACACCACCACGGCGCTGACCAGCATCAACACGAAGCCGGCGAAGCCCCACAGGATGTGGAACACGATCGCCAGCAGCATGAGTACACCGACCACGAACCCGGCGATCCCGTAGCGAAGCCGGGTCTGCTCCGCCGAGCGAGGCAGTGTGGCCACCTTGCTCGCGAACTTGGGATCCTCCGTCGCCAGCGCGTCCTCGATCTCGTTGAGGATCTGCCGTTCACGGTCGGACAGTGGCATTTCGCTGCTCCGTGGGTCGCGGGCGGTCAAGCGGTGGACGGGGGTGTCTGTTCGGTATCGGTCAGGGAACCGAGAAGTTGAGTGTAGAGCGGTCCACGCGGCGATGCTGGTGCTTGGGGGTTACTGGCCCTCGAAGGATGGCTGCCGTTGCTGCAATGCCGCTTGCGCAGCCTCCCGGAAGTCAACCGACGCCAAGCACTGCTGTTGGTAGGCCCGTTCCGCGGCCAGCATGGGATCGCGTTCGGTGGTGAACGACTGGCGCAGGAGAGCGGGGACGGCTCCGATGGCCAGCGTCGGGCCAGCGGCCAGCGTGGCCGTGAACGCCCGGGCAGCGGCGTCGAAGTCCTCCTCGTCCAGGACCCGGTCGACCAGTCCCCACGACAGGGCCTCGCTCGCGCCGACCTTCCGTGCGGTCATCGCCATGTCCGTGGCGCGGCTCAGACCGATGAGCCGAGGCAGGCGGGTGAGGCCCCCGAGATCCGGGATGATGGCCCAGGCGGCCTCGAGCAGTGCAAGCTGTGCGTCGGGAGCGGCCAGCCGCAGGTGTGCACCCAGGGCCAACTGACAACCGCCGCCGAGGGCCGGCCCCTGGATGGCAGCGACGACGGGGACGCGCAGGTCCTCGAGGCCGGTGATGGCCTGCTGGAGGTAGGCGATCCACTCGTCGTCGGGGGCCTCGCCCAGCTGACTGCTGAACAGACTCACGTCCAGACCGGCGCTGAAGGCTCGCCCCTCGGCTCTGAGCAGGACGGCGCGGACCGAGCCCTCCTCGATGGCATGACCGGCCTGTGCTGCCGCGTCGTGGAGCCCCTCGAAGAGCGGACGATCCATCGCATTCAGCTTGTCGGGGCGGTTGAGGGTGACCACACCGACGGCGTCCTCACCAATCTCGAAGGTCACTCGATCGCTCATGGCGGCGATCCTAGTCTCCCGCCTCGCCGCTCCCCCAACCGCGGGCGACTCAACCGACTGCGTGCTACTCCTCCAGCTGCGAGCGGCGCCACTCGTCATCGTTCTCGAGCAGCGCGCCTCTGGTCACCACCCCATCGCCGAAGCGTTCACGCGCCCGATCTGCCGCGTGCTCCACCATCTGCCACCGGTCGTCCGCGGTGAGGCTCAGCTGTCGGGCTGCATCGGCCGGGGCCAGGTTGGTGGCGCGCACCCCGACGAGGCGAACCCGGACGCGCTGGAGGCGCAGCTTGTCCATCAGGATGCCCACCTGTCGGTACAGCTCGGTCGCATCGTCGACGGGGTTGGGCAGCGTCACACTTCGGGTGACGGTGGAGAAGTTGGCGTACCGCAACTTCAGCGTGACCGTCCGGGCCGCCAGCTCCTCCTTTCGCAGACGCCGGGCAACCCGCTCGCTGAGGCGCAGGAGCTCACGCCGCAGCTGGTCCGGGTCGTCGATGTCGGCGTCGAACGTCTCCTCCGCTCCCATCCCCTTGGCCGCGTGGACGGTCTGCACCGTCCGTGCGTCCCGACCGTGCGCCAGGTCGGTCAGCTGGGCTGCCCCCGCCTCGCCGACGAGCCGCCGCATCGTGTCGACCGGAACCCGCTGCAGCTCACCCACGGTGCGGATGCCGAAGCGCTCCAGGCGTTCCGCGGTCTTGGTCCCGACACCCCACAGGTCCCGGACCGGCAACGGGGCCAGGTAGGACGCCACGTCGGTCTGCCGGAGGTGGAGCAGACCGTCCGGCTTGGCCTTCCCCGAGCACAGCTTGGCCAGGAACTTGTTGGGTGCCACCCCGACGCTTGCGACCAGCGAGAGCTCCTCCCGGATTCGCGTGCGGATGAGCTCGCCGATGACCTCCGGCGGACCGAAGAGGCGCACGCTGCCCCGGACGTCCAGGAACGCCTCGTCGAGCGACAAGGGCTCGACCAACGGCGTGACTGAGTCGAAGATCTCCCGGATCTGTGTCGACACCGCGCCGTAGAGCTCGAAGTTGGGGCTGACGACCACGGCCTGCGGGCACACCCGCATGGCCCGCGCCATGGGCATGGCGGAGTGGATGCCGAACTCGCGGGCCTCATAGGAGCAGCTCGCGACGACCCCGCGCCCACCCAGTCCGCCGACCAGCACGGGCCGGCCACGGAGCTCTGGGCGCTCCCGAACCTCCACCGATGCGTAGAAGGCATCCATGTCCACGTGGAGGATCGGCTCGTCGACCGGTTGTGTCACCGCAGCCAATGATGCGTCGAAGTCGTGCTAATGCGGAGGCCTGGTCCTGCCGATCCAATCGTCAGACCCATCTCCAACGAACCAGGTTGATCTGAGACCATGAGTGCCTTCGCTGCCGACAGCCGTCAGCTTGCCAAGACGGCGGGCCTGAAGGACCTGCGCGTCCCGAACCTCGAGCAGGTGGACCGCCGCCGTGCCCAGCTGTGGGGCTTGTCCCTGCTCGTGGCCATCGTGGTCCCCGTCGCCATGGTCGCCGCGGGCTTCAACCTGGTGAGCGCTGACCTGCTGGACGTGTTCGAGAGCCGGAACGTCCGACTGGCCATGCTGGCCATGCTGGTCACCGTGCTGGGGTACGTCGCCGAGCGGGAGGTGACCCTCCGCCGCCTGACCGCGATGTTGGTCGAGGAGCGGGTCCTGACCGCGTCGCTGGTCAACCGCGTCGACGAGGTCAACCTGCTGCTCCGCGCCACCCAGGCGATGAACTCCGCACTCGACCTGAAGGCCGTCATGTCCCAGATCGCGGACTCGGCCCACTCGCTGCTGAACGCCGGATCGGTCTCGATCCTGCTGGTCGACCCGGACGACGACGAGGTCCTCGTCGTGGCCGCAACGACCGGGGACGCCGCCGTGCAGATCGGCATGCGTCAGGCGATCGGTGACGGCCTGGCCGGAGGTGCGATCACCCGCGGCGATGCCCTGCTGATCGACTCCGGTGAGGGTGAGCTGCCCCGGAACCGCCGCCAGACCGGCGACGTGCTGGTCGCCCCGATGCGGATCCGCGGCGCCCTGGTGGGCGTCATCCGCGTGGACACCGGTGACGTCCGCGAGCCGTTCAGCGAGTTCGACCTGCGTGGGGTCAGCGTCTTCGCCGACGCGGCCGCCGCCGCGATCAGCAATGCCCGTGCCTACGAGGAGCAGTTGGGCCAGGTCGCCAACCTGCTGGAGCAGGACCGCGCCAAGAACGAGTTCCTGACCCTCGTCACGCACGAGCTCCGGACCCCGTTGACCTCGATGATCGGCCTGATGAGCACGCTGGCCCGCCCCGGAATCAGCCTGCCGCCGGAGAAGGTTGCCGAGTTCGCCGAGATCGCGAGGAACCAGGGCTGGCGTCTGGACCGGCTGATCGAGAACCTGCTGGAGACCTCCCGGCGCAACGAGGGTGCGGTCAGCATCTCGCCCGAGCCGACGGACGTCGGCCAGTTCATCGACAAGTCCGTCCAGGGGCTCAAGCGTGCGCTGCCCAGTCACCCGATCTCCTTCGTCAAGCCCGAGGGTCTGCACTACGGCGTCGACACCGATGCGTTGGCGCGGATCCTGGACAACCTGTTGTCCAACGCAGCCAAGTACACGCCGGAGGGCACGCCGGTCGAGGTCAGCATCGACCGGACGGAGAACGGTGTCCGACTGCAGGTTGCGGATCATGGCGGTGGGCTGAACACCGGCGAGTTCGGTGACCTGTTCAAGAAGTTCAGCCGTGGGAACGACCCGTTCGACCGCGGTGGGCTGGGCCTCGGCCTGTTCGTGGTGAAGGCCCTCAGTGAGGCGCACGGTGGCCGGGTCACGGTGAGCGAGACACCCGGCGGTGGCGCCACGTTCGACGTGTTCCTGGCGGCGAAGGTCGTCCAGATCTGACCTCGTCGCGGGGACCTGACCTCGTCGCGGGCACCCTGGGCCACCGACGGGGACCCCGACGCCGGGAGTGGTGCGGCGGAGTGCCGGCGCACATCAGTGACCAGCCGAGCCAGGTGAGGAGTGCCATAGCTTCCGGGGCGGCTCCTCCTCGTGCCGCTCCCCCGCTGCTCGCGGATCGTCCCGACGGCGAGGATCGTTCGGGGAGAGGCGCTTCACGTCCTGGCTGTCCACACCCGGATGACGGCCAGCCGGGTCTGCCCACGTCGTCCCGTTCGGGCCGATCCGGGATGGGCTGCCCACCGTGTTCGCCCGTGCCGTGGCGTCAGCCCGAGCCGCCAGGTCGCCAGGACGGAGCCCACCGATCAGCGGGCTGTCGGAGCCCGTCGTTGACGTCTCATCAGGGGTCGCGCTGGCCGCCAGACCCTGCCGACCAGCGTTGGGACCGGCGCTCCCCACACCGGCCGCCGGGCCGGCGCCACCGAACGGCTTCGCCTTCGCCATCACCAGGTGCTCCCCCGGACGATGGGCGAACCGGATGCCGGAGCGGCCGGGCGCGCCACGGATCCCCTCCGACGGTGCACCGTCGTGGCTGCGCTCGACCGCACCGGCCTGCCCCCGGACCGGCTGGCCGGCACGGACGGGGCGTCCGCTCTCCCCCATCGCCTCCGGTAGCCAGCCCTGCTGCCAGGCCCGCATCAGCCGCCGCAGGTCCCACACGGACGAGGCGGTCAAGCTGACCCCGCGACGGCCGCTCCGATGCACCCGCCCCTCCACCACGAGCAGCCAGGTGTGGAACACCGTCCACGCACACTCCTCGTGCACCGACTCGAAGAACGTGGCATCCCCCACCCCCGTCGAGTCGTCCAGCGACAGGAAGATCACCCGCTGTCCGGACTTCACCGGCGGGGTCTGGGTCGCCACCTTCACGCCGGCGATCCGGACCATCTGGTTCTCCCGGCACTCCAGCAGGTCCACCGCACGGGTGACCCCCAACTGGTCCAGCAGCGTGTCGTAGAAGGAGATGACGTGCCGGCTCGAGTCCAACCCGGTGACCTCGAGTTCGGCCCGCACGATGTCGCTCGGCCGGTACGCGGGTAGGCCGAGCGCCTCCTCCGGCTCGAGCAGGCCGAGCTGCTGCGGCTGGTCCGGACGCGAGACGGCGTGGCGCTTCAACCCACTCCAGCGCTCCCCCACCTCCAGCAGCAGATCACGGCGGGTCTTGGTCGTCTGCTCCGTCCCAGACCCCGGTGCGTGTCCTCTGGGTCCGGATGATGGGACTGAGGGGACACGCACGGTGGCAGATCCGATCCCGCCGATGACGTCCAGCGCACCCGCATGGGTGAGGGACTCGACCACCGGCTTGGACAGTCGGGCCCGCAGCCGCAGATCACCGACCGAGGTGAAGGGGCGGCCGAGCAGCAGGGAGTTGATCATCGACTCGTCGATCCGCTCGACGTCCTGGAGGCCCATCCGGATCGCGTAGCGCCACCCCGGTTCTGCCTTCCCCTTGTCGAACCCCGCCGGAGGGAGCAGTGCCCCATCGTCGTCCCGGGACCATCCCCGCGGTGTCCACACATCCTGAGGTCGAGGTGAGATTCCCCGCTGCAAGGTCAGGTTCCCCGCTGCGAGGTCAGGTTCCCCACCATGAGGTGAGGTTCCACGTTCGCGGACCGGCCCTCCCCGCCCGCGAGCCACGTCTGCCTCCGCCAACCGGTCCGGGTCCACGCCGAGCAGGGCGTAGGCCTCGTCCTCCCGGATGATCTCCACGCGATAGTCGCTGGCCGAGAGGTTGACGTCCAGCGGCAGGATCGCCACGCCGAACTGGCGGGCGTCGTCCATGATCAGCCGACGCGGGTACATCCCCGGGTCGTGGGTCAGCAGGCCGGCGACGAACTCTGGCAGGAAGTGGGCCTTCAGCCACGCCGAGCGGTACGTCGGCACGCTGAACGCCGCCGCATGGGCCTTGCAGAACCCGAACGAGGCGAACTGGGCCA
This sequence comes from Euzebya tangerina, assembly GCF_003074135.1. Classification (NCBI taxonomy): domain Bacteria; kingdom Bacillati; phylum Actinomycetota; class Nitriliruptoria; order Euzebyales; family Euzebyaceae; genus Euzebya; species Euzebya tangerina. Next base: position 3,240,942 of record NZ_PPDK01000001.1, on the reverse strand, counting down.
GGCTCACCCACAGCCACTCCGCCACCTCCGGCGGGACCCCCCGCTCCGCCGCACCTCGCTTGATCCAGCGCTCCAACTGCTCCAACTGGGTCGGGTCGCCCAAGCGTCGTCGGGCCAGATCCGCCTCCGCCAGATCACACCCGGTCACCGCCGAGATCGCCCGCATGACCTGCTCGTGGTAGACGATCACGCCGAAGGTCTCGCCGAGGGCCCGCTCGAGGATCGGGTGGGGGACGCCGGACGCCTCCTCACCATGACGCCGCTTGAGGAACGGCTTGACCATGTCGCCCTTCACCGGACCCGGCCGGAACAGCGAGATGTCCACCACCAGGTCGTCAAGGTGCTCCGGCTGGAACTTGCCGACCAGTTCGCGCTGACCGGGCGACTCGATCTGGAACATGCCGAGGGTCCGGGTGGACTGGATCAGCTCATAGGTATCACCGTCGGCCCAGCCGACGTGGTCGAAGTCGATGTCGGCCCCACGGGTCTCCCGGACCTCCTCGATGCAGTGAGCCATGCTCGACAGCATCCGGATCGCCAGCACGTCCAGCTTGCACAGGCCGAGCGCCTCGACATCGTCCTTGTCGTACTGGGCCATCGCGAAGCCGTCATCAGATGGCCCACGAGGGGCAGAGCGCTCCATCGGCACCAGGTCGCGCAGGGTCGAGTCGGCCAGGATGATCCCGCACGGGTGCAGCGCGATGTGGCGGGGGAAGCCGTCCAGCCGCTCGACGACGTCGAAGAGGAGGCGGAGGTGGCCGGAGTCCAGATTCAACCCCTGGAGCTCGGGCAGATGATCGAGCGCTGGCCGCACGTCCCCGGCGCGCACGTGCGGGAAGGCCTTGGCGATGTAGTCGATCTCACCGGCGGGCATCCCGATGGCCTTGCCGACCTCGCGGATGGCCATGCGGGCCTTGAAGGTCTCGACCATCGCGACGCAGGCGACCCGGTCTTCGCCGTAGGTCTCAAGCAGATCGCGGTAGATGTCCTCCCGCCGGGCGGACTCGACATCGATGTCGATGTCGGGCAGTTCGTCCCGGTAGGGATTCATGAACCGCTCGAAGGCCAGGTCGTGGGTGATCGGGTTGACGTCGGAGATCCGCAACGCGTAGGTCACCAGCGAGCTCGCCGCCGACCCCCGACAGGCCGCCAGGATCCCCTTGCTGCGGATCCGGTCCATGATCTCGGCGACGGTCAGGAAGTACCCGGCCAGCCCCATGCGCTTGATCATCGCGAGCTCACGGTCCAGCAGGTCGTCCAGCTGCTGGGTGCTGGGGAGGTGACCGGAGCGGCCGACGTCCTCGAACCCACCTTGCGAGCGGCCGGCCACCGTCCCGAACCGCTCGACCAGTCCGTGCTCGCAGCGCTGGCGCAGCTCGGCCAAGGCCCACGCGGGGTCATTGGTGCCACTCGGGCCGGTGACGAAGTCGGGGACCCGGAGCCGTCCCAAACCGATGTCGACGTGGCACTGCTCGGCCACCCACATGGTGTTGCGGAGGGCGTCGGGGCGTTCGCGGAACACCGCAGCCATCTGCGCCGGGGACGTCAGGAACCCCTGGGCGTTGCGACGGGAGGAGTGGTGCTGCGCCAACGGCACCTGCTGCCGGACGGCATCCATGACGTCGGCGACCCGGGCGTCCTGCTGCCGCAGGTACCGCGCCTGCTGGTCGGCCACCGCCCGCAGCCCCAGATCGTCGGCCAGGGCGAAGGCAGCACGGGCACGCGCGTCGTCACCGGGAGCCTGGTGATGGGTGACCCCGATCAGCAGTCGCTTTGGCCCGAGCAGGTGCAGCCACCGGCGGGTCTCCTGCCGGGCGGCGTCATGCCGGCCCTGCGCCAGCAGCCGGCCGACCGGCGAGTTGTCCCCCAGCAGCACGAACACGCCCGCACCCCCACCACACCGATCAGCGCTGCCCAAGCGGTGGACCACATGGTCCCAGCGGAGGTGTGGCGCCCCTCGCGGGTTGTCCAGGTGGTGATCGGTGATGACCCGATTGAGGGTCGCGAACCCACCCTCGTCGGCGGCGATGAGGGCTACCTGAGCGGCGTCGTCGGCCAACCATGCCTGACCGCTGCCGGGGCCCTTCGCCTGCCCCCGTCCTGACCCGATGCCGGAGAACCCGATGCCGGAGAACCCGATGCCGGACGGGACACCAGATCGACCGATGCCGGACCGGCCGTTGTCGTATGGGCCTCCCAGGCCACGCCCGACCCCCGGTCCCATGAGTGTCCCGACCCCTGGCCCCCGGGTGATCTCCCAGCCCGGTCGTCCACCGTCAGGCGCCAGCGCCAGGGTGGCCCCGTAGATGGGCCGGACGCCGGCGGCGCGGCACGCCTGCGCGAACCGCACCCCGCCGTAGAGTCCGGCGCGGTCGGTCACCCCCACAGCCGCCATCCCCATTCGGGCGGTGGCCTGCGCCAGTTCGTGTGGACGGATGACCCCGTCCCGCAGCGAGTAGCAGGTCCGGGCGGTCAGATGGGTGAAGGAGGGGGTGGTCACGAGTTGGTCCAAGGAGTCGAACGTATGTTCGATAGACCGTAAGTGTGTGGTGTGACACCACCCTCGTCAACGCCGTTCAAACTCTCGGTCCACCCGGGCAACCTCAGGTGTTGACCGTGGTCACAGTGGTGTCGTCACCGCTCACCAGTCACACGATTTCTCCTCGTCGTGGACCGAGAGTCGACAGCCTCAACCGACCCGGCCGTGTCATCTCGGGCACCCTTGGTGGTCATGGATCTCCCTGAGGACCTCGTGCTCCGCCTCGACCATCGCCTGGCCACGGCCCAGTCCAGCCATCGCCTGCCGTCGGTCGTGGCCGGGTTGGCCCGTGCCGACCAGGTGCTGTGGACCGGAGCAGCCGGGCTGGTCGAGGGACACCCCCCCACCTCCGACACGCAGTACCGGATCGGCTCGATCACCAAGACCGTCGTGGCCGTCGCCATCATGCAGCTGCGGGACGCCGGCACGCTGACGCTCACGGACCCGATCACCGACCACCTCGGTCCTGCCTGGGACGTCGCGAAGACCACGCTGGAGCACATCCGGATCGGTCACCTCCTCATGCACACCGCAGGGCTGGCTGCCGAGACCCAGGGGCCATGGTGGGAGCGGACCGCCGGCAGCGATGAGGCCGACCTGGCCGCGGACATCGCCGCCCGACCCCACCCGCACACCCCCGGCAGCCGGTTCCACTACTCCAACGTGGGCTTCGCGATCCTCGGAGCCGTCCTCTCCCACCACCACGACATGCCCTGGGATGCGGTGATCGGACGGGACGTCCTCACACCCCTGGGCCTGGCGCGGACCACCGCCCGACCGCACCAGCCAGCCGCCCCGGGACAGGCCGTCCATCCCTTTGCCGACGTCGTCCTGGCCGAGCCGGAACACGACGCCAGGGCCATGGCACCGGCCGGGCAGCTCTGGTCCACCGTGCCCGACATGCTCCGCTGGGGCGCCTTCCTGGCCGGTCAGGTCACCGAAGCCGACGTGCTGAGCCCCGAGACACTGGCCGAGATGCGGGTGCCCGGAGCCCTCAACGACACCCCCGGCCAGGCGTGGACGGTCGCCCACGGCCTCGGGCTCCAGGTCTTTCATGACACGGGCTCCCACTGGGTCGGCCACGGCGGCTCGATGCCGGGCTTCCTGGCCGCCGTGCAGGCCGACCCCGAGACCGACGTGTGCGTCACGGTGGCGACCAACAGCACGGCCGGCCTGGACCGCGCGCTCATGGCCGATGTCCGGTCGATGGTCGAGGAGGCCTTCCCACGGCAGCCGACCGTCTGGCAGCCGCGGGAGATCCCGGTCGACGTCCGGGAGTTGGCCGGCACCTGGTACTGGGGTCCGACCCCTCTGACCCTGCGCATCACCGGGACCCCCGAGGAGACCCTGGTCCTCACCCCGCAGGGCGAGCACGGTCGAGGGTCCCGGTTCACCCGGTCGGGACCGCAGGCTCCCTGGGTCGGGCAGGACGCCTACTACGCCGGGGAGGTCCTGCAACCGGTCCGTGATGCCGAGGCACGGCTGACACACCTGGATCTGGCCTCCTTCGTCCTGACCAGGACGCCGTACCCCGACAGCGATGTGGTCCCCGGAGGTGTCCATCCCGATGGCTGGGGGCCCGGCCCCTCGCAGCCGTCGGGTTGAAGTGGTCCACGGATGCCGTCAAGATCGGGCAGCATGAGCGATGACACGGCAGCAGACCCCGGCTACACCCCTCCGAAGGACCGTCCGACACCGCGGCGAGGGCAGGTGAGGGCCCGGGAGCTGAAGCGCGCGAACCGGCGAGCGCGGATCCAGTGGGCCATCGTGGTCGCCGTCATCGTCATCGCCTCCGGTCTGCTGCTGCTCATCGGCGGGGACGGCGTCATCACCGGCTGATCGGACGACACCGCGACCGATGACGAGCGTCTCGCCGCCAATGGATGTGCACCTGGTCGACGGCACCTTCGAGCTGTTCCGTCACCACCACGCCCCGAACAACACCGACCTCGAGCGCGGCGCCGTCCGGGGTGTCCTGCGCAGCATGGTGTGGCTGCTCGAACGGGGCGGCCCCGACGACACCCCCGCGACCCACGTCGGTGTGGCGACCGACCACGTGATCGAGAGCTTCCGCAACGCGCTGTGGCCGACCTACAAGTCCGGCGAGGGCCTGCCCGCTGAGCTGACCAACCAGTTCGAGCCGCTGGAGGACGCCCTGCGGTCCCTCGGCCTGGTGGTCTGGCCGATGGTCGAGCTCGAGGCCGACGATGCTCTGGCCTCGGCGGCGGCTCAGGCCGACGCGGACGAGCGCGTGGAGCGGGTCATCATCGCCACCCCGGACAAGGATCTCGGCCAGTGCGTCCGTGGGACGCGGGTGATCCAGTGGGACCGCATGCGCAGCACCGTGCGTGACGCCGACGGCGTCTTCGAGAAGACGGGGGTGCCGCCGGCATCCATCCCGGACTGGCTGGCGTTGGTCGGCGACTCCGCCGACGGCTTCCCGGGTCTGGCCGGATTCGGTGCCAAGACGGCGGCCAAGCTGCTGACGCGCTTCGGGCACATCGACCAGATTCCGGCCGACCCCGAGCGCTGGGGTGGCGGCATTCGCGGGGCAGCCCGTCTGGGCGAGACCCTCGCTGAGAAGCGGGCTGAGGCGCTGCTCTTCCGCACGCTCGCCACGCTGGTGGACGATGCCGATCTGGGCACCACGGTCGATGACCTCGAGTGGTCCGGACCGACGGCGGACTTCCCCGAGGTGTGCCGCAGCTACGACAGCGAGGATCTGATCGGTCGCGTCGAGGTGCTGCAGGCCGGCCCTCGACCGCCGGCAGGCGAGGTGCCGTTGTGACCGCCGATCCAGAAGCCGCTTGGCCGTTCGGCCCGATCACGACCGAGGACTACCACACCGGTGGCGAGCCCTTCCGCATCGTGACGGGTGGCGTCCCAGACCTGGTCGGCGGGACCGTGGCCGAGCGTCGGCTCTGGGCGGGGGACAACCTCGACGAGGTCAGGCAGCTGCTGGTGAACGAGCCGCGCGGCCACGCGGACATGTACGGCGGCTTCGTCACACCCCCTGATGACGAGGGTGCCGCACTCGGCGTGGTCTTCTTCCACAACGAGGGGTACTCCACGGCCTGCGGCCACGGCACGATCGCCCTCGCGACCTGGGCGGTCGAGTCCGGGCGTGTCCCGACGCCGGCTGGCGCCTCGGAGGTCTCGTTCGCCATCGACGTCCCCTCCGGCCGACTCCCGGTGACCGTGACCCTCGGTCCCCAGGGCGTCGAACGGGTGTCGTTCGACAACGTCCCCGCCTTCGTCGCCTCGACCGTGCAGGCACCCCTGACCGATGGGGGCCACGCCGCAGGGGCGGTGGCGTTCGGCGGCGCGTTCTACGCGGTGTTCACGGCTGGGGACTTCGGGCTGTCGGTCACACCGCGCGACCTCCCGGTCATCATCGAGCTCTGCCGTGGCATGAAGGAGGAGATCAACGCCTCGGGTGGGCCCGTGCACCCCGATGACGAGCGGCTTGCGGACATCTACGGGGTGATCCTGGTGGAGGAGGTCGATCCGGCTGAGGTCGACCTGGAGCAACTGCCGCCGGGCCTCGGGTCGGACGCGATCATCCAGCGCAACGTGACCGTGTTCGCCGACGGCGAGGTCGACCGGTCACCGACGGGGAGTGGCACCTCGGCCCGCCTGGCGGTCCTGCACGCTGCTGGTCAGCTGGCGGAGGGGCAGGAGCTGGTCAACCTCTCCATCGTCGACTCGGTCATGACCGGCGTGGTGACCGGGACCACGACGGTCGGCGACCATCCGGCGGTGACGACGACGGTCGCAGGGTCGGCCTTCGCCACGGGCACGCATACCTTCAGGTTGGACCCGCGGGACCCGATGGGGACGGGGTTCCTCCTCCGCTGAACCCCCCGGGTGGGGAACCTGACTCAGCCGTGGGGAACCTCGCTCGGCCGAGGGGAACCTGACCCAGCTTGGATCCGGCGCGCCGACACCGCGACGAGGTGAAGTTCCCCGCCACGAGGTGAAGTTCCCCGCCACGAGGTGAAGCTCCCCGCCACGAGGTCAGGTTCCCCGCCACGAGGTGAGGTTCCCCGCCACGAGGTGAAGTTCCCCGCCACGAGGTCAGGTTCCCCGCCACGAGGTGAAGTTCCCCGCCACGAGGTGAGGTTCCCCGCCACGAGGTGATCGCGATACGCTGCCGGCCTGTCCCGCCTCACGCAGTCCACCGCTCTTGCGCTCGCGCTCTTCGCGGTCGCCCATGGCACCAACGTCCCGACCCCGCTCCTCCTGCTCTACCGGACGCAGCTGGATCTCTCCCCCACGGTCCTGACGGTCCTGTTCGGGATCTACGCCGTCGGACTGGTCCCGACCCTGTTCATCGCCGGCCCCGCCTCCGACCGCTATGGCAGGCGGGCCGTCGTCATCCCCTTCGCGATCGTCTCCGGGCTGGCTTCGGCGATCTTCCTGGGTGCCGCAGACTCCGTTCCGCTGCTGTTCGTTGGCCGGCTGCTGCAGGGCATGGTCAGCGGCGCGGTCTTCAGCGTCGGCAGTGCGTGGATGAGCGAGCTGGTCACCGACCCCGGCACGGCCGCTCGCAAGGCCACGACGGCCCTCTCGATGGGCTTCGCCCTCGGACCGCTCAGTTCCGGACTGCTCGGCCAGTACGCACCCTGGCCCCTCCACCTCTCCTACGCGGTGCACCTGTTGCTGGTCGTCATCGGCCTCCTGCTGCTGTGGGATGTGCGGGAGACCCACCTCGACCGAGATCCCGCCAGCCCGCTGCTCAACCTGGGTGTACCAGCCCGAGCCAGAGCCGCCTTCCTCGCCTTCGCCGTCCCCGCCGGACTGTGCGTCTTCACCTTCCCCTCCACCGCCCTCACAGTCCTCCCGCTGCGCCTGCAGGACGCCATGCCGGGCCGCGACCTGGCCATCACGGGTGTGGTCGGTGGGATCACCATGACCGCCGGCGTCCTCATCCAGCAGGTCGAGAAGCGCGTGGGTCCCACGCGTGCCGCTCCCCTTGGAGCCGCCCTCGGCGCGGTCGGGATCGGCACCGGCGTGCTCGGCGGCCGCCTGGAGGAGCCGCTGGTGCTGCTCCCCGCCGCTGCGCTCCTCGGTGCGGGCTACGGCCTGACGCTGGCCGCCGGACTGACGGCCGCCACGATCCTGGCCGATCCCGCCACCCGCGGCGCGATCGTCGCGACCTTCTACGCCGTCACCTACCTCGGCTTCGGCGTGCCCACGATCCTGGCGGCGACCAGCGACGGCACCAACTTCGACACCTCACTCACCGTGCTCGGCGTGATCGGCCTGCTGATCGCCGCGACTCTCGTCGTCGGACCAGGTCGACGCCTGCTGGGCCAGGCTAAGCGGCACCTCGCGACGCCGGCCAGCTGACGCGGACCGCGGCCTCGCCGGGACGTCCGGCCTGCCCGGCCACACCATCCGACCTTGACCAACCCCGGGGCGGAGGAGCATGGTTCCTGTGGAGGTAGATCATGGCCATTCACACCTGTCCTCGCTGCCCACTGCGCTTCGTGACCTCGGCAGAGCTGGTCGACCACATGGACCACGACCATCACGTGCCGCACGAGATGCTGGAGCAGATCCGCTATCCCGGCGTCCACGAGGTCGAGCCGCTGTATCGGGCGGCCGCGGATCAGGAGGACACGCACACGATCCTCATCGTGGCGAACCAGACGATCGGTTCCGGCTCGTTGGGTGAGGTGCTGGAGGCCCGCCAGCGGGAACACGGCGACCTGGCCGTCTTCCTGGTCGTGCCGGCCACTCCGTCGACCCACCTCGTGGCCTCGGAGGGGCTGGGGCACCTCGAGCCGGGACAGGACGTCCGCAGCGACGACGTCGGGGTGGCCCAGGCCAGGTGGCGTCTTCGCAAGGCGTTGTCGGAACTGCGAGCGCTCGGCATCCCGGCTCACGGCTCGGTCGGCGACCCCGATCCGTTCGTCGCGGCCGGACGAGCCCTGCAGGAGGAGCCGGTGACCGAGATCCTCGTCTGCACGCTGGAGCCGGGCATCTCGCGCTGGCTGAAGCAGGACCTCCCTGCGGCGCTGGAGCGGCGTTCAGGCCTCCCGGTGACCACGATCACCGTCGAGCCCGCATTCGATCTCTGACCTACCGCGCGTCCTGCGACGAGCGGCTCCGGACGACTACAGGTCGTGGAACTCGTCCCAGACCCGCAGTTCAGGGTCGATCCCGTAGGTCTCGATGGCCTTCGCGGCGATGTCTGACTCGACCTCGCCCACCTTGCTGAGCTCGTAGAGGGCGGCGACGACGATCGACTCGGCGTCGATGCGGAAGATCCGCCGGAGCGCCTCCCGGGTGTCGGAGCGCCCGAAGCCGTCGGTGCCGAGGATGCCGAACGAGCCAGGCACGAACGGCTCCACCAGACCGGGGACGGCCTTCTGGTAGTCGGTCACTGCAACGAACGGTCCACCACGTGACTCGTTCAGCTTCTGGGTGATCAGCGGCACCTTCGGTTCGGCCGTCGGGTGGTCCCGGTTGGTCGTGGTGCAGGCCACGCCGTCGCGGTGGAGCTGGGTCCATCCTGGTACTGACCAGATGTCGGCGGCCACGTCCCAGTCCTCACCCAGCAGCTGCTGGGCCTTGATGGTTGCCGGCATGGCCGAGCCGCTGCTCAACAGCTGGACGCGATGGGTCCGCTCGTCGGCGAACTCCGAGAAGCGGTAGATGCCGTCCAGCACGTCCTCGGCCTGCACACCCTCCGGCAGTGCCGGCTGGGTCGTCGGCTCGTTGTACAGGGTGATGTAGTACATGACGTCTTCCGGATCCTCGCCCATCATCCGGTTGATGCCGTCCTCGACCAGCATCGACACCTCGTAGGCGAAGGCCGGGTCGAAAGCCTCCACAGCGGGGTTGGTCAGCGCGTACAGCAGCGAGTGGCCGTCCTGGTGCTGCAGCCCCTCTCCGTTGAGCGTGGTCCGACCGGCCGTGGCGCCGAGCAGGAACCCGCGACAGCGCTGGTCGGCTGCCGCCCAGATGGCGTCCGCCGTCCGCTGGAACCCGAACATCGAGTAGAAGATGTATATCGGCAGGACCGGCGTCTCGTGGGTGGCGTACGACGACCCCGCTGCGGTGAAGCTCGCCATCGACCCGGCCTCGGTGATCCCCTCGTGCAGGATCTGCCCGTCAGTCGACTCCTTGTAGGACAGCAGCATCGCCTTGTCGACGGCCTCGTAGGTCTGCCCGTGCGGCGAGTAGATCTTCTCGGTCGGGAACAGCGAGTCCATCCCGAAGGTGCGGGCTTCGTCGGGGATGATCGGGACGATCCGACGGCCGATCCCGTCCTCCTTGAACAGGTCTTTCAGCAGCCGCACGAAGGCCATCGTGGTGGCGACCTCCTGCTTGCCCGACCCCTGCTTGAGCTCGTCGTAGACGTAGGGCTTCGGCAGCTCCAGCTGCACCTCGGTGTACTTCCGCGAGGGCATCGAGCCACCGAGCTCGGCCCGCCGCTCCATCATGTAGGCGATCTCCTCGGAGTCCTCGCCCGGGTGGTAGTACGGCGGCAGGTCACCCTCGAGGTCGGCGTCCGGGATGTCCAGGTAGAGCCGGTCCCGGAATCCCTTGAGGGCCTTCTGGGTCAGCTTCTTCATCTGGTGCGTCGCGTTGCGGGCCTCGAAGTCCGGCCCCAGGGTCCAGCCCTTGATTGTCTTGGCCAGGATCACGGTCGGCTGGCCGGTGTGCTCCACCGCGGCCTTGAACGCCGCATACACCTTCCGGTAGTCGTGGCCACCACGATCCAGGACCGGCAGGTCCTCCTCCGTCAGACCGGACTGCTCCAGGATCCGCGTCAGCTCCGGGGTGTTGAAGAAGTGCTCCCGGATGTACTGGCCGTCCTTGGTGGTGTAGGTCTGGAACTGCCCATCGGGGGTGTTGTTCATGCGCTCGACCAGCGCACCATTGACGTCGACGGACAGCAGCTGGTCCCACTTGCGGCCCCAGACGACCTTGATGACGTTCCAGCCGGCACCGCGGAACAGCGCCTCGAACTCCTGGATCACCTTGCCATTCCCCCGGACCGGGCCGTCCAGGCGCTGGAGGTTGCAGTTGAGGACCCAGGTCAGGTTGTCGAGCTCCTCGCGTCCCGCGACGGTCAGCGCACCCTGTGACTCGGGCTCGTCCATCTCGCCGTCACCGACGAACGCCCAGACCCGCTGTTGCGAGGTGTCCTTCAGCCCCCGGTTGTGCAGGTAGCGGTTGAACCGTGCCTGATAGATGGAGTTGATCGGCCCGAGGCCCATCGAGACGGTGGGGAACTCCCAGAAGTCCGGCATGAGGCGCGGGTGGGGGTAGGAGGACAGCGCTCCCTCCTGGCTCTCCTGGCGGAACAGATCCAGCTGGTCCTGGGTCAGCCGCCCCTCGAGGTAGGCCCGGCTGTAGATGCCGGGAGAGCCGTGCCCCTGGATGTAGATCTGGTCGCCCCCACCGTCGTGCTGGCGGCCGCGGAAGAAGTGGTTGAAGCCGACCTCGTACAGACTTGCTGCGGAGGCGTAGGTGGCGATGTGGCCGCCGACCCCGACGCCCGGCCGCTGCGCCCGGGTGACCATGACGGCGGCGTTCCAGCGGATGTAGGACCTGATCCGCCGTTCGACGTGTTCATCGCCCGGGAAGTCGGGCTCACGCGACGGTGGGATGGTGTTGATGTAGTCGGTCGAGCGCAGGCCCGGGACCCCGACGCCACTCTCTCGGGACTTCTCGAGCAGCCGCAGCATCAGGTACCGGGCGCGATCACGACCGTGCTCGCGGATGACGGCATCGAGCGAGTCCATCCACTCCCGCGTCTCGTCCGGGTCGTTGTCGGGGAGCTGGGTCGGCATCCCGTCGGTGATGATGCGGCTGGGGTCTCGGGTGTCGCTCAACGGATGGCCCTCCATGGCGGTGGTCTGGCTAGGTCATACCCTATGCGGGGCTGCTGCATCCGTATCACCGAGAAAGGCCGCCTGTCGTGCGCCATCTTGCCCACCTGCCCCGTCATTCCTTCGCCCGTCTGCTGCTCACCATCGCCGCTCTGGCGGTGCTCGTCGCAGCCTGCACACCCTCGGTCGTGGAGTTCACGATCGGCGAGTGCGTGAACCTGCCCGACGGCGAGGAGATCACCGACTACGACACGGTTGACTGCGCGGAGCCGCACGACGCCGAGGTCTTCGCGCTGCCGCAGATGCCCGATGGGGAGGACGCCCCCTTCAACCAGACCGCGGTGTCGGAGTTCGCGTCACAGCGGTGCCAGGGCGATGAGTTCGCGAACTACGTGGGCACGGATTACGAGTCGTCGGCGATCTGGGCCAGCTCGCTGACGCCGAGCCAGGACTCCTGGGACAACGCGAACGATCGTGAGATCGTCTGCCTGCTGGTCGGGGAGCCGCTCGAAGACGGGTCGGGCTTTGCGCAGCTGACCGGCTCGAAGCAGAACAGCGGCGAGTAGCCGCTACTCCCCCGCGTCGTCCCCTCCGCGCATCATGCGGTTCTTGATCTTGATGCAGTCGGGGCACACGGGGAACTTCGAGCCGTCCCGGCTGGGCACCCACTTCTTGCCGCACAGCGCCCGGATGGGGGTGCCCGTGACCATCGCCTTGGTGACCTTGGCCCTGGGGTTGCGCCCGAACACGTAGTGCGCGAACCGGTCGTGGTCACCCGGCTCGACGGGGTCCAGGTGCTGATCGACGCGGGTCTCCTCATCGATGTCAGGAGCGACCTGCGGGGTGGTGATGGTGTCGGCCATTTGGGGGGTCCTCGGGTTGGCTGTCCGGACGATGGTATTGGCCATTCGGGCCGATTCAGCCCGCACAGAACCGGCTAGGGCTGGTGGTAACCGATTCAGAGGAGATCAATCCAATGAAGAACCGCGTGACCATTCTGCTCATGACCCTGCTGCTCGCCCTGGGCCTCGTTGCCTGCGACGACACCACCGATGGCCTCGAGGAGGACGTCGAGGAGGGAACCGGCGAGGTCGAGGACGCTGGTGAGGACGCCATGGACGAGGCCGAAGAGGCCGGCGACGAAGCCATGGAAGAGGGCGAGGAAGCCATGGACGAGGCCGAAGAGGCTGGTGAGGACGCCATGGACGAGGCTGAAGAGGCCGGCGACGAAGCCATGGAAGAGGGCGAGGAAGCCATGGACGAGGCTGAGGGCGAGGACGGCTAACCCTCTCTTCCTCACCTGATCCAGCGCGGGGCGGTACCACACGGTGCCGCCCCGCTTGCTGTGCCCACCGATCAGGCCAGTCAGTCCCAGACCCGATCGAGCCGCCAGGTGACCCCCACACCCGCATCCCCGTCGTCCACCGGACTCGTCAGGTCCTCACAGACCAACTCATAGATCCCGTGCGAGGACACGCCGCGACGTGCCTCGACCCGCCACAGATCACGCTGCGGGACCTCGACCCCGCCACCTGCCCAGTACCCGGCGTCCTCCCGCCAGTGACCGAGCACCGTGACCACCTGATACCGCCCCTCCCGCCACGTGAACCTGGTCGGCGCTCCCCCGTCGGAATCTCGACCAGCGGCTGTCTCCACCTCCACCGCCTCTCGATACCGCTTGGTCACGACCACACCTTTCGCGTCTCATCCCGTTACAGGGATCAAGCATCGTACATGTGTTCGATTTCAGACTGCAAGGGATGGGCAATATTTAGCTTGCATGTTAATTAACATGATGGTTTACTACTGGTCATGCCCGCGATCCTGGACGACGACCACCTGAGTGAGACGTTCGCCGCGCTGGCCAACCCCACACGCCGGGCCATCCTCGCCCGGTTGGCGCACGGGGAAGCCAGCGTGAGTGAGTTGGCCGAACCCTTCGACATGTCGTTGCCCGCCGTGTCACGCCACATCCGGGTCCTGCAGGACGCCGGCCTGGTCGTGCAGGGACAACGAGCGCAGTTCCGGCCCTGTGTGCTGGACCCGGCGCCACTGGAAGCCGTCTCGGACTGGGCCGAGCAGTACCGCCCCATCTGGGAGGACCGGCTCGACCGCCTTGCCGCCTATCTGGATCGCCTGACCGACGACCCCCCGACCGCACCCAACCCGACACCACAGGAAGGCACCACCCCATGACCGACACAACCACACCCGACAACCAGACCGAACCCGCTGTCGTGCTCGAGCGGACCCTGCCGGCCCACATCGACCTGGTCTGGTCGATGTGGGCGGAGTCCGAGCACTTCGCCGCCTGGTACGGCCCCACGGGCGCCACCATCCCCACTGCCGAGATGGACGTTCGCGTGGACGGCGACCGCAAGATCTGCATGGAGGTGCAGACCCCTGACGGCCCCATGCAGATGTGGTTCGTCGGCCGCTACCTCGAGGTGGAGCGGCCGACCCGGCTGGTCTACACCGAGAGCGTGGCGGACGCCGAGGGCAACGTCCTCTCCCCTGCCGCGATGGGCATGCCTGACAGCCACCCCGAGACCACCGAGATCATCGTCGAGCTGACCACAACCGACGACGGCGGCACGCACCTGCGGATGACCCACGTCGGTGTCCCGGCGGACTCCCCTGGCGCTGCCGGCTGGACCATGGCGCTGGACAAGCTGGAGGCGCGCGTAGCCGATCAGGCCGTCTAGGCGGCGAGCACCGCCACCAGCTGGTCGACGATCCAGTCAGCCTCCTCCGCCGTGATGACGAGCGGCGGGGCCAGGCGGATCGTGGTCTCGTGGGTGTCCTTGGCCAACAGACCTGCCGGACCAGCGGGCCCCGGGGCCTGAGCGGTCAGCAGCGCCTCGCAGAACCGGCGGGCCGGTGGCTCCGCGTCGGTCCTCTCGATGCCGAGCCAGAGGCCGCGAGCGCGGACCTCCTTGACACCCGGCAGAACGGCGGCGTCGAGGCGCTGCTTCATCCGCTCACCCAGCGCGGCGGCATTGGCTTGATAGGTCCCCTCCCCGAGCATGGCGATGACCTCACGACCGACGGCGCAGGCCAGCGGGTTCCCGCCGAACGTGGAGCCGTGCTGACCAGGCCCGAAGACGCCGATGACGTCGTCCCGACCCACGACCGCGGACACGGGGACGATCCCGCCACCCAGTGCCTTGCCGAGCAGGTACAGGTCGGGCCGCACGTCCTCGTGGTCACAGGCGAAGGTGCGACCCGTGCGACCCAGACCCGCCTGGATCTCGTCGGCGATGAAGAGCACGTTCTCCTGGTTGCACAGCCTCCGGAGGGACTGCAGGAAGCCCTCCGGGGGGATCACGACACCGGCCTCGCCCTGGATCGGCTCGATCAGCACGGCCACGGTGTTCGGGGTGATGGCGGCCGCGATGGCCTCGACGCTGCCGTAGGGCACGCGGACGAAGCCTGGGGTGTAGGGGCCGAAGTGGTCGCGTGCGGACGGGTCATCGGAGAAGGAGATGATCGTGGTGGTGCGGCCGTGGAAGTTGCCATCGGCGACGATGATCTCGGCCTGGCCGTCCGGGACGCCCTTCACCTCGTACCCCCACTTGCGGGCGGTCTTGATGCCCGTCTCGACGGCTTCGGCGCCCGTGTTCATCGGCAGGACCCGGTCCATCCCGCAGAGCTCGGCGAGCTCGGCGCAGAAGTGACCGAGCTGGTCGTTGTGGAACGCCCGGCTGGTCAGCGTGACCCGATCCAGCTGCCTCCTGGCTGCCTCGATCAGGCGTGGGTGGCCGTGCCCGAAGTTCACGGCGGAGTAGGCGGCCAGGGCATCCAGGTAGCGCCGCCCGTCCTCGTCGGTGACGTAGGCGCCGGAGGCGGTGCTGATGACGACCGGCAACGGGTGGTAGTTGTTGGCGCCGTGGCGGCGCTCCAGTTCCAGGGACTCCGACACCATCAGGCAACCTCCATCTGTGCGACGCGGTCGCGGCCGATCGAGGTGTCGAGCGGCAACGTCAGGCACCGCACCGCCCCGCCGGCCTTCTGGAACTCCCCGACGTCGACGACCACCACGTCGAAGCCCCAGGCCTCCAGCAGTCGTCCGACTCGCGGCGGGCAGGCCGGCATGATGACAGTCCGTCCAACCACGATGGAGTTGGCGGCAAAGGTTGCCGCCTCCGCCTCGGTCAGTACCAGCGGCTCGGCGATGTGGGCGATCACGGCTGCGGCGCCGGCACGGTCATACGCCTCGGGGTACACCATCGCCCGCCGTGAGTCCAGGGGGCACAGGGTGAGGTCGACGTGGTACCACCGTGGATCCTGCAGTCGAACGGGGACGACCTCGACGTCCGTCAACCGCGTGAGCGCGGCGTGAGCGGCTCGATTGGTCCGGGCGCCGTATCCGCTGACGACCACGTCGCCCAGCGGCATGGCGTCGCCCGTCCCCTCCAACACCGCTCCCTCGGGCAGCCGCTCGACGGTGAAGCCGACCGCCCCGGCCCACTGGACGAACGCGGCGGTCTCCGGGGCCCGTTCCGGGTAGCGCATCGCTCCGGGGATGAAGGCCGGCCCGCTGACGACGCCGGCGTTGGCCACGAACACCATGTCCGGCAGATCAGCCATCGGCTGGACCACGTCGACCTCGCCACCGGCCATCCTGATCGCGGCTGCCAGCGTCTCCCACTGCGTCATGGCGACGTCCGGATCGACCGTGCCGCCCATCCACGGGTTGATGCTGTACACCACGTCGAAGAACGTCGGCGCACACATCGCGTAGCGCTGTCCCCAGGTCAGGTCGGACACGGCTTCACCTTCCTTCGTCAAGAATCGTCTGATTGTCAGACAATCTATCAGACCATGGTTGTGAAGACCAGCCCCTGTCCATGAGCTCAGGCGGTCTCGGCGATCCCGGCCATGCGCGTCGCCACGTCGACCAACGTCGGGCGTGACCGGGTGATGTGGTGGATCGCCGCGTCCAGGTAGGCCTGCTGGTCCCCTGATGTCGCGAGTTCGAGCAGCCGCGCGTGTTCTGCGACCTTGTCCGGTTCCGGGGAGTAGCGCGCGGCCGTGGTGAGGAGAAGCCGCATCTCTCCGGCGAGTTGTGCGTGGAAGGCGCCCACCCGCTCGGAGCCGATCGACATCACCAGTGCGCGGTGAAATGCCTCGTCCGCGGCGGCTGCAGCTCGCCAGTCCTTGCCGCGAACGGCGACCTCGAGGTCGGCCAGGGCACGCTCGGCCTCCGCGGTGTCCCCCACCCCGACCGTGGCCACGTGGCGCTCGATCATGACCCGTGCGTTGATCAGGTCCTCGACGTCGGCCGGGGTGTGCCGGGTGACCTCTGATCCCCGATGGTGCTGCTGGGACACCAGGCCCTCGGAGACCAGCATCCGGATCGCCTCGCGGACCGTCGAGCGGCCGACGTCAAGCCGTTCGGACAGCGCAACCTCGCGGAGCGAATGCCCGGGCGCCAGGTCCCCATTCAGGATCTCACCGCGAATGGCCTCGGCGACCTGATCGGTCAGGCTCAGACGTTCCACGTCTTGGACCGTACCGCCTGGAGATCCGATTCCTACTGATCCGATTCTCGCGCGTCGAGGAAGGCGACCGCCACGGCGTCGGGCGCCTCACCCAACTCGACTGCCGCATTGAGGTTGGCCAGATCGTTCTCTCCCAGCAGTCGACCGAGATCGGTCAAGGCATCACGGGGGCCGGGCTGGTCGGCGCGCCCACCCTCGACGAGCACGGGTGAGAGCACCTGGGCCGGGAAGACGCCGAGGTCGTCTCGGAGGGCCGTCAGGCCGAGTGTTCGCGCCAGACCCGACCCCTGGGTGGACAGGGCCGTCTGACAGGTCCCGTCGGCGATGCCGCGCAGCGCCGCGTCCTCGACCATGGCGCTGGTGGTCACCGACTGGGCGGAGATCGCGTAGCTGTCAGCGAGGTAGGCGTAGCCCGAGGGCGCGGCCAGGTACTCGGGGTCGGCGCACAGCGCGCCACTGCCATCCGCCAGCGCGCCGGCCAGCCAGGAGAGGGTCGGATCGGTGTCGGGCGGCACCGCGCCCGCTGGCACGAAGAACGCCAGGCGGACGTCGATCTGCGGGGGGCCCAGCCACTCCAGGCCGTTCTCCGCCTCCTCGGCAGCAACCGCCTCGAAGGACTCGAGGGGGTCGACCGGGGGTGCCAGGGCCCCAAGGGACAGCGCCCAGGCCGCACCCGAGTAGTCCCAGTACACATCGACCCGCCCGGCCAGCGCCTCGTCCCGTACGTCACGACTGTCCCCCAGCTCCGGGACGATCTCAGCGTCGATGTCCTTGCGGGACAGGACCTCGGCCGTCAGGGCCGCCAGGATCTGCTGCTCACCCGTCGACCCGGCCCCGATGCGGATGGGCGGCTCCTGCTGGCCGCCCTGACAGGACGCGGCCACGCAGACCAGGGCCAGGAGGAGACCCAGGGCACGACCCGCCGCTCGCTGCTTCACGTCACCCAAGTCTGACACGATGGACCGGTCGGTTGCCCATGGCTGACGACCGTGGAGTGCGCGAGTTAGGCTCGGGCAGGATGGATCGACGCCAGTTCATTCGAACCGCCACTCTCGCCGCCACCACGGGCCTCGTCGCCACTGCGTGCGGCGGTGCCGCGGACGGTGAGAGGGCTGAACTCCCGCCCTCCAGCGACGACCAGGCCTACTTCGTGCAGTTGGCCTCCTTGGAGTTGCTCACCGGCCCGGAGCGGTGGCTCGCCTTCGGGCTGACCAACAGCGACATGTCACCGCTGGCCGAGGACCAGGAGGTGGACATCTACCTCCGGCGCGTGGCCACCACCCCGGACGAGACCGGCGAGGTGATCGCCGGCCCGCTGACGCCGACCTTCTCCCCCGCTGTCGACACCGGTCAGGGTGTCTACTACCTCCAGACCGCCCTCGAGGAACCGGGGCTGTTCGAGATCGTCGCCCTCACCGAGTCCGGTTTCGGGGTCAACGCCATCCAGGTCGTGGACCCGAGCAACTCACAGGTCCGCAGCCCAGACGAGGGCGAGCCGCTGATCCCAGGTGCCATGGCCGTGAGCGCCCAGACGGCAACCGTCGAGGAGGACCTCGGCGTCTTCTCGCTCTGCACCCAGGATCCACCGTGCGGGATGCACGAGGTGAGCCTCGACGAGGCGCTGGCGGCGGGTCAGCCGGTCGTGATGATGTTCGCCACACCCCAGTTCTGCCAGACCGCGGTCTGTGGGCCGTCCGTAGCCACCCTCGAGACCATCCGCGAGGAGGAGGACTGGGGCGACGTCGCCTTCATCCACTCCGAGATCTACGCGGAGGAGCCGACCGGCGGGGCCGTGGCTGGCGTACCCGTCGTGCCGGCGGTGGCCGACTGGGGGCTGCCGACCGAGCCGTGGCTGTTCACCATCGGAGCCGACGGCGTGATCGTGGACCGCCTGGACGGGCCGATGCCGGTCGAGATCCTGCGGGACCTGGTCGGGAACCTGACGGCGTAGCCCAGCTACCGCAGCATCCCGGTGAGGGTTGCGGCGACCGTCTGCGGGTCGGGCGCCTCGGTGAGGGCCCGGACCACCACCAGTCGAGTGGCGCCGGTCTGCAGCACGGCGTGGGCGGTGTCCGGCGCCATCCCACCGGTCACGAACCACGGCCGGTCTGCCACCGTGGCCGCATGGCGCAGCGGCTCGAGCCCGATCCCCGGCCGTCCCCGCTTGGTGGGCGTGGCGCTGACCGGGCCGACCGCGAAGTAGTCGCAGGGTTCGGTCAGGGCCTGATCCACCTCATCCTGCGAGTGGGTCGAGCGGCCGATCAGGACCGCCTCGCCGACCAGGTCCCGGACGGCCCGGGGCGGCAGATCGTCCTGCCCGACGTGGACACCGTCAGCAGCACCCTCGAGCGCCACGTCCGGGTCGTCGTTGACGACGAACAGCGCCTCGTGACGGTCGCAGGCCTCGCGGAACAAGGGACAGGCAGCCACCTGCTCCGCCCGTTCGGCGTTCTTGTCCCGTAACTGCACGATGTCCACGCCCCCCGCGAGGACGGCATCGAGGAACTCGGGCAGGTCGTCCCGCAGTGGCGTGCAGAGATACAGGTAGGCGTCCGCCAGACGAGCGGCGCGGTCAGCGGGGTGCATCGGGGTTGGTCGTCTGACTCTCGTCCGCGGCCGGGTCAGGCTGGACCGGGTCCAGACGCTGCGTGTCGTCCAGCTCCGGTTCGTCGGTCGAGGCAGCGGAGCCCGTGGCCGCGGCAGCGCTGACGGCGTCCGCCTTGTGGAGCAGCCCACGGCCCTCGAAGCGGCGCGGGGACAGCCCGACGTCGGGGCCGGCCAGTCGTTCCCCGCGCTGCCCCGCCCGGTCGGCACCACCGAGCGCATGGATCGCGGTGACGGCTGCTCCCGACAACAACGCCACCAGCACGAAGATGCCGCCCCAGCGGCCCATCAGTGCGAAGGTGAGCCCGTTGATGGCGCCGTCGACGACGCAGCCGAGCAGCGCCAGCGCAGCCGAGACGACCACCGCTGTCTGCAGCCGGCGCGGGACCTGGGTGAAGTCGACCAGGGCGTCGGGTTCGGACTCCGCGGGGTTGGACGCCATCGCCGCCACCGTAACGCGGAGATCTCAGGAACGCGTGCGACTGGAGTCCGGTCCGCGGTCGAAGCCCATCTGGCCGTAGTCCGGCGAGGACGCATCGGCATACAGCCGCTCGGCGATCCGGCCCGCCAGGTAGGCCTTGCGGCCGGCCGACACCGCCTCCGCCATCGCGCCACCCATCAGCACCGGATCCTTGGCCCGGGTGACGGCGCTCGCGCACAGCACGGCGGCGCAGCCCAGCTCCATCGCCTGGGTGGCGTGAGAGGCCGTCCCGATCCCCGCGTCGAGGATCACGGGGACGGAGGCCTGCTCGATGATGATCCGCAGGTTGTAGCTGTTGCGGATGCCGGCACCTGATCCGATCGGGCCACCGAGCGGCATGATTGCGGCGCAGCCCAGCTGCTCCAGCCGGTGGGCGACGACCGGGTCGTCACCGCAGTACGGCAGGACGATGAACCCCTCGTCCACCAGCGTCTCGGCGGCCTCCAGCAGCTCGACCGGGTCGGGGAAGAGCGTCCGGTCATCACCGATGACCTCGAGCTTGATCCACGTCGTGTCCAGCGCCTCGCGGGCCATGCGGGCCACCATCACCGCCTCGTGGGCCGTGTAGCAGCCGGCGGTGTTCGGCAGCACCTCGATGTCGCGAGCACGGATGACGTCGAGCACCGAGCCCTGCGCGGCCGGGTCCAGCCGCCGCAGGGCAACCGTGGTCAGGGCGGTGCCGGAGGCGGTCAGCGCCTCGCCCAGCACCTCGTGCGACGGCGCTCCGCCGGTGCCCATGATCAGCCGGGATCCGATCTCGTGACCTGCGACGACGAAGGGATCCGGATCGCCGTCGGCCATCACCGGCACGCCGTCGCTCATCGGGCGCCGCCTTGGACGGCCGTCAGCACCTCGACCCGCTGGTCATCCAGCACCGGGGTGTCCGACCAGGCCGCACGTGGCACCACCACGCCGTCGACGGCAGCCGCGACGCCGGGCCGCGACGGGTCGTGTCCCAGTCGCGACACGACATCCGCAAGGGTCGATCCGGCGGCCAGCACCGTCTCCTCACCATTGACCAGCACCATCATGCGGCCCAGCCTACGCAGATGCGGTCGTCGCAGACGAGGGGGTGAAGCGCGACGGCGAGAAGGCACCGACCTCCACGTCCGCGGCGGGAGTCGCCTCCGTCAGCAGACCCGTGACGATCTCGGCAGTGATCGGGCTGAGCAGTACGCCGTTGCGGTAGTGACCGACGGCGGCGATCACGCCGGTCGTTCCCTCCACCCAACCGATGAGCGGCGCGTTGTCCGGGCTGCCGGGCCGCAGGCCCGCCGTCGTCTCCACCAACTCGCACTCGTCGATTCCGGGCATCAGCTCCCAGGCGGCCCGGAGAAGATGGGACACACCGCCGGCCGTGACCGTGGTGTCATGGCCCATCTCCTCCACGGTTGCACCCACCACGATCCGGCCGTCAGGACGGTTGACGATGTAGCAGTCGAGGCCGCGGATGTTGGCAACGGCGAGCGGTCCGTCGTGACTGCGCAGGTGCAGCAGCTGCCCCTTCACGGGACGGATGGTCGGCAGCTCCAGCGTCGGGGTGTGCAGTGCCGCCGTTCCGGCCCCCGAGGCGAGGACGACCGATCGCGACTGCACGTCGGTCCCGTCATCGAGCCCGACCGTGCAGATCCCGGCCGCGGACCGCCCCTCGACCGAGGCGACGCGCCGACGATCCATGATGATCGCGCCGTGCCCAGCCACCAGCTCGAGCAAGCCGGTCACCAGGGCCCGGTTGTCGACCTGATGGTCCCCGGGCACGCGGATCGCACCCCGGGTGGACGGTGCCAGCGCCGGCTCGGCCCGCCTCGCGGCACGACTCCGCAGCCAGCTCACCTCGAGTCCCAGGTCCTCGTGGGTCTGCAACAGGCGGCGGAGCTCGGCGGCATCGTCGGCATCGCGGGCGACGAGGAGCGAGCCACAGCGCTGGTAGCCCACATCGATCCCCTGCTCGCCAAGCCGCTCGGCCCAGGCCGGCCAACGCCGGGAGGAGGTTGAGTTGAGGGCCAGCAGTGCGGTCTCGCCGTAGTGCATCTCCGCAACCGGTGCCAGCATGCCGGCAGCAGCCCACGAGGCGCCCCGTCCCGGCGCGGGATCGACGAGCCGCACGGTCAGGCCGGCGTCGGCGCACCACAGCGCTGTGGTCAGCCCGATGGCGCCAGCGCCGACGATCGTGACATCGACCACTGCCTGCGCATCCACCGACCCACGGTATCGGGCGCCTCCTCAGAGATTCCACAGGCCCGCATGGCACGCTTGCGCACGTGTCATCGTCCGCAGCCTCATCGACCTCGCCCTCGTCCCCGGCGGGGGTCATCGACGTGCTCGTGGTGGACGACGACGCGGCGATCCTCTCCTCGCTCAGTCGCGCCCTGCGGCTCGAGGGCTACGACCCGCGGTTGGCCGCCGGCGGCCTTGCAGCGCTCGAAGCGGTCAAGCAGCAGCCGCCGGCGCTGGTGATCCTGGACGTCGGCATGCCGGACGTCGACGGTGTCGCCGTGACGCGACGGCTTCGGGCCGACGGCTTCGACATGCCGATCTGCATCCTCTCGGCCCGCGACGAGATCACCGACCGGGTTGCCGGCCTCGAAGCCGGTGCGGACGACTACGTGGTCAAGCCCTTTGCCCTGGAGGAGCTGCTGGCCCGGATGTCGGCACTGCTGCGCCGCGCGGGCCACACCGCCGACTCAGCGTCCGAGGTGCTCCAGGTGGCCGACCTCCGCCTCGACCCCGCACGCCGCGAGGTCAGCCGGGACGGCGTCGAGATCGAGCTGACGCGCCGCGAGTTCGAGCTGCTCCACACGCTCATGACCCACGCGGACCGGGTCCTCTCGCGTGCTCAGCTGCTCGAGTTGGTGTGGGGCTACGACTTCGCCGCGGACGGCAACGTCGTCGACGTCTTCGTCGGGTACCTCCGCCGCAAGACCGAGGAGGGTGGCCGCCCCCGGCTGATCCACACCAAACGTGGCGTCGGCTTCATGTTGGCCGAGAGGTAGCGCGCGTGGGTGCCCCCCGAAGCCTCCGAGGTCGGGTCGCGCTGGTCGCGTGTCTCGTCGTCGGTCTGGGATTCCTCCTCACGGGAGCTGCGCTGCAGGGCGCTGCCGCGCGACAGGCCCGTGAGCGCTTCGACGACGAACTGCGGGACCGACTCTCGGCCGTGCTCGACGAAGCATGGACGACCGCTCGACCGGACCTCGACGGCGGCCCTCCCGCTGGTCCGAGACCATTCGGCCTCGGCCCGGCAGGGCTGCCCGACATCGACGACGAACGTCTTCAGCCGCTGCGTGATGTCGCGGACCGGACCCTCGGTCGGGGGTTCTTCCTCTCCCTGTCGTTCCGGGACCGGATCCTGGCGACGCTGGGGGACGAGCCCGCCAGTGGTCCACCGGGTGGCAGCGACGGCACCATTGCGGACTTCGTCGACGAGGACGGCCGTCGCTGGCGGGTCCTCACGCACGAACTGCCGGGCGGACGGGTCGCCGTGCAGTTGGGAGGCGATGTCCAGGCGTTCGTCAACGAGACCGTGCAGGGCTTCCGCCGGCTCGTGGTCGTCCTGGGCAGCATCGCCACGCTGGCAACCGGCCTTGCCACGGCGTGGGCTGTCGGCCGCGCCACCCGACCCATGAGTCAGCTGGTCGAGGCCACGCAGACCGTCGCCGCCACCCAGGACCTGTCCCGGCGGGTGACGCCCGAGTCTGCTCCGCTCGAGATCCGCGAGGTCGCCGACAGCTTGAACGCCATGCTCGAACGCCTCGAGCAGGCGGCGGAGGCGCAGGCCACCGCCCTGCACGGCGCCCGGCGGTTTGCAGCGGACGCAGGTCACGAGCTGCGCACGCCGCTGACCGCCATGCAGACGACCCTTGACTCGCTGGTTCGAAACCCCGATGCCCCGGAGGAGGTCCGACGTGAGGGTCTGGTCGAGGTGGCCGGGGAGACACGACGGCTGAGCGAGCTGCTGGCCAGCCTGCAGCTGCTGGCACGGATCGATGCCGGTGCCGGTGAGGCCCCGCAAGCCGTGGACCTCCTCGAGATCGTGGAGGACGCGGCCACCGCGGCTCGGGAACGATGGACGGATCTGCTGGAGCCCCCCGAGCTCCGGGTGAACACCGGGGCGGCCGATCAGGTGGTGGTGACCGGTCTCGGGCCGTGGCTCCGCAGCGTCGTGGACAACCTGCTGACCAATGCAGCGGTGCACGGGCGCCCCGGCGGGGTGATCGATGTCCACGTCCAGCAGCGAGATCGGGTGGTGCACCTGCTGGTGGACGACGACGGGCCGGGCATCCCGCCGGCCGACCGTGCGGCGGTCTTCCACCGCTTCCACCGCGGCGCAGACGCCGACGACCGGCCGGGGCACGGCCTCGGCCTGTCGCTGGTCGCCCAGCTGGTCGCCCTGCACGGCGGAACCGTCGAGGTGGAGGATGCACCGCTGGGCGGTGCGCGGATGCACGTCCAGCTGCCGCTGCAGTGAGCGCCCCGGTCGACCTCGCGTCAGAGCGACGGATCGGAGAGATCGAGGCCGCGCATCTGGTTCTCCAGCCGCTGGACCTCGACCGCGACGGCCTCGAGGTCCCTGGCGATCTTCACGTCGTACTGCGGGAAGAGGATCTGGAAGGACGTCTCGGCCGCGCCGATCTGCCAGCCGACGCTCTCGCAGAACTCACCCAGGTCGAACTCCCAGGTGAACAGCAGCTCAGCCCCGTCGTCGTGGATCCACTCGGTCAGGAAGCGATTGGGCCGTCGCGCGTACTGGACCGTCCCCTTCCGGTCGGCCTGGACCGGCTGGAATCCCAGTGAGGCGAGCTCCTCCCAGAACGGATCGATGTCGTCTTGGTCAGCAGGAGATGCCACCGGGCCAACCTACACTGGCGCGGCGTGAGCACCTCCGTCCCGGAAACCTCTGACACCGACCGCCCGGCCGCCTCGGATGCGCCGTCGGACGGCTCGAGGATCCTGGCGGGTCGATACCTGGTCGGCAAGCGCATCGGCGCCGGCGGGATGGCCACCATCGTCAGCGCCCGGGATCGGCAGATGGACCGCGACGTCGCCATCAAGGTGCTGCACCGGCATCTGGCCGGCGATCCACAGATCCAGAGCCGGTTCAAGGCCGAGGCGCGGCACGCGGCGTCCCTGACCCACCCCAACATCGTCGCTGTCTTCGACCAAGGCCAGTCGGACCTCCCCTACATCGTGATGGAGATGGTGGCCGGTCCGAGCCTCCGCCAGGTCCTCGGCCGTCACGGCCCACTCTCGCCGGAGCAACTGCTGGCGGTCATCCCGCCGCTGGCCGACGCTCTGCAGTCAGCACACGACGGCGGGCTGGTCCACCGCGACATCAAGCCCGAGAACGTCCTGATCACCCCGGAGGGCATCCCGAAGCTGGCCGACTTCGGCATCGCCCGCGTGATGGCCGCCACCAGCCACACAGCGACCGGCTCACTGGTCGGCAGCGTCCACTACATGGCGCCGGAACTCGTCGGCGGCATCGAGGCCACACCGGCCAGCGACCAGTATGCGCTGGCCGTGATGGCCTTCGAGTTGCTGACGGGCCGCAAGCCGTTGACCGGCGACACGCCGATGGCCATCGCCCTGCGCCATGCCAAGGAGTCCGTGCCGCCGCCCAGTCGCTACGCCCCCGAGGTGCCCGCGGCGCTCGACGCGGTCATCGAGCGAGCCACGCGTCACGACCCGACCCGCCGGTACCCGACCGTCCGGGCGATGGCGGCCGCGATGCTGGCCGCCGTCGGAGCTGATGCGCAGGAGGTGGCCACCACCCAGGACGACGGATCGATCCACACGCTGATCCTGCCGCCGGAGGCCTCCGAGACGATGGCGATCACCGCCACGGCTCTCGCTGAGCAGGAACGGGCCGAGCGCGATCTGGCGGAGCGACGCGGTCCGCGGGAGGAGCCTGGCACCGCGACGCGCATCAGCACGCCCGCCAGGCCCACGGCCGTCCGCCCCGCGGCTGTCCCGACCACCCCGCCGCCCCGCCGTCGGACGGGACGCCGGGTGCTGGTCGTCCTCCTGTGGCTGGTCCTGCTGGCAGGTCTGGGCGCCGGGGGCGGCTACGTGTACTGGGATCAGGTGGTTGCACCGGTCGCGGCGGTGCCGGACCTGCGGGGCATGGACAGCACCGAGGCACAGCAGCGCCTGAGCGACCTGGGACTCCTCTATCGCGTGCAGGGCGAGGAGAACCGCCTGGATGCCCCCGCGGGTTCGGTGATCGCGCAGGACCCGAGCGACGGGGAGCTGCGGGCCGGCAACACCGTGGCCGTCACCCTCTCCCTCGGGCCACTGGTGGTCGACATGCCCAGCTTCGAAGGCCGGACGGTGGAGGACATCGGGCCGGAGGTCCAGGCCAACAGCTTCGTGCTCGAGGATCCGACGGAGACGTTCGATGACGCCGTCCCTGCCGGACAGATCATCTCCCAGAGCCCTGAGGAGGGACTGCCCGTCGAGCAGGGCTCCGCGGTCTCCGTGGTCGTCTCTCTCGGCATCGAACAGGTGACCGTGCCGGACCTGGCCGGCCAGACCCAGGAGGCATCGGAGCAACTTCTCGCGGAGGCGCAGCTGACGCTCGGCGAGGTGACCACGACCTTCTCCGACGAGGTCCCCGAAGCTGGGCTCCTGGTCAGTCAGTCGCTGGATCCAGCGGTGCAGGTCGACAAGAACAGCCCGGTCTCGCTGGTGTTCTCCCAGGGACCGTTGACCATCGAGGTACCCGACGTGCGGGGACTCAGCCCTGACGAGGCCACGGCGGAGTTGGAGGCCCTCGGGCTCGTGGTCGAGCGGATCACCGAGGAGCAGCGCACCTTCGGTCCGTTCACCGTCACGGTGGCGAACGTGGTGCAGGGCTCGGTCCCCGAGCGCGGGGAGCCGATCCAGCGCGGCTCGACCGTCCAGATCTTCTACTTCACCGAAGCTGCTGTTGACGATGATGATGACGACGACGATGACGACGACTGAGCGGCGGGACGCTCGAGCCCTAACCCGACTTGGGGCACGACGGCTCCGTGGGTCGCCGCTGCAAGCCCATCCATCAGAACCGCCATCGCCGCCTCGAAGTCCGCAACGCCGAAGACGCGCCCGTCCTCACCGAGGTGCAGGTGACGGCTCATGCCACGAAGGAAGGTGCGGTCGTGCGAGACCGCCACGATGGCTCCGTCGAATCCGTCCAGGGCCGTCTCGAGCGCACGGCACGACTCGAGATCCAGGTTGTCCGTCGGCTCGTCGAGGATCAGCAGGTTCACGCCGGACAGTTCGAGCAGCAGGATCTCCAGCCGGGCCTTCTGACCGCCTGAGAGCGTCTCGTAGATCTGACGTGCGGTCCGGGTGAGTCCATACCGTGCCAGCGCCGCCATGCTCCGCTGCTCGTTACCGGTCGCATCGGTGACGACAGCCAGGGGTGTGCTGCCCGACATGGCGGGGTTGGTGGTGACCTGGGCGAAGTAGCCAGCGCGGACGCGGGCACCGAGCACCACCTCGCCCTGATGCGAGGGCTGGTCAGCGGCGAGTTCCCCGGCAGGCCGCGCGGCGGCGACCGTCCGGACGAGATGGGTCTTGCCGGTTCCGTTCGGACCGATCAGGCCGACCCGTTCGCCATGGTGTATCTCGTCGGAGAAGGGGTGGACCAGCCCGGGGATCGCCAGGCCGGTCAGGCGCAGCATGCGCTTGCCGGAACCGCTCCCCATCAGCTGCATCGACACCGTCTGGTCCGGAGCCGGCGGTGGCGGTGGCCCCGCCTCGACCCACTTCCTCCACCGCGTCTCGGCGGCATCGGCCTTGGAGGCCATGACGTCACTGATGGCGGCCCGCTGCTTCATCGTCTTGTAGAAGCGGAACAGGCGCCGCTCCTCGTCCTGCCAGCGCCGCAGCTCATCACCCAGGGACTGCTGACGCGCCTCCCGCGCCTCGTCGTAGTCGGCGTAGGTGCCGTGGTGGATCCACGCGCCGCCCGGCTCGAGTGTGATGAGCCGAGTCGGCGCCGTCGACAGCAGCTCGCGGTCGTGACTGACCAGCAGGATCGTCTGGTCGCTGTCGGCCAGCTGGCGCTCCAGCCGTCGCTTGGCCGGGATGTCCAGGTAGTTGTCCGGCTCGTCCAGCAGCAGCGTCTTGATCGGTGAGCCCAGCAGCACCTCGAGGACCAGGCGCTTGCGCTCCCCACCCGACAGCGTGGTGGCATCGCGCTGGGCGACCGCGTCGAAGCCCGTCCCGATGATGGTGCGGCTCGCGGCATCCCAGAGGGCCTGCAGCTCGTAACCACCCAGGTCACCCCACTCGCTCATGCGCTCGGCGAGTTCGAACCCCGCCTCGTCATCACCCGCGGCCAGTCGTCGCTCGGCGGCGAACATGGCGATGCCGATCTGGTCCAACGGCGCTGGCGCAAAGCGGCACAGCAGCTCCTGCACCGCCACCGCGTCCCCCTCGAAGCCGACCTCCTGCGGCATGTACCGCATGCTCCCCTGGACCTGGGCCTGGCCGTCGTCGGGCTGCAGTTGGCCCGCCAGGATCCGCAGCAGGGTGGTCTTGCCGACGCCGTTGTCGCCGATGAGCGCGGCGTGCCCACCGGGCGGTACGGCGAACGTCACGTCATCGAACCCACCGGTGTCACCGGGATGGGTGAAGCTGAGTTGGGCGACGCTGATCATCCGGCAGGACGCGCTACGGGGCGGCCTGGACCACGATCTCGCTGATCGCGAGGTCGGTGTACCGGTCTCCCGCGATCGCGTCCTCCACCACGACCCGGACGCGGTCGGTGACGACCGGCTCGGGCAGGTCGACCTGCTGGGGACCGCTGGTGTCCTCCAGGACGACGCGGAACTGCCGGTCGGCGACGTCGTCGGTGACCTCGATGCGGATGGCGGCTGCCCGGCCGTTCTCGTCGAAGCGGGTGTCGTCGCGCTGGTCGCCGTTCCACAGCAGGATCCGGCTGACGGAGACCTCGCTCGCCATCGTCACCTCCAACCACTGGTCCTGACCCGATCCGCTGGCCGCTTCGGTCCAGGCGGTCGCCGTGTCACCATCGATGGCCAGGGAGGCCGGGTGGTCCCCGAGTGCGCTGCTGGCTGAGGCCGCCTGGAGGGCCACGCCGGTCGGAATCGCCTCATCGTCCAGCGGTCCGAACCGGCTGCTCAGCAGACTGAGCATCACACCAGCGGTCACGAGCGCCGCGAGGATGACCAGGCTGAGGACGAGCGTGGGGACATCCCGGCGTTCCGGGCCGTCGGGTGAGGTCGCCGTGACCGGGGTGTCCAGCTCCTCCGGCAGCGCGTCCCCGCCGGGGATCTCGTCGCGCAGCGGTGCGCTGCAGACGGCGCACAGCGGACGGCTCTGGGCGTTGCCGGCTCCACAGACGTCGCACTCGACCAGCCGTGCGGCCTTCTGATCGGTCAGGTCGGCTGCAACCTCGGCTGCGGCCGTGAGCGAGCCGCCGCAGTTGGTGCAGAAGCGCTGGTCTGCCATGACCGGGGCATCGCAGTGCGGACACGCCGTCGCCCCGGCCGGTTCATCCTCTGAGACTGCAGACATCACCTCCAGCATCGCACGTGGAGCGGGCTCACGTTTCGCGGCCGACCGAGCGGATTCGCCGTACGGTCGATGGGTGATGGTGCGCCGCCCTGCCGTTCTCGCCGCTGCCCTGACCATGGTGCTCATCGGGTGTGCGCAGGCCGCTGACCCGGACCAGGCGACAGGGGACACGGCCAGTGCCGGCGGCATCGAGACGGTCGGCCCGTCAGAGGAGACGTTGCCGTCAGAGGAGGTGTTGCCGTCAGAGGAGGCGTTGCCGTCAGATGACGCCTCCGTGTCGGCGTCGGCCGAGCAGCTCCATCCGGACGTGGTGGATGCCGAGTTGACCGAGGATGGCGACGGCACCTTCACGGCCGCTGTCACCCTGTCGTCCCCCTACGACACGCCTGAGCGGTACGCCGATGCCTGGCGCGTGCTCTCGCCGGACCGGGAGGAGCTCGGCATCCGGCCACTTGCCCACCATCACGCGAACGAGCAGCCGTTCACCCGGTCACAGTCCGGCATCGAGATCCCCGAGGACGTGTCAGAGGTCGTCATCCAGGGCCGCGATCAGGCCAACGGTTGGGGCGGAGCCGAACTGACCGTCCCGGTTCCGGGACGGTGACCGAGACCAGCCGAGGTCAGTCGGTCCTGAATTGACCGGCCCGGTCGGCGATCGCACGCCGTTCGGCGTCATCGAAGCGGTCGAGGTTGCCGAGGATCATCGACATGCGCCGGTTCTCCGCCAGCGTGTCACGGTGACGGGCCAGGAAGTCCCAGTACAGGCTGTTGAAGGGGCAGCTGTCCGGTTCGGTTCGGGTGGTGTGATCGAAGGCACAGTCGCCGCAGTACGTCGTCATCTTGTTGACGTAGCGCGCCGAGGAGGCGTACGGCTTGGTCGCCATCACCCCACCGTCGGCCCACTGGGACATGCCGATCACGTTGGGCACCATCACCCAGTCGAAGGCGTCGACGTACATCGAGTGGAACCACTCGGTCAGCTCCTGCGGGTCCGTTCCGACCATCAGGGCGTAGGAACCCAGGATCATCAGCCGCGGGATGTGGTGGTTCCAGCCACGGCTCAGCAGGTCGTCGATGGTCCCACGGACGCAGGCCATGTCCGTCTCACCGGTCCAGAACGCATCGGGGACCGCGCCGTCCTGTCCCAGGTGATTGTCGCTGCGCCAGTGCGGCATCCGGTGCCAGTAGATGCCCCAGACGTACTCGCGCCAGCCACAGATCTGCCGCAGGAAGCCCTCCAGGGAGTTGAGTGGCAGGTTCCGGCGACCATCCCGCCAGGCAGCGTCGGTGGCCTCACACACCTCGCGGGGATGCAGCAGCCCGTAGTTGAGCGGCACGCTGAGCAGGCTGTGCCACAGGATGGGTTGCTCCGCGATGACGGCGTCCTCCAGCGGCCCGAAGCCGCCAAGCCGATTCGAGACGAAGTCATCCAGGGCAGCCAGCGCCTCGTCGCGGGTGACCGGGAAGAGTCGCTGATCCATCGACCCGTAGAGCTCCAGATCCAACGCGTTCTCGAACGCTGAGACCTGCGAGCGGACGGCGGTGTCGACGTCGTCCTCGGTGGGGCGCCAGGGGGCCGGTGGATCCACACCCTGACGTGGGGGTGTCTCGCGGTTCTCCGAGTCGTAGTTCCACTCCCCGCCCGCCGGCTCCCCCTCGTCGGTCATCAACCAGCCGGTGTCCTTGCGGACCTCGCGGTAGAACCACTCGAGGCCCAGGCTCTTGCGGCCCTCGGCCCACTCTGCGAAGCCCTGCTCGCCGACGATGAACGCATCGTTGGGCACCTGCTCGACGCCGAGGTCATCCAGATGCGCCCGCAGATCCCAGGACGAGGGAGCCATCACCACCGGATCGGTGGTCCCCGTCAGCCCGTCCGCGAACGTGTCCGCCGTGCGCAGATCGACCTGGAACCCCTCCGCCTCCAGACCGTCGGCGAAGCGCCGCATTGCCGACAGGACCAGGTGCAGCTTGGCCCGGTGCCAGGGACGCTGCGCCAGCTTGGCCCGGCTGATGACCATGCGGACGCTGGCGTCCTCCGGTCCCACGTCGGCCAAGGCGCCACCCGTCCGGCTGAGCTGGTCCCCCAGGACGACGACGGTTCGCCTGCTCATCGCCGCCCGCCCCTACTCCTGATAGCTGTAGCGCTGCTCGGTGAAGGGATCTGCATCGTTGTGGTATCCCCGCTCCTCCCAGAAGCCACGCCTGTCAGCCGTCATCACTTCGACACCGGTGAGCCACTTGCACGACTTCCAGGCGTAGCGCTTCGGCAGGATCAGCCGCAGGGGCCAGCCGTGCTCGACGCTGATGTCCTCGCCGTTCCGACGCCACGCGAACACGACGTCGTCGTCGAGCAGCGCGGACAGGGGAACGTTGGTGGTGTAGCCCTCCGCACCGTGCAGCATCACGTGTGAGGCGTCCGGTTGGAGCCCGACCTCGTCGAAGACGGTCCGCGGAGCGACCCCGAACCACTCGTTGTCGAACACGCTGAACTTCGTGACGCAGTGGAAGTCGGCGGTGCGCGTGACGGTCGGCAGGGCCTTGAACTCGGCGATGGTCCAGCGACGCTCCTGCTCGACGGCGCCCCACACCCGCACGGTTGCGGTCTGCTCGTCGACCGACGGCGTTCGACCGAAGTTGAGGACCGGCCAGCCCCGCGCCTCGTACTGGCCTGGCGGCAACCGGTCGCTGTTCTTGGTGGGCATGAGCAATCCCTTGCGTCGCAGCAGGCGGCACATGCTAGACATGAGCGCAATGCAACAAGCCTGGGACTTCGAGCTCTCGAGCGCCTTGGCAGCACACCGACCGACACTCGGGTGGCTGCCGGATCACCTGATCCGGATCGTCCCGAACGAGCCGATCCGAGCACACCTCCTCAGCATGGCCAGCGACCTGTGCGACGCCGGACACGTGCACCTGGACATCATCATGTGGCTGCTGACCGACACCGAACTGCAGTCGGTCATCGTCAGCGAGGAGCACTACGACCGTGGCCCCGAGAGCGTGGACACGACGTTCGAGACGACCATGTCGTGCCACCCCCTGGACACGATCGTGGGAACGCAGATCTCCACGGCAAGTCATCCGGACGGCCTGCAACTGGACGTCTCACTGGCCGTCATGCTCAACACACCAGGCCAGACCGGACACGCAGATCCGATCAGCCTGGAGGATCCGGACGTGATCGGCTACGCGCTGTCGATGCAGCCGCAGAGCCTGTCGTTCACGGTCGGTCCCGAGAAGACCGATGAGCTGATCGCCTTCGGCCGTGACCTATTGGACGCCCGCACCACCAGCCGACTGCAGGACTAGCGACGAGCCGGTGGGATTCTCGCGCGACTGACGGCGCGGTCACGCTGCGCGGTGCTCCTCATCCACGATCCGGCCCAGCTCGACC
The DNA here is from genome assembly GCF_003074135.1 of Euzebya tangerina. NCBI lineage: Bacteria > Bacillati > Actinomycetota > Nitriliruptoria > Euzebyales > Euzebyaceae > Euzebya > Euzebya tangerina. Next base: position 3,208,046 of record NZ_PPDK01000001.1, on the reverse strand, counting down.
AGGTCACCGCTGCCGATGTCGACCTCACCGGCCTTGACCTGGGCTGCGTACTCGTCGACGTACTCCTGACCGGACAGCAGCATCAGCTCATACATCAGCTCGTCGGTCGCCGACCGGAGCGCGAACTTGTTGTCCTCCTGCCCCTCGTAGCGGGAGAAGTCCAGCGGCCTGCCGATCTTGACGCCGACCTTGCCGGTCACGCGCGGGACGGACCTGCCGGGCGGCAGGATGTCGAACACGCCGAGCATGGCCACGGGCAGGATCGGGACACCAGCTCGCAGTGCCAGTCGAACGGGGCCGGTCTTGCCGCGGTACAGCCGGCCGTCAGGGCTGCGGGTGCCCTCCGGATAGATGCCGAGCAGCTTGCCCTCGTCGAGGATGCGCTGGCCGGTCCGCAGCGATCGCTCGCCCGCATCGCCGCCCTCCCGATCGATCGGCTTGACGCCGACGTTCTCGAAGAAGTATCGCTGCCAGCCTCGGAAGTAGTCGCTCTTGCCGAGGAAGAAGATCGGCCGGTTGATGTAGGCCGGGAGGAAGAAGTGGTCGAGGAACGACAGGTGGTTGGACGCCAGGATGGCCGGCCCGTCGGTGGGGATGTGTTCGAGTCCTTCCACGGTGGGCCGATACAGCGCAGTCAGGACCGGTGGCAGTACCGTGTGGATCGTGCGGTACAGGAGCGGCATCTTCTCATCTGCTGCCACGTAGCCACGTCCTCCAGATCACTCGCTGCTCCAAGCACCGGCAGTCTAGTCCGTCCCGAACAATCCCAACAGACCTGCCCTCATGGACTCCTCCTCACACCCAGGCTCGTCGCATCCAGGCACGGCCGTCACCACGTTCGATCAGCATACGGCCGAGGCCGTGGTCGTCGTCCTCGAACGGGCCGGCATCCGGGCCTGGACCACGGATCCAGCCCCCGATGGCGACGTCGAGGTGATGGTCGAGGAGGGACAGCGCGAGGCAGCCCTTCGCACCCTGGCCCAGCGGATGGACGAGGTGCGCGACGCCAGTGCGGCCCTGCGGCCCGAACCTGCCCGTCCTGAATCGGTCAAGGCACCCCGCTTCCGCCGACGCAGCGAGGACGAGGACGACGACCAGTCCGCGTTGCCCGAGGAGCTGCGAGATGGCCCGCCACTGGTGATGGAGCGCTTCCGCAACCTCTCCTGGGTGCTCGTGATCCTGCTGGTCCCCCTGATGGTCGTGACGCTGGCCCCCACGATCAGGAGTGACCTGGGCATCCGCATCGCCCTCGGCGTTGCCGTCGTCGTGATCGTGACGATGGTTGTCCGACGCCGTCGGTGAGGTGTCACGCCTCACCCTGATCCGTCACCTGGCGGCCGCAGCACATCTGGGACCGTCGCTGGTGGTGGTCGTGGTCGCCGCCGGGCTTGCCATCTCAGCAGACGCCAGCCTGGGTCAGACCCTCCTGGTCGTCGGGGCGGTCGGGACGGGGCAGCTCTCCATCGGGTGGTCCAACGACTGGCTGGACGACCGCGCCGGTCGCGACAGCGGTCGGCCCGACAAGCCGTTGGCCGACGGATCCCTGGCGACTGGCGCGGTCGGCACCGCGGCGGGGGTGGCCCTGGCTGCGTGTGTCCTGCTGTCGTTGGCGCTCGGGCCCCTGGCGGCGGGGATCCACCTGCTCGCAGTCGCGGGTGGCTGGGCGTACAACCTCGGGCTGAAGGCCACGGCCGCCAGCGTGCTTCCCTACCTGCTGTCGTTCGGTCTGCTCCCCTCGGTGGTCACCGCGTCCGTCGTCGGGACCCTCGCGCCGCTGTGGGCCGCCGCGACGGGGGCCGCCTTCGGGGCGGGCGTGCACTTCGCCAACGTGCTGCCGGACCTCGATCGCGACCGGGCGGCTGGCGTCCGGGGCCTGCCACAGCGGGTCGGCGCCGTGGGCTCGACGGTCGCGACGATCGGGTGCCTGGCGGCGGGAACGGCCGTGATCCTGGCGGGGGCGCCGAGCTTCGCGCCGGCCCTCCGGGTGGGTGCCGGCTTGGTCTGTGTCGTGCTCCTCGCGGCGCTGGGTGTCGCGGCCGTGAGGGGGGCCCGGGAGCTGGCCTACCGGCTGGCGATGCTCACGGGCTTGGTGCTGGTCGCGCTGCTGGTGGCCGCCGACGTCCGGGTCGCGTGACGCCCACTCGGTCACGCCAGCAGGACTGCCAGCGGGAAGGCGACGTACTCGGCGAAGAACAGCCACCAGATCCGCGCGTAGAAGCGCTTCAGCGTCGCCGGGTCGTCCGGATCGATCTGGCGGACGATGATCCCCAGGGCCACCAGCAGGACCACGTGCCCCCCGGCCAGCAGAGCGCCGTTGACCCCCGCGAGCCCCACCACGCCGGCCACGATGAGTGAGAGGTAGCACGCCGACAGCACGGCCAGGCCAACAGCCAGGACGCGGGCCAGCCCCACACGCAGCACGAGGGTCCCGATCCCATGGCGGGCATCCCCATCGGCATCGGGGATGTCCTTGAACCAGGCGATCGAGATGGTCAGCCCCAGGACCATCCCCGTCAGCGCCCAGATGTACCGGGGGATCGCCACCTCGCCGGCGACCAGGCCGTGGAAGTGGGCGTACACGAGCAGGTTGACCGCCAGCGCCCGCACCGAGGTGATCGCCGCGGCCGCAGCCAGGTGGTTCTGCTTCAGCCGGAAGGGCTTCACGGAGTACGCAGTCCCCACGACGAGACCGATGACGACCGCAGCCAACAGCCACGGACCCGCCAGGGCCGCCGCGCCCACGGCCACGAGCCCGGACACCACGACCCATACGCGGCCGGTCGACCGGGTGATCGAACCGGCCGCCAGCGGCAGGTACGGCTTGTTGATGCGATCGATGGCCACGTCGGTCAGCTGGTTGATCCCGACGATGTAGACGTTGGTGGCCAGCGCGGCCGCCAGCGCCAGGAGCAGCGCGCCAAGACCGGCCGCCACAACCGAATCACCCACGGTCGAGCCGGCCATCGCCCACAACGCCACGACCGCGAGCACCGTGCCGATGATCGTGTGTGGCCGGGCGAAGGCCACGAAGGTCCTCACGAGGGTGGTGTTCACCCGGGAGCAACCCCGCCGCTCGTGTGCCCGAGCCTGCGAGCATCGGCGAATCCGAGGGCCAGCAGGCCCGAGCCGATCATGCCGGCCTCAGGGCCCAGGGTTGCCGCGACGATCGGCACGTCGGGCCGATGGCCCGGTCCCAGCACGTGGGTGCGCAGCGCCTGGCGGGCCGGCTCGAGCACGAACTCGCCCGCGCCGGCCGCCCCACCGCCGACGACGATCAGTTCAGGGTCCAGGACGTTGACCAGCCCGGCCGCGCTGATCCCGAGGTACCTGCCGGCTTCCGCCAAGACCCGGATCGCCGGCTCGATGCCGTCGGCGGCCGCACGGCTGATCGCCTCGCCACCCGGTGGTGCGGCGCCAGCCAGTGGTGTTCCCTCGAAGGCGCCTGCGGCGTGCGCCTCCCTGGCCATGCGGGCCATCGCGGAGCCCGAGGCGTACGCCTCGATCTCGCCGTCCACGCCACTGGTCCCCGGCTCACCGCCGACGTCGATCACCACGTGTCCCACCTCGCCGGCGAAGCCGTTGTGCCCGCGGTGCAGCTCGCCACCGATGATGAGGCCACCCCCGATCCCTGTGCCAAGCGTGATCATCACCATGGTCGTGGCGACCTCACGCCCGGCCCCGATGACGAACTCCGCCCAGGTTGCTGCCCTGGCGTCGTTGGTGACGATCACCTCCTCCGACCCCAACTGCTCGACGAGGTGATCCCGCAGCCGGTACTCCGCCAGCCTGATGTTGGGCCCGTACCGCGCCACGCCATCATGGGTCACCAGACCGGGATACCCCACGCCGACGGGGAGGGCTGAGCAGTCCCCGTCCTCGCACAGATCCGTGACGGCGCTGACGATGCTGGCCACGATCGCGTCGCCGTTGTGGGGCGTCGGCCGCCGGTCGATGGCGTGGATCACACCGTCGTGGTCCACGAGGCCGCTCAGGATCTTCGTGCCGCCGACATCGACACCAACTGCGAAGGCCATACGAGACGTCGCGGTCTAGAAGCGGAGGAGGGCGGCGATGGGTTCGCCATCTAGACGGAAGGAGTCCCGGAACAGCTCGATCCGGGCCCGGGAGAGGACACACTGCTCGATGACCTCGTCGATGAGGTCGTCCACGGGCTGGACGGGCCCGCCGAAGGCCTGCGCGGCGGCGCGGTCCTTGGTCAACATCCCCGTGCCGGACCGGAAACCGGGCGACCCGGACCCCTCCACCACGAACAGGGTCTCCACTCGCCGTTCGTTGCACGCGCTGATGACGTCATCGATGCCCCGTGCCACCGTCTCAGCCTGCCCGGCTCCGGCGGCGAGGCGCTCCAGCAGTTCCTTGCGGCGTGCCGACACCCGCTCCTGCTCGACCTGCGCGAAGGCCTCGAGCAGCTCCTCCTTCGTCGAGCTGGCCGAGATCCCGGACATCGTGCCGTGGACGACCGCCGCCAGGTAGGGGTGCAGGAGCTTGCGGAAGTTCTCGACCTCGACGTGGGTCCCGGCCAACACGAGCGCGTCGAAGGGGTCTTCGGCGTGGACGCCCCGGAACTCCTCGGCCGCCTCCTTGAAGTGGTGGAGCACGGCGTTCTCCACGTTGCGCGCGATTCGTGCCTGGGACCACCCGCCGCCGTCGCTCTGACCCGGGACGTCGGAGTCGATCGAGTGGTACTCCACCATCCGCCCCAGTCGGTAGCGGAACAGGCGGGCGGAGTCGCGTTCGATGACGGCCAAGCCGATGTGCATGTAGCGGCCGAGCATGGCCTGGAGGGGGACCACGTACGGCGTCTCGCCCACCCGGGCGACGTTCCGGAAGGCCGAGGCGGTGTGCAGGCTGTCGAAGATCTCCCCGTCCGATGCCCACAGGGCCAGGCCCTTCACCCCGTCGCGATTGAAGTCATCGCTCACCCAACGACGGATGGCCTCGGCGTCCCGCTCGGCGGACTGGCGGTCCTGGCCCGCCTCGGCGCTGCTCACCGCCGCTCGCAGCAGGCCCTCGAGTCGGGCCTCGTAGTCGGCGGATCGCGGGAACACGGCCCCGTCGGTGTTGAGGAAGACCGAGGTGACCGGGACCTCGCCGGTTGGTCGCGAGACCAGGTCCTTGATGCCACTGGCGGTCAGTTCCATAGGGTGCCCTCCAGGCGCCTAGTCGATGTTGATCCGCGTCAACCTATCGTTCATCACGGCTTGTGCGCGGTCGGAAGCTTCAACATGCCCCTCGGCGACGGACTTGATGGCCAGTGCCAGCTCGCGAGCTGCAGCCAGGAGGTGGGCGGTGACGTCGGGCCGTGAGGCGCCGATGGCCTGCATGACGACGCAGATGGGGCACAGCTGGCACTCGGGGCTACCCCCGAAGCCGTGGCTGGATGGCTGTTCGGCGTCGCCCGCCGCCTCCTCGCTCGATTGGTTCACTGCCGCGCAGCCTACCGAGGGACGTCGCGCTGGTTTCCACGGACGGTCTGGAAGGTGATGGACAGCACACCGTCGTCCAGACTCGCCCGGGTGATCGCACTGCGCTGGAGCGCGGCTGGCAGGAGGATCGAGCGGGTGTACGCCCCGATCTTGAGGTACAGCTCGCCGCCGCGGTGGAAGGCGTCAACCTCCCCCTTGGCCACGAAGGGCAGAGACACGCCCAGTTCCCAGCCGTCGTCGGTCGTCTCGAACGTCAGGGGTGTGCCCACGTACAGCATCTCGTGTGGCTTGGCGTTGCCGTAGAGCTCGGCGCCGAGCTCCTCCAACCGACCCGTCCCGACCATCTCGTCGTCGAAGAGCGGCGCGCGGAGCAGCGGGACCTCGCCGAAGCTCTCGGCGATGGTGGCGAGATGTTCGACCTGCCGGGCTTTCCAGGTGTCGAACCAGGGGTCGGTCACCGCGTCGGGGATCAGTCGGTTCACGACCACCGCATCCACGTGGTAGCCGAACAGCGAGAGGTAGGTGTAGGTGCGCCGCGCCTCCGCGATCACCATCCGCTCGGGGTTGGTGACCAGGCGCACCGAGGTGGTCTCGGTGTCGGCGAGGAGGTCGCGAACGTCCTCCAGGTTGCGGTACAGCCGTTCCACGGACCCGTGGAGCGCATCGGCGGGCAGCGGCATCGAGGTCATCTGGCCGAGGACGGGACGTACCACCCGGGCGACCTTCCGCTCGATCGGGAAGATCCGCTCCATGTACCAGCCCAGCGCGTCCGGCAGGCTGAGCAGTCGCAGCGTCTCCGCGGTTGGTGCGCAGTCGACCACGATCAAGTCGTAGGTGCCCCGAGATGCGAACTGCTGCACGTCGATGAGGCTGAAGATCTCCTCGAGGCCGGGCAGAACCGAGAGCTCTTCGGCCTGCACCTCACCGATGCCCGACCAGCGGAGCAACGCGACCAGGTAGTCCTGGATGTCCCGCCAGTTGTCTTCCAGCCGCGCCTGGGCGTTCAGCTGGACGGCGTCCAGGCCGGGGGCCACCTCGGTCGGGTCCGCGCCCAGCGGAACGTCGAAGGAGTCAGCCAGCGAGTGGGCCGGGTCAGTTGACATGGCGAGCGTCCGCAGGCCCGAGCGCGCGCAGAGGAGCGCCGTCGCCGCGGAGACCGACGTCTTGCCGACGCCGCCCTTGCCGGTGAACAGCATCACCCTCACTGCTCTGACCGCTCCTTGATCGCCCGCAAGGACTCCGTGACCGTCCGCCGCGTCAGCTGCCGGCGGAGCAGGGCTGGAATCGGGACGATGGTGTCGACGGAGAGTTCGTAGGTCAGGGTCGTGGTGCCGTCGCCGTTGTCCACCATGTCGTAGAAGCCGTCGTTGCGGCTGAGCATGTTGGCCTCGACCAGCTCCCAGGACACGCGGGTGTCGTCGTAGCTGTAGGCGAGCGTCATCCGCAGCGTCATGCCGAGGGAGCTGGCCACGAAGGCGACGCGATCCGCCCAGCCGTCGTCGCGGGTGTGGACGACGGTTGCCTCCTTGAACTCCTCCAGCCACTCCGGGTAGCTGTCGAAGTCACCGACCGTGTCGTACACCACGCCCAGCGGCGCGCCGATGACCAGCGACTCGGTGACCGTCTCTGATGCCATGCGGGCCACCTTGCCATGCCGGCGACCACAGGGTGACGCCCCTACAGGACGGCCGCGACGCCACCCATGACGATCAGGCCGGCGGTGACACCGATGACGACGTACATGAAGCGCCGTGCGTCCAGGCGCGGCTCGCGCCCGCTCCGTGTCGCCAGGACATCCCCAGGCCCGGTGCCCCAGACCGCGACCAAGCCGAACAGCAGTGGGAGGGACACGATCAGCCCCGTGCCGCCGCCGATCACCAGCAGCACCACCACGCCGATGGCCCACAGCGCCACCACGCCCAACCGGGCGTACCCCATCCCCTCCTGGCCGGTCCTGATGTGGCCCAGCCCCGGGATCATCCACTCGGCGCGCTGCGCGGCAGCCCAGTCCGCCTGCGTAGGGGTCGTGCCAGCGTCCTCGGTGTCCATCTTCGCACCACAGACGTCGCAGACGAAGTGCTCGAGCGAGTTCTGGGTGTCACAGACGGCACAGGTCCACATGGTCTGCCCGTCGCTGGTCACGAACCGCCCAGCACGTGCCGTCCGCGCCGGTGGGTGGGCTGCCTCACCGACCCCGGGCGGTCCGATCTCGGTGACGCCAGACCCCATGGAGGGGGCTATGGACTCGAGTTGCGGGGGCGCAGGATCAGGCTCGGGCGTGGCGAACACCTCGTAGCACTGCCCGCAGAACGTGGCGGTGTCCGGATTGGTGGCGCCACACGAGGGACACCTCACGGCGACCCTCCCTCCGTCGAGGATCCGCTCGCAGCGGCCGCGATCTTGCGCTCGTGGGCCGCCACCTCCTCGGCGAAGATGCTCAGCTCCTCGGCTTGGTGGGTGAGCAGGTCGGGATGGGGCTCGGCTCCCGGCACTCGGCCGCGCTCCAGCCGCCGCTTGAGGTCGGTCAGTGCCGACCGCACGGACGCGCGGTGATGACCCAGCCAGCGCCTCGGGTTGCCCCCGGTCAGCTCGCCGCGCAGGAGGTAGTGGACCACGACGCCGTTCGGGTGATCCAGGTGATACCACTCGCCCGTCCCCACCACATCGCCGCGGACGGAGAACTCAAGACCCTTGTCGCGGGGACGAACTCGGTCCCGGGTCAGCAGCAGTTGCTGTGTGGCCAGCCCGGCCACACCCCGACGGATGGTCAGTCCGAACCGCTCATCGCCCAGGGTGGTGACGCCCAGATCCGGCCACCACGCGCCCCAGGAACGCACGTCGACCACCAGAGCGTTCACGGTCTGGCGGCGACAGCGGATGAACACCTCATCCCACGCGTGGATCGGCTGCACAACGCTGATGGTATCGGCAGCTCCTGGCCGGTCCTGAAGGGGGTTCGGCCCGGTCAGGCCAGCGCTGCGATGACCAGTGCCAGCACCAGCGCCCCGACGGCCACGCCGGAGCGGCGGAGGGTCACCGAGGTGCTCGATTCGGTGCCAGACCCGCCGGTCGTCGGCCCGATCCGACGCCAGGCCAGCATGATCAGCGCGCCGAAGAGCATCCCACCGAGATGGGCCTCCCAGGCGATGCGCGGGATGAACAGCGGCAGGGCCAGGTTGATGGCCAGCAGCGGCAACAGCTGGTTCAGGCCGGCCCGACCTGCTGCGGTGTGACGGGAGAGGTAGGCCGACAGGACGTAGGCGCCGAAGAGACCGAAGACCGCCCCAGAGGCGCCCAGCGCACTGCCCGACTCGGTCGTCAACTGGAATGCGGCGCCACCCCCGGCCGCCGTGGCGATGTAGAAGATCAGGAAGGGAGCGGAGCCGAACCGCCGCTCGAGGTCCGGCCCGAAGAGGTACAGCGCGTACATGTTGAACCCGACGTGGTACAGCGATCCGGAGTGCAGCAGCGCCGCCGTGAACGTCCGCCACAGCTGACCGTCGTCGACGGCGGCCACGTTGTCGATCGTGAGTGACGCGAGGACGCTCCATGCCTGCGGGGCCACGAACTGCATCACCGCGATCGCGATCGTGACGATCAGGGTCCCCTTGACGACGGGCGCGCCGTCCAGGGCGCCCCGGTTGCGGATCTCAGACGCCGTCACGACCTTGTTGCGACCGGCCGGTGCGGCACACTCCGGGCACTTCTGGCCGACGGCCGCCTGTCGCGTGCAGTCGACGCAGATGGACCGCCCACAGGAGGTGCAGGACAAGCGTGTGGGCCGATCGGGGTGCCGGTAGCACACCGCAGGAGGTGCCGGCGGGTTGGTCACTGGGTGCTGGTCCACACTCCCGAGCCTGCCATGCACTGCACGGGCAGCGGGCCCGGGGGCCGCCAAATCACGGGTAAAGGTTGACCCAAGAGCGGTACTCGGCGAGGGAGGACTGCACGAAGCCCTCGGCGAACCCCCGACCGCCGAGCGCCCCCTCGGCGCTGCGGTAGGCCGCCAGGCCCGACGCCGAGCGCACGTAGTCCACGGTCTCCAGGGCGACGAGGTACTCCCCCAGGGCGGCCTGCTTGCGGGCGAAGACCCTGGTCACGTCCAGCAGCACGTTGACCGGCGCCGCCGCCCAGACCTCGTAGCCCATGACCGTCACCTCATCTGGCAGATCGGTGCGGGCCAGCGCCCGGGCAGCCGCTGCGTGGTCCGGGTGGTGGTCCAACAGGGACGGCACGTACACGGTGGCGACGTCCCGTCCGTGCTCCTGGATCAGCCGTGCGAGCGCCGCAGCCTCCTCCGGGAGGGCGCCGTCCGTCAACCGCCCGAACCTCGGGGGCTGGTCCACGCCGAGCTGGCGCAGGGCACGACGGGACTCCTCCTCTCGGACCTGCGTCACGTCCATGCCGCCTCCGGCGGTGGCGCCGCCGGAGGTGCAGACCAGGACACGGACCTCATGCCCCTCCTCGGCGTGTCGGGCCAGGGTTGCGCCGGGGCCGATCACCTCGTCGTCCGGGTGTGGTGCCACGACCAGGACCGGACCGTCCGGAGGACCGGGCAGCACCGTCGGGCCCGACGTCGTCCGTGTCGCCAGGGCCAGCGCCAGCTCGCGGATGTCATCCGGTAGGGCCTCGATGCCCTGCCGAACCCGGCGACGTGCAGACCTGATCGCTCCGGTCGGCACGCTCATCGCTGATCCGTCCGTCCTGGCCGGTCGGGCTGGTCCGACGTCGACTCGGCCTGTCTCGATTCGCCCGGCCCGGACTCGACCCGCGTGCCGACGCGACGAGATGGCGGCTGCAGGTGGTGCAGCTGGTCCGCGTCGACGTCGTGGTCCCGTGCCATGTGGTCGGCCAGCATGGGTGCCAGGTCGAACAGCAACGGACAGTGCGGGCACTGGCGGGCCATCAGGCCTCCGATCTCGGTGGCGCCGAGTCCCCGTCACGGAGGAAAGGGATGAGCAGCGCCGTCAGACCGGCCGGGTTCTCGACACTGGGTACATGGTCCGCGTCGGGGATGACCGCGTAGCGTGATCCCGGGATCCAGCGGGCCAGTCGCCGCTGCTGCGCCGGAAGCCACGACTCGTCGCCCTCGCCGTGGCACACCAGCACCGGGCAGTCGATGCCACGCAGGAACGCGCCCAGCGGTGCAACCGTCAGCAGGTTTCGCGCCACGCCGACGACCGCGTCATCGTCCATCGCCATGAAGCGTTCCCGGACGAAGCGGTCGCGCTCGTCCTCGGTCGCACGGTCGCCAGGCTCGGCGAACAGGGCCCAGGCGGCGTCCTTGCCCTCAGCCTGCAGCGTCCGAGCGACCAGCCGGATGTGGTCAGTGGTGTCGTCAGACGGAGCGCCCGGTCCTGTGCCGATCAGCGTCAGCGATGCGACTCGGTGCGGCATCGCGAAGGCCAGCCACTGGGCGACCAGACCACCGTGGGAGTGCCCGACCAGGTGGAAGTCGCCGACCCCGTGGTCGTCCAGGTACTCGCGCAGCCACCGGACGTGTGCCGGCAGCGAGTAGTCCCCATCCTCCGCAGGTTTCTGATCGCCGTGGCCCGGCAGATCGGGCACCAAGGTGAGCCGCTCGTGCTCCAGGGCCGACCGGACGGGGCCGAAGTCCTGGTGCGATCCGGTCCAGCCGTGCAGCAGGAGGACGGGCAGGTGAGCGGGGGTGGTCGCGGTCATGCTCCGTGCAGTCTGCCCTACCATCGCGTCCATGCCGACTGTGCCCAGCACCGGGTGGGGCGTCCTCCACCTCTTCTTCCACTTCCGCCGCGCCGCTCTGTCCGACCCCGTCCACGCTGCCGGGGAGTTCATCCGACGTGTCTCCGACCTCGATGGCCGCGAGGACTATCAGGTCCTGACCTTCAGCGTCCTGGGGCAGAAGGCGGATCTGGGATTGATGGTGCTCGGACCGGATCTGGACGTCCTGGACAGCTTCGCGGTCGAGTTGGTGAACGGTGGGCTCGGCGAGGGGCTCGTCCCCGCCGCCAGCTACCTGAGCCTCACCGAGACGAGCGAGTACACCACCACGCCGGAGCAGGAACGCGAGCGTCTGGTTGCGGAGGAGGACCTGGCGCCCGACAGCGAGGAACTGGAGGAGCAGGTGCGCGCCTTCGAGCAGCGCATGGCGGCCTACGCCGAACACCGCCTGCACCCCAACCTCCCCCGGACCAAGGTGATCGGCTTCTACCCGATGAGCAAGCGACGGGAGGTCGGCGCCAACTGGTATGCGCTCGACTTCGCGGAGCGGAAGCGGATCATGGCCGGCCACGCGGCCGTGGGCCGCACCTACCGGGGGCGCGTGACCCAGCTGATCACGGGCTCGACGGGACTGGACGACTGGGAGTGGGGGGTCACGTTGCTCACCGACGACCCCGCCACGCTCAAGGAGATCGTCCACGAGATGCGCTTCGACGAAGCCAGTGCGGCCTACGCCGACTTCGGCCCGTTCGTGACCGGGCTGGCGATGGAGCCGGCGGCGCTCATGCGGCGGCTGGGCCTGCAGGCATGAGAGACGCACAACGGGGACCCGGTCCGGGTCCCCGTCGGAGCTGTCGAGCGGGCTAGCTGTTGACCGCGTCCTTGAACTTCTTGGCAGCCTTGAAGCGTGGCGTCTTGGAGGCGGCGATGTCGATCTCCTCGCCGGTCTGGGGGTTGCGCCCCTTCCGCGCCTTGTTGTCACGGTGGTCGAAGTTCCCGAAGTCGGTGACGGACACCTTCTCCCCGGAGGCGACCGCGTCCGTGATCGTGCTGACGATGGCGTCGAGCGCCGTGTTCATGTCGCTCTTGGACATGCCGGCAGCGTCTGCGGCGGATGCGATGAGTTCTGACTTGTTCATTGTGGAGTGTCTCCCATGATGGGTGGTCGTGATGAACTGGGCCCTGACGGGCTCCGGACGGACGTGCGGGGCGCTCCGGATTCCGATGTGGATTCTGAGGCGCAGCACCGAGTCGATGCGCTAACTTGCCCGCCCACGGCTCGACTCGCAAGGATCTCCGACCATATCGGTCGGCTGGTTGTTCTCAGTGATTCACTGTCCTTTCACGGCCCAGCCGGCCCCGTGCCGCTTCACGAGGAGCGTCTCTACCCCAACCTGCTGGGGCGCCAGCTGACGGAGGCCACCGGCCGGATCTGGTCGGTCGACGTGTGGGCACGGGCCGGTCAGGGTGTTCGAGAGTTGTGGCTGGCCTTGCAAAAGGACGTCCACCTGCAACAGCAACTGCTCACCGAGGCCGACGCCGTTGTGCTCGGCATCGGCAACGCCGACCAGCTGAGCGTGGCTGTGCCCCGCTGGGTCATGATGGCGCTGCCCTACCTGCGGCCGACCTCGCTTCGACGGTGGGTCCGCCGCAAGATCGATCATGTCCATCCGGCCGCCACCCGGCTGACCGGTGGCCGCTTTCGCTTCACCCCCGACCCCGTGATCGCGCACTGCTGGGGGAAGTCGGTCGATGCGATCCGGCTCTTCGCGGGCGACGACGTGCCGCTGGTCGGCGTGCTGCCGGCGTTCCACCGGACGGGCTACTACGGCGGTCTCACGACCCACCACGACGACGTGCATGCGCTGTTCGACCGGCTGGCCGCAGCTCGGCGGGTGCCGATGGTCGACCTGGCAGCCCTCACCAGGGATCGCCTGGAGGAGCTGAACCCCGACGGTGCCCACTGGTCGTGGGGGATCCACGAGGACGTGGCCGCCGCCCTCGCCAGACCGCTCCTCGCCCAACTGCCGGCCTCAGGTCACTAGGCTGTCGTCGTGCTCTTCCTGCTGCCCCTCCTGTTCGCCCTGATCTGGTTCGTGCTGGTGTTCGGGAGCCTGACGGTCTGGATCTGGGCGCTGGTCGATGCGCTGACCGTACCGGCGGACGTGTTCTACCGGTCGGGCTCCAAGCTGATGTGGGGGCTGCTGATCGGTCTGCTCGGACCGATCGCAGGCCTGGTGTACTTCGGGGCGGGTCGGCCCCATCCCCAGACCCGCCAGTGGATTCGGCAGCAGAAGCAGGCCGGTGTCGATCTCCGCTTCTACGGTCAACCCCCGCCGCCGGGGTTCCCCGGCACCTACGGGCACCCGGGCTCCTACGGCCACCCGGCCGCGCCGCCGCATCCGGGAGCGCCTCCGGCGCCGCAGCTGCCGGCCTCGGGGTACGCCACAACCCCGCACCCCCAGACCCCCCATGAGCAGTGGGTCGATGACCGGGAGTGGCTGACCCAGCATGAGCAGCCCCTGCCCGGCGACCCCCAGGCTGAGGGCGGCGAGCAGCCATGGCGGTGACCCAGAGTCGCGCCACCCGGGGCCGTGCCACGCGGCGGGCGCTGGTCCAAGCGTCGCTCGAGTTGTTCGACCGACACGGCGTGGAGGGCACCTCGGTTGATGCCATCACCGCCACCGCGGATGTCGCCAAGGGCACCTTCTACGTGCACTTCCAGCGCAAGCAGGACGTCCTGCTCGAGTGGGCCGCACAGCTCGTCGAGGGCATCGACCCCTCGGCGTTGCCGGAGGACGCCCCCGCGGCCCTCGCCGATCTCGGCGACCACCTGGCCAGCGCGATGGGCGGCCAGTCACGGCAGCTCATCGGACGGACCATCCGGGAACTGGTGGGCAACTACACGGACTGGACTCGCGTCCTGGGCGACCGGCCCACGCTGTGGGCCACCATCACGCCGATCATCGAGCGCGGCCAGCACGCCGGAACGATCCGCTCCGACATGTCACCACTGCGGCTGGCGATGGCGATCACGACGCTGTGGTTGGACAGCATCGTGGGCTGGGCCGAGCGGGATCAGGCACGCCCGCTGGGCGACTCCCTGGCGCTGTGCACGACGCTGTTCCTGGACGGCTCGCGCGCGTGACCTCTGCGGCCGGGGGCGCCCGGCGGTGGGTCTGCCTGGACATCGGCGAGACCCTGATCGACGAGACCCGCGTGTGGACCACCTGGGCCCACGTCCTCGGGGTGACCCCCCTGGTGCTGCACGCCGCACTTGGGGCGGCCGTGGCCGCAGGCGGGTCGTACCCGGCCGCGCTCGGCCGCTTCGATCCCAACTGGTCCGCCCGGTTCGACGAGTTCGCCCAGCGCTACGAGGGCTTCCGGCCGAGCGACCTGTACGCCGACGTGCTGCCGAGCCTGGCGGCGTTGACCGGTGCCGGGCTCGGCGTGGCGGTCATCGGCAACCAGCCGGCCTCCCGGACCGAGGAGCTCCGGGCCATCGGGGTGGTGCCCGAGGTCATGGTGATGTCCGAGGAGTTGGGTGTCTCCAAGCCCGACCCGGCCTTCTACGACGCCGTCCTGCGGCACCTGGGCGTATCGCAGCCCGACCACGTGACCTATGTCGGCGACCGACTCGACAACGACATCGTCCCGGCCATCGCCCACGGGCTCCAGGCCATCCACCTGCGTCGCGGCCCCTGGGGCATCATCGGCCCGCAGGACGACGGAACGGCGACGGCTGTCGCCGACAGCTTGCCGGAGGTCGTCGAACTGGTGACAGGCGCTCCTGGGAACCCGTGAGCGCCTACGAACCCTTCAGCACGGCGACGAACCGCTTCCAGGAGGCCGGATCGTCGCCGACGGACAGCTCCTTGCCGCACCGGACCAGTGGGAGGTTGAGCACCTCCGGATGCCGGCACATGCGCTCGATCCAGTCCTCCTCACCCGCCGAGAAGTACTGCAGCCCGGACTCGACGTAGGTCTTGGAGTCCTTGTCGAGCACCGCCTCCACCCCGAAGCGCTGGACCCACTTCCGGAGCTCACCGGGTGAGGGGGCCTTCTGCCGCACATCGACGGCGTGGTACGGCAGACCCCGCTCCTTGAAGAACCGCTCGGCCTTGCGGGCGACCTTGTGCTTGGGACTTATGAAGAGCTGCAGGTCCGACATGGCCCGACTGTACGGGCACGGACCACCACTGCTGGACCCCGATAGGCTGCCCGCCGAGCACAGGAGTCAGTATGAACCCCACCGTGATCGGAACCGCAGCTCCGGGATGGCCCGCGTCCGGCGCAGTCCGTGATGGCAATCGCATCTTCATCGTGTCCCGCAACCTGGACCGAACCCGTCTGGTCGAGGTCGACGCGCGTGACCTGAGCATCGTTCGGCAACGGGTGTTGCCCGGCGGCGACGGGGCCTGGGCCCTGACCGTGGGGCCGGATGGCATCTACGTGGGCACCTTCGGCGCCAAGGGACGGGCCAACCTCTTCCGCCTGGACGGGGCCAGCACCACCGGGGTGGCGGCCCTGTCCGTGGACTACATCTGGGAGCTGGCCGACGGCTCCAACGGCTCGGTCTACGGCGTCACCAGCGGCCCGGCCATGGTGTTCGAGTACAGCACGGCAACCCGCCGCGCGCGCAGTCTGGGACTGGTCGAGGCCGGGGACCGACCGCGGACGATCACCGTGCGGGACGGCAAGGTCATCGTGGGCGGGTCGCGACGGGGCAAGGCCTTCCTCTTCGACCGGGACATCGATGGTGGAGGACCCACCCGGGATCTGCTCCCGAACGCGCTGCGGCTGGATGCAACCGTGTACTGCAGCACCTTGACGCCGGCCGGGCGCATCATCGTCGGTACCGGTGGATCGCAGCTCGATGAGCCCGCCATCGCGGTCATCGACCGCAACAACCCGCGGAACGCACAGATCGCCCGGCTCCCTCGGGAGGCCCTGGTTGATCGGGTGGCCCTCGACGGCAGCTCGGTCTTCGCCACCTCCCGACCCTCCGGAGCCCTCTACCGCTTCGACCTCGACAGCGATCAGCTGTTCCGACTGGATGTTCCGGTGCCCATGTCCGAGACCCGTGATCTCAGTCTCATGGGACGCTCGGCACTGGGTGTGTCGGCGGACGGGACGGTGTGGTCCTACAGCCGCACCAGCGACTCGACCATCACCCGGGACCCGCAGGAGCTCGGCCTACCGCTCCGTCCCGAGCGAGCGCAGTCCATCGGGGTCGGCTCCCGTCACGTCTACGTCGGCGGCTCGTTCTCCCTCACCCGACGGCGTCTGACGGACAACGCGGCAACGACGCGGTTCGTCCCAGGCGAGCCGAAGGCGATGGTCTCGGTCGGCACGAGGATGTACTTCGCGCTGTACCCGCTCGGTGAGATCTGGTTCTGGGGTGAGGGTGCCAGCAGCCCGCGTCGGCTCACCCAACTCGACAGTGACCAGCTTCGACCCATCAGCCTCGTCCACCTCCCGCAGCTCGACGCGTTGGTCTGCACCACGACCGACGACGTCGATCGCTCGGTCCTCAACACGATCGATCCGACGACAGGGCGCGTGGACACCCTGGTCAACCCCCTGGGGCGCCAGACGCTGAGCGGCCTGGCCACCCGAGGTTCGACGATCTTCGTCGGTGGATCCGGTGGAGCCCCGTCCGTCGCTGCCTTCGACGCCGTGAGCGGCGAGCGGGAGTGGACCATACCGAACGTGATCCCGGACGGCGGGTTCGTGCTGGGCCTGCAGGTCGTGGCCGGCCGGCTGGCCCTGACGACCTCTCGCGGCTGGTTCACCACGATCGACCTGAACACCTTGGCCGTCGCCGAACCGGTGCGTGTCTCGGCGCAGGGTGGGCAGCTACGCCGTGACGGGGACCGCCTCCTGCTGGCGACCGGTGACGCGCTGCTCCGACTCAACCCCAACAACCGGACCAGCGAGACCGTCCTATCGGGGCTCGACGGTCAGTTCTGGAACTGGCCGCCCCTCGACACCAACAGCAGTGGGCAGGCCTACGTCGTGCGTGGTCGTCGACTCATCCGAGTTCCATGACCCGCACCGATCCGCCGTCACATCACCCCACGATCGCCTGGCCTGAGAGGCCCCACTGGAGGACACCATGCTCATCGACCGCCACGTCCTGATCACCGGCGCGAGCAGCGGCATCGGTGCCGCGTGCGCCCGGCACTTCTCCCGCGCGGGCGCCGACGTGACCATCACCGGCCGTCGACAAGACCGACTGGACGAGATCGCGGCGGAGCTTCCCGGTTCCGTCACAACCCTGGTGTTCGACGTCCAGGACCGGGCCATGACCAACGCTGCGCTGGCCGAGGTGGGCGACGTGGACGTGCTGGTCAACAACGCCGGCCTGGCCAGCGGTCTGGGGCCGATGCAGGCGGGCGACGTGACCGACTGGGACGCGATGATCCAGACGAACGTGGTGGGGCTGTTGAACGTCACGCGGGCCGTCACGCCCGGCATGGTGGAACGGGGCCGCGGCCACATCATCAACATCGGCTCGGTCGCCGGTCGGGAGGTCTACCCGGGTGGGGCCGTCTACTGCGCGTCCAAGCACGCGGTGGACGCGCTCACCAAGGGCTTCCGCCTCGATCTGCTGGGGACCGGGGTCAAGGTGTCCACAGTGGACCCGGGAATGGTCGAGACCGAGTTCTCCGTCGTCCGCTTCCACGGTGATCGCGAGCGCGCCGAGGCCGTCTACGATGGCATGGATCCACTCACCGGTGACGACGTCGCCGAAGCAGTCGTGTGGATCGCAGACCGCCCCCGACATGTCCAAGTGGCAGAGATCCTCATCTTCCCGGAGGCGCAGGCAAGCGCGACGCGTGTGCACCGCACGTGACAGGCAGCGCCCGCTGACCTGCACCAATGGGCGAGCGGGATGTCACACACGACAGGCATAGTTGAACCTCACGCCCTGACTCCACATCCGCCTCCCTCAGTTGTCCACGACGCTCGACGTTGCCCACGCACTTGCCCGTCATGGGCGCGTGCGTCGATCTGGCGATGACATGACCGTGCGGGACGTCTTCCGGCAGATGGACCGGACCGAGGCGATCGGGCTGCTCCACGACGGCGCCGGCTGGGACGCCCTGCGGATCTCCAAGGAGCTGGACATGGCGGCCAGCCAGGTCCGCCTGGGCGTCGCGCGTGCACGCCTTCGCGCCGCGCTCAGTGAGTGCTCGCCGTGCCCGGACCAGCTGGATGGTCTGATGACGTTCTCGGCCGACGCGGTCGATCACTCGATGACCTGTGGGGAGTGCAAGGAGACCCGGCGCTCACTGCGCGCCGGCAAGCTGGCCCTGCGCGATCGTTGGCGCGCCGAAGCGGCCTCGCATCGGACAGTCAGCGACAAACCGGCTGGTGGTCCCGGTCGTCGGGATCGGCACAAGCCGAGACCACGTCGTGCCGCCGTCAACATCACCACGACCGCGCATCCCCGAACGGACAAGGCCGGTCGTAACCCGGCCGGTGGTCACACCTCCGACGACGTCCTGATGCCGGCGTGGCGTCGCGAGCAGCAGCAGCCACAGCCGTCGCCCGACGATCCCTCCCCGCGCTGGAAGCCGCCCGTCACCCGACCCCCGGACGCCGATGCCGCACCGGTCAGAAACGGCGATGGCCCAGCGGAGCCTGCCGTCGCGGGTGATGTGGCAACGGCTCGACCACCGGCTCAGGAGGAGCTGTTCCCCGACCTCGACATCCCGGACCGCGAGCCCGTGCGAGCCCCCCAGGACCTGACCCCGGTGGGTCCTCGACCCGCGGGCCCACTGGTCTCCCTCCCGGACCGCACCCCGGACAAGCGGCTCCTCTCCCCCACTCCTGCAGCCCGACCCGCTCAGACCGTCGCTCGTCAGACACCCCGTCGGCGTGGCCGGGGGCGGACGAAGCGAGCCGGCGAGGCGGTGCTGGCCACGCTGGCTGCCTTGGCCGGACGCGTCGGTGGACGACATGTCGTCGCGACGATCGGCGCGCTCCTGACCGTGACCGCGGGAGTCGTCATGCTGGACTCAGCAGGGTCTGACGTGACGTCCGGCGACGGGTTGGCCACGACGGCGATCGTCGACCAGCCGGCACCTGCCGAGACCACGCTGCGGGCCGGGTTGGCCGCGGGGGCCGCCGCCGGTACCCCAGCAGACCTGGCCCAGCCGGAACCGACCGGCATCGTGGCCACGCCCGAACCGCCGCCACTCAATCCGACTGACCCGACCTTGGCGACCTGGCAGGCGCTGTCGATGTGCGAGGCCTCCGGGAACTGGGGCATGAACAGCGGCAACGGCTTCTACGGCGGCCTGCAGTTCACGGTCGAGAGCTGGGAACTGGTCGGCGGCACCGGACTGCCGCACGAAGCACCTGCGCTGGAACAGATCCGTCGAGCCGAGCGGCTGCTGGATCTGCAGGGCTGGGTTGCCTGGCCGGTCTGCTCGGTGCGCCTGGGCCTCCGCACGCCCGAGCCGGGCGAGGTCCTGCACCCGGCGGCCATCCCACAGGTCGACCCGGCCGCCCCGCCCCTGCCGGGAGCCGTCCCTCCCGTCGAGCCGTAGCGCCCGTTCTGGGGTCGACGACGTGCCATGATCAACCGTCATGAGCACGCCCACCACCGAACCGCCGGCTGATCTCCCCGAGGAGGCGCTGCACGACCTCGTCGAGGCTGCCCAGGCACACCGCGCCCCCGCCGCCCTCGATCTGGAGCAGCTGGACACCCGTGGCACACCAGCCTGGCCCCACGGCAAGGCCTTGGGGAAGGTTGCGGTCGGGCGTCTGAACGAGCGGCTCGAGGCACTGCAGGAGAAGATGTACGCCGAGGGCGAGCGGCGGCTTCTCGTCGTGCTCCAGGCGACCGACACCGCTGGCAAGGACTCGACCATCCGGCACGTCTTCGACGGCACCAACCCGCAGGGCGTCAAGGTCGCATCCTTCAAGCGGCCGACGGAGGCCGAACTGGCCCGCGACTACCTCTGGCGGGTTCACGCCCACGTCCCAGCCGACGGCCAGATCACCATCTTCAACCGGTCGCACTACGAGGACGTGCTGGTGGTCCGTGTCCACGACCTTGTCCCGCAAGCGCGCTGGTCCAGACGCTACGGCCACATCGCCGACTTCGAGCGGCTGCTGGCCGACGAGGGCACCCACATCATCAAGATCTTCCTGCACCTGTCCAAGGGCGAGCAGGCGGAGCGGCTCCAAGAGCGACTGGACGACCCCGAGAAGCACTGGAAGTTCTCGATCGGCGACCTCGCGGAGCGGAAGCGGTGGGTTGACTACCAGGCCGCCTTCACCGAGATGATCAGGCGGACGGACGCCGACCACGCCCCCTGGTTCGTCGTCCCAGCTGACCGGAAGTGGTATCGCAACCTGGTGATATCGGGGATCCTGATCCACGAGATGGAGTCGTGGGAGATGGAGTGGCCCGAGGCGGAGGAGGGCCTTGAGGACGTCGTCATCGAGTGACCGGATTGGTCACGATCGGGGGCTGACCCACGCCATCGCCCGATCCTGCACGATCGTGTCCCCGTGACGGAGGACGATCAGGCTGTCGCGGCCCCGAACTGGGTCTCGTACAGCTGGGCGTACCGGCCCTCGATGCGGACCAGCTCGGCGTGGGTGCCCCGCTGGGTGATCCGGCCATCCTCGATGACGAGTATCTGATCGGCATCGGTGATGGTGGAGAGGCGGTGAGCGATCACCAGGCTGGTCCGGCTCTCCAGCGCCGCCGTCAGCGCCTGCTGGATCCGCTCCTCGTTGTCGGAGTCGAGGTGACTCGTGGCCTCGTCCAACACGATGATCTCCGGATCCTTCAGCAGCACCCGGGCGATCGCCAGTCGCTGTTTCTCTCCGCCCGAGAGCCGATACCCGCGATCCCCCACCACGGTGTCGTACCCCTCAGGCAGCGCCGCGATGACGTCGTGGATCTGGGCGGAGCGGCACGCGGCGACGATCTCGGCGTCGGTCGCCGTCGGCTTGGCGAATCGCAAGTTCGCACGGATGGTGTCGTGGAACAGGTGCGGGTCCTGACTGACCACGCCGATGGCGGCGCTGAGGGACTCCAAGGTGACGGACCGCACGTCGTGGCCGTCGATGCTCACAACGCCATGACCCGGGTCGTACAGCCGGCTCACCAGTGACAGGATCGTGGACTTCCCCGCACCACTGGGCCCAACCAGTGCGATCGTCTCACCTGGCTCAGCCACGAACGACACGTCGCGGAGCACGATCTCGCCCGGCCGGTCGTCCATCACCTCCGCCCATGAGTCGAGCGAGCTGACGGTGGACTCCTTCGCCGTCGGGTAGGCGAAGGTGACCCCATCGAAGACGACCCGTCCGCCGCCGCTGGGCAGGTCCATCGCGTCGGACGAGTCGGCGATCGGATGGTCGATGTCGAGGATCTCGAACACCCGGTCGAAGCTGACCAGCGCGGTCAGCACCTCGACGGGTGCATTGGAGAGGGCGGCCAACGGCGAGTAGGCCGTCGCCACCAGGCCGCCGAAGGTCACCAGGTCGCCCACGCTGAAGTCGCCTGAGAGCACCAAGCGGCCACCGACCAGGTAGACCGCAGCCGTCCCCAGCGCACCCATGAGCGCAAGGGTCACGAAGAAGACGCGACCGACCACGGCCGTCTGGACGCCGATGTCAGCCACCCGGCTGGCGGAGCGACTGAACGTCTCGGTCTCCTCCCGCGGACGGCCGAAGAGCTTGACGACGAGCGCGCCGGCGACGTTGAACCGCTCGGTCATGAAGGTGTTCATGTCGGCGTTGAGCTCCATGGACTCGCGCGTCAGGCCCTGCAGTCGTCGCCCGACGCTCTTCGCAGCGAGCACGAAGAAGGGCAGCACGGCGAGGGTGAGGAGCGTCAGCTGCCAGCTGATGGTGAGCATCACCGCAACGGCGGCGATCACCTGGACGGTGTTGCTCACCAGCGTGCCGAACGTCCCGGTGAGTGCGGACTGGGCGCCGATGACGTCGTTGTTCAGGCGGCTGATCAGCGCGCCGGTCTGGGTTCGGGTGAAGAACGAGAGCGGCATCCGCTGCACGTGATCGAACAGAGCAGTTCGCAGGTCGTGGATCAGGCGTTCGCCGATCCATGAGGAGTAGTAGCGCTGCGCGACCGACAGCACCCCGGTGGCGACGGCCGCACCGACGAGCCCGAGCGCGAGCCAGGTGACGCGGCCCCGCGCGTCGTCCGCACCGAGTGGCGCGACCTGGTCGGTCGTCGCATCGAGGGTGTCGACGATGAAGCCGATGATGCGGGCAGGCACCACGGTCAGCGCGGCCGCACCTGCGATCAGCAGCAGGAGCAGGATCAGGCGGCCCCGGTACGGCTTGGCGAACGTGGTCCAGACGCGACCGATCAGACCGGAGCGGAGCGAGACGTCCCGGTCGTCATCGAAGCCGCGACGGGCGCGACCGGTCCCGGGGGACATCGGTGCGCCGCCCGCCATCCGCGTGGAGAACGACATGCACCCAGCTTGCCCCGGCCCGCAACCACTCCGGCTGTGCGGGGTGGGTCAGCTGTCAGCTGACTCCGGTTCATCGTCGGCCACGGCGTCGAGGACCATCTCCTCCGCCTCGGTCTCGTCGATGCCGAGGGCCAGCGCCAGCTCGCCGACCAGCTGACGGAGCGCCTGCCGGAGGTGGTTCTTGTCCGCGTACCGCAGCGGTCTGCCCGACTCCTGCCGGAGCGCCTTGAGGCTGCGCACCACCTTCGCCAGCCCTTCGGCCTCGCCGGAGGCGATGCGGGACCGGTTGCGACTGCGGCGTGCGCGGTGCCCGGGATCGTCCAGGCTCTCCTTGCCCAGCAACTCGATGATGGAGTGGGCGTCCGCGGCATCGATGGGTTGCCGGAGCCCTGAGTCATCGACCTCGTCGAGGGGGACGAGCAGCGTCATCGTCGCAAGCTGCAGGCTGACGTACTCGCGGGGCCCGCCGGGCATATCGCGAGTGGTGACCTCGATCACGGTGCCGGGACCGTGAACCTGATGGACGACGTGGTCGCCGGGCTGCAGTTCCATACGTGGAGACCGTAGACGATGCTCGGCCGCTCGGCGGCCTGCCTCCCCGAGCGCTACTCGGCTTCCGCCTTCTCGAGGGCCTCCACGAGCTGCTCCCACCGCGCGGTGGCCGTCGCAGCCCGGTCCTTGGCGGCATCGTGCCGCTGACCCAGAACCTTCGCGGCACCAGGGTCGTCGTAGGCACCCGGCGCCGCCATCTCGGCCTGGATGTCAGCCACCTCCCCCTCGGCCGCCATGACCTCGGCCTCGGCCGTGGCCAGCTTGGCCTTGATGTCCTTGGTCCGGCGGTGACGGGCGTTCCGGCGCTCGGCGTCGGACCGCTTGGCCTCTGACCTCGTGCCCTCCGACCTCGTGCCATCCGACCTCGTCCCCTCAGGACCACTGCCGCCGCCGTTGCGGGACCCGCCGCCGTTGTCGCGTGGGTCCAGCGGGCGACCGAGGTAGTCCAGGCCCATCTTCTCCGCGTAGCTGGCGTAGTCGCCCAGGTGAACCGTCGCGGTGCCGTCCCCGACGGCGATGATCACGTCGGCGACGTTGCGGATGAGATGTCGGTCGTGGGAGATCAGGACCACGGTGCCGGGATAGTCGACCAGGGCGTCCTCGATCACGTCGCGACTCGCGATGTCGAGGTGGTTGGTCGGCTCGTCCATGCCCAGCAGGTTGGCTGGGTCGGCGATCAGCTTGGCGAGTGCGACCCTGGCCCGCTCCCCTCCGGACAGCACGGCGATGTCCTTGTCCACCTCCTGCCCGGAGAACAGGAAGGCACCCAGGACGTCGCGCGGGTTGACGCGTGAGGTGTCGACCGAGGCCGCCACCTCCTGCAGGGCCGACTTCGACAGGTGCAGTGCGTCGACCTGGTGCTGGGCGTAGTAGGCCACGTGCACGTTGTGCCCGAGTACGCGCTCGCCGTCGTCGGGGGGGATCTCGCCCACCAGCATCTTGAGCAGCGTGGACTTGCCGGCCCCGTTCGGTCCGACCAGGGCAACCTTCTGGCCCCGCTCGAGGGCCAGATCCAGTCCGCGATAGACGACGTTGTCGCCGTATGCCTTCGTCGCGCCCTTGAGCTCCACCACCGTGCGCCCCGATCGGGGCGGCTCGCCGAAGGACAGCTTCATGGTCTTGCGGCGGTCGTCCGGAGCCTCGATCCGATCCAGCTTCTCGAGCATCTTGACCCGGGACTGCACCTGCCGGGCCTTGCTCGCCTTGTAGCGGAACCGCTCGACGAACCGCTCGACCTCCGCCACCTTCTTCGCTTGGTTCTTGGCCTGGTTGGCGAGCAGCTCCGCCCGCTCGGCGCGTTGGGTGACGTAGGCCTCGTAGTCGCCGACGTAGGTCGTGACGCGGCCGCCCGACACCTCCACGATCCGATTGGCGCACCCGTTGATGAAGTCGCGGTCGTGGCTGACCAGGATCACGGCGCCGTCATAGGAGGCGATGAACTGCTGCAACCAGCCGACGCTGTCGAGGTCGAGGTGGTTGGTGGGCTCGTCCAGCAGCAGCACCTCGGGTTGGCGGAGCAGCAGACGGCCCAGGGCAACCCGCATCATCCAGCCACCGGAGAGCGAGCGAATCGGCTCATCCATCGTCTCGGTGTCGAAGCCCAGACCACCGAGCACCCGCCTGGCTCGGGCGTCGAGGTCGTACCCACCCAGCAGTTCGTAGCGGTCCTGCAGCCGGCCGAACTCCTCCAGGATGTCGGCGTCCTCGGGGTTCTCGGCCATGGCCATGCCGAGCTCGTTCAGCCGCTCCTCGATCTCCTTGACGGGGACCCCGTCCGACACCAGCTGCACCGGCGTCATCGGCCCCGTGGACGTCTCGTCCTGCGCCCCCTGCTCGTCGCTCGCCCACTGGGCGATGTCCTGCTCCAGGACCCCGATCTCGGCACCCTTGGCGACCGCCACCTCGCCGGCGTCGGGCTGCTCGGCGCCGGAGATGATCCGGACGAGCGTGGTCTTGCCCGCGCCGTTGGGGCCGACGATGGCCGTTCGAGTGCCGGCGTCCAGGCGCAGGCTCACGTCGGCGAACAGCGTGCGTCCGCCGAACCCCTTGGCAATGCCCGCTACGGTGATCACAGCGCCCCGAGGCTAGCTGGGGGCACCGCACCTGCCCCGCAGGTACGCTGCCGGAACTGTGAGCATCGCACAGATCCACGGTTATGTCTTCGGTTGGGCGATCATCGGCAGCTGGCTGCTGGTCATGGTCGTGGCCCTGATCCTGCGCGTCGCGCGCCCGAACGGTGACGTCCCGTGGTTCTGGAAGCTGGTCTCCGCCGCTCAGATCATCCTCGGCGTCCAGCTGCTGTACGGGCTCTTCCTGTTCCTCCGCGCCTGGTTGGGTGATGGGGGCCTGCCGGGCATCGGCGTGTTCAACCACGTCTTCCACCCCCTCTACGGGTTCATCTTCCCCGGGGTCGTCCTCTTCTACGGCCACAAGTTCAGTCGCGAGGAGCGCCTGCATCCTCTGTCCGCCTTCGCGGTCGTCGGACTGGTCAACTTCGGCCTGACCTTCCGTGCCCTTATGGTGGCAGCACCACAATTCTTCGGCGGGTGAGCTGATGGCAGAGGTGGCAGAGGTGGAGGAGGCGACCGAGAAGGGCCCACGCACGTGGCCCCTCCGGATCGCGGCTCTGCTGCTCGCGATCCTCGGACTCCCGAGCATCCTCGGCCTGGCGGCCCTGTTCACCGAGGCGCCGATCACGCTCGACGAGGAGTCTCCCCGGACGGTCATCGCGCCGGAGGAGTTGCGGGTGATCGATGAGGAGGAGACCGAGTTGGCCCGGCGCCGCGCCGCCGAGGCCGTCGAGCCGGTCGTCACCGAGAACCTGACCGCCCAGTCGGATCTGATCCAGTTCGTCGTCGACGCCTTCGCCGTGGCCCAGTCGGTCCGCTCCCCCGGGGTGGACGGCGACATCCCCAGCGCCAGCCAGCAGATCGACGGGCTGTCCCAACGGCTTCCCGTCCTCGAGGAGGAAGCGCTGCGGCTACTGGTCGACCTGACCGACGCGGCGCTCTCCACGGCCCGCAGTGAAGCCCAGTCGATCGCCAGGACGGCCGCTGCCACCGAGATCCTCGAGGGTGAGGTCGAGGACTACGCCAACAACCAGCTGCAGACCGAACTCGCCCGATCGACGGTGGGACCCGAGGTCAGTCGCCTGATCCTCGAGCCGATCCTCCGCGAGGCCCTGCGACCGACGCGGACGGTCAACGAGCAGGAGACGATCAGCGCTCGCGAGGCCGCCGCGGAGGCCGTCGAGCCGGTCGAGGTCCCGTTCCGTCGGGGCACGGCGATCGTGCGCTCCGGTGAGATCGTCACACCAATCCAACTCCAGGCACTGCGGGAGGCGGGCCTGGACGGCAGCGACCCGCTGATCGAGTTCGCCCAGGCGTTGCTGCTCAGCGTCGTCCTGGCGCTGGTCGTTGCCGTGTACCTGCGGACCTACCGGCCGGGCATCTGGGCGACCGGCCGCTCGTTGCTGCTGCTGGTGACCCTGATGACGCTGTTCACCGTCATCGCCCTGGTCATCAACACCGTCGGTGTCGGGGGCAGTGAACGCCACTACCTCATCCCGGTCGGCGCCATCGCGATGATGGCGACCATCCTCTTCGACGCCCGGGTCGGGGTGCTCTCGGTCATCCCCATGACGGCGCTGGTGGCCTACCAGATCCCGGGCACACCGGGCCTGGTGCCGTTCGCGGCAGTCTCCGGTCTGCTGTCCATCCCGCTGGTCGGGGAGGTGACGGCACGCAACCAGCTGCGGGCGACGGCGTGGCAGTCGACGATCGCCTACATGGTCCTGGCGGCGGCGTTCAACGTCGTCTACTCGGGCTTCGAGGGGCTGGTCCCGGCCTTGATCGCGGGTCTCGGCAACGGGATCCTGACCGCGCTGATGGTCAACGGCCTCCTCCCCTTCCTGGAGAGCCTCTTCGGGGTCATCACCGCCTCGAGCCTGCTCGACTTCGCCGACCGCAACCATCCACTGCTGCGCGAGCTCGAGGCCAAGGCCATCGGGACCTACAACCACTCCGTCATGGTGGCCACGCTGGCCAGCCGGGCCTGCCGGGCGATCGAGGCCGATGCGCTGCTGGCCGAGGTCATGGCTCTTTATCACGACATAGGGAAGGTGGCGAAGCCGTACTTCTTCGTCGAGAACCAGGTGGCGATCGGCAACCCCCACGACGAGCTGGACGATCCCCGGCAGAGCGCCCTGATCATCCAGCGCCACGTGACCGACGGGGTGGAGATGGCGCTGGTGCACAAGCTCCCGCCCGAGATCGTGGACGGCATCCGGACCCACCACGGCACCACGGTCGTGGCCTACTTCTACCGGCAGGCGCTGGCCCGGGCGGAGGACGGCCTGGCGGCCGAGCCCGACGAGGCGTTCTTCCGCTACAAGGGCAAGAAGCCGTTCAGCCGCGAGCAGGCCGTGCTGATGCTGTCGGACTGCTGCGAGGGCGCGGTGCGCGCAGCCTCGTCCCGTGATGGCGGGATGTCGCGGGACACCATCTCCTCGATCGTGACCGGGCTGATCGGCGACCGGGTCGCCGACGGCCAGCTGGACAACTCGCCGCTGACCTTCGCCGACCTCCGGGCGGTGGAGCACTCCCTGATCGAGGGGCTCGAAGGGGTCTACCACCCGCGGATCCAGTACCCGAAGGACCCGCGCAAGGCCGCCGGCGTGGCCGAGGAGGCCCGCAAGGAGACCGAGATCGAAGCACGGGCTGCCGAGGCGGCCGACGCCAAACGGGCCGAGCTCAAGGCCCGGACCGAGCCCGCCGGCGACCAGGACGACGAGCACGGCGACGATGTGGTGGAGCCCCTCGATCGCCGCCGTCAGGGCGACGGACAGGACGGTACGGCCGGCGCAGCGTGACGCTGTCAGAGCCGGTTGTTCGGTAGGTTCTGCGTATGGCATCTGGAGCTGAAGCCCTGACCGCCGCCTTGGAACGGGTTGGTGTCCCTGTGGTGTTCGGGGTTGCAGACGCCGTCAACCTGCCGGTGGCGGTCGAGCTGCGACGCAGTGGCATCCGCTTCGTGACGATGCCGAGCACGAGCTTGGCTGTGCAGGCCGCCGACGGGTACGCCCGTCGTGCGTCACGGATCGGTGTGGTCCTCAGCGGACGTGAGCCGGGCCCAGCGGTCCTGCCGGAGTTGGCGCAGGCCAGCGCGGCGGAGTCCCCGGTCGTGCTCCTCAACGTCCTCCCGGAACTGCCCGACCTGCCGGGGCCACCCCGCCCCCGGCCAGCTCCCGCCCCGACCCCCGAACCGGTGGTCCCGATCGTGAAGCTGCGCGAGGGCGAGAACCTCGTGTCGGCGCTGCGCGGGATCGCGGAGACGGCCACGCGGAGCCCGCGCCGGCCGGTCGTCGTCCAGGTCACCGAACGGTTCCTCGAGGTCGAAGCCGCCCCGGAACCCGACGAGGATGCGGTGGAGCCGGCCTCGCCCCAGCCGCGGGCTGGTGTGGAGCACGTCCAGCTCCGCCGGGCCGGCAACCTGGTCGACGACTCCCAGTCGGTGCTGATCTGGGCCGGTGGCGGTGCCATGCGGGCGCACGCCGGCGGAGCGATCGCCGAGCTGGCCGAGAAGGTGGGCGCGCCGGTCATCCTGACCCAGCAGGCGGCCGGGCTGCTCCCGGCCCGCCACCCGTGCCTGGTCGGGTTGCCGCCGCACCTGCCGGCGGTGGGTGCGCTGTGGGACAAGGCCGACCTGGTCATCGCCGTCGGGACGGACTTCGACGAGCAGAGCACCCAGGGTCTGCGTCTGCCCGAGCCGGCCAACCTGATCGCCATCAACATCGATCCCGTCGACGCGGGGCGGCACTACCGCCCCGGGGTCCTGCTGCGAGGCGACGCCAAGACCCTCACCAAGGCCCTGTCCGACGCGGTCAGCTACCGCGGCGGCACGGCGGTGGTCCGCTCACGGCTGCAGGAGATCAAGGAGCAGGTCAAGCGGGACCTGCGGAGCGACGACGAGAGCGAGGCGGTGTTCCTCGAGTCCCTGGCGGGCGCTCTGCCGGACCGCACCACGGTCGTGGCCGACCCCTGCACCGCGGGACGCTGGATGGCGGCCTTCCACGAGTGGACGCTGCCCCGGACCCTGCTCACCCCGACCTCCGTGGACGTCGTGGGGTTTGCGCTGCCGGCGGCGATCGGGGCTGCCATGACGGGCGAGAACGAGCCCCTACTCGCGGTGATCGGTGGGGATGGGATGATGGCCAGCCTGGGGGCCCTGTCCGTCATGGCCCGCGAGAAGCCGGCTCTCACCGTCCTCATCGTCGACGAGGGTGGCAGCGGACGGCTGCGGCCCGTTCTGACCGAGCTCGGGCAGGATGCACACCTGTTCGATCATCCGAGCCCGGACTTCGCCTCGACGGCTCGGACGTTCGGGATCCGGGCGGACACGGTCACCTCCGTCGGGGAGGAGCTGACCACCGCCGTCCGCGCCCACGTCGCAGCACCCGACCCCACCGTCCTGGTGCTGAAGGCCGACCTGTCCCAGCCGCCGACCGACCAGAGTCGCTGGTACCGGAAGACCTCGGCGGCATGACCGCACGACCGGGCGGGTGACCGGCATCACGTGACCGATGTCGACGCGGTCCTGTTCGACTGGGGTGGGACACTGGCGGTCCACACCGAAGTCGAGCTGATCGACATGTGGCGCACGGCTGCCCACGTCCTGGTGCCCGACGACCTGGTGTCCGCGCGGAACCTGACTCGACAGCTCGCAGAGGTTGAGCGGCGATCGTGGGCACGGACGACCTCGTCCATGCGGTCCTCTCGTCTGATGGACCTGCTGCGGGAGGCGTCCGACGAGCTCGGCCTCGACGTCGCGGAGGCGGTCCTCGCGACCGCGCAAGAGGCGCACCTGGACGGCTGGACCCAGACGATCACCCACCACCCGGCAGCGGCGGAGCTGCTGTCCGACCTGCAACGCTCCGAGGTGAAGTGCGGCCTGCTGTCCAACACGCACTGGCCGCGGTCGTTCCACGAGCGGTTCCTCGAGCGCGACGGGCTCGGTGGTCTGATCGACGAGTGCGTCTACACCTCCGAGATCGACTGGATCAAGCCGCACCCCGAGCCGTTCCAGCGGCTCTGCGACCGTCTCCAGGTCGAGCCTGAGCGTGCACTCTTCGTCGGCGACCGTCCGATCGACGACATCCAGGGGGCATCAGCCGTCGGCATGCGCACGATCTGGATCCGCAACACCTACGCGCCGGGTGACGGCCTGGTCGCCGACGTGGTGGTCGACGACCTGGGTGAGGTGTGGAACGCGCTGGGCGACCTCGTCTCGTCCTAGTGGTCCGTAGTTCAAATCTCTTTGGCGTCCGCGGCCCCCGCATCACCGCTGGACTGCGTTGCGCTCGCTTGAATGACCCGCCATGCGGCGGCTTCGCGCGCCTTGCCAGCGGCGCGCGGCTGACCACGGCAAGCGCAAAGATCTTCTCCCACGGACCACTAGAGCCGACCCTCGGGCACGCACGGGCCCGTCGGCGGGCTACTCCGTCAGGCGGAAGTCCAGATCGGCGTCGATGTCGGAGATGTCCATCTGGGCCTTCTGCAGCTTCCCGGCGTAGTCCCAGTTGACGGACTGCCAGCGCGTGAACTGATCGATCACCCAGATCCCGGACTGACGCGAGCCGTTGCCGGACTTGCCGTTGCCCCCGAACGGCAGGTGCGCCTCGGCGCCGGACGTGGAGTTGTTGACCGAGGTCATCCCCGCGCTGACGCGCTCGGCGAACCGGAACGCACTGGTCGGGTTCGTGGTGTAGATCGCCGAGGAGAGGCCGTAGCCGTGTCCGTTGGCCAACGCGATCGCCTCGTCGAACTCGCTGAACGTGGCGACACCGACCACGGGTCCGAACGTCTCCTGCTGGTACAGCGTGTCGTCCGGTGTGATGCCGTCCACGATCGTCGGGTGGCAGAAGATGCCGGCCTCCGGGTCGCCGACGAAGCCCTCTCGCGGGTTGTCGGCCGTGATCCGACCCGTTCCCGTGGAGCCGTGCAGGGTGTGGTGGTCCTGGATCTCGTCCAACCAGCCGGTGAAGGTGTCGCAGAAGCGCTGCGAGATCATCGGGCCGTAGAGGATCTCAGCGTTCATCGGATCCCCGACCTTGGCCGCACGGGTCGCGATGTCGAAGCGGGCGAGGAAGGCGTCGTGAACGCTCTCGTGCACGATGACGGTGCCCAGGCTGGTGCACCGCTGGCCACCCGTGCCGAACCCGCCGAACAGCGCACCCTCGACGGCCAGGTCGAGGTCGGCGTCCGGCATGACGACCATCGGGTTCTTGCCGCCCAGTTCCAGGCACGGGGTCTGCAGGTGCCGGCCGGCGAGTTCGCCCAGCTTCCGGCCGACGGCGACCGAGCCGGTGAACCCGATCTTGTCGACCACACCCCCCTCGAGGGACTGCTCGATGCCCTCGAAGGTCGTCGGGCCATCGGCGAGCACGAGGTTCAGCACCCCATCGGGAAGGCCGGCTGCCCAGAACAGCTCAGCGGTGGCCTGAGCGCTGGCGGCGGCGTACTCGGCGGGCTTCCAGGTGACGGTGTTGCCGCACAGCAGAGCTGGGACTAGGTACCAGCTGGGCACGGCGACCGGGAAGTTCCCGGCGGTCACGATGACGAGCGAGCCGACGGGTCGGCGGTAGGTGAACAGCTGCTTGTCGGGCATCTCGCTGGGGACGGTCTGGCCGTACAGTCGCCGTCCCTCCCCGAGGAAGAAGTCGCAGGTGTCGACCATCTCCTGCACCTCGCCGAGTGCTTCGGCGTAGGGCTTGCCGATCTCGCGGGTGACCAGCTTGGCCAGCGCCTCCTTGTTGGACTCGATGATCCGGCCGATCTGCTGGATCGTCCGGCCCCGGGTCGGGGCCGGCAGGTCGGCCCATCCTGGCTGTGCGGCCGTGGCCGCGGTGGCGGCCTGGACCAGCGTGTCGGCGTCCGTCAGGTGGACGTCGGCGACGTGGTCGGTGAGGTTGGCCGGGTTGCGCAGGGCGAGCGTCTCGGAGGCGGGACGGTCGACCGGCTTGCCGTTGATGGTCGAGGTGATGATGCGGGTCATGGGTCTCTCAGATCCTTCGGGGCGGTGTGGTCAGGTGGGAGGCATTGAGCACCATGGTGCAGTCACCCTGCGCCGGGTCGGGTTCGTGCACCATGTCACTCGATGGGGCGAGCCAGGACGCGGGCGAGCGCGTCCACGACCAGGTCGAGCTCAGCGGTCGTGACGGTCAACGAGGGGCGGAAGCGCACGGTCCGGTCGCCGCAGCCCAGGATCATCACCTGCTCCTCCTTTCGGAGACGGGAAATGACGCGGTCGCGGCTGCTGCGGTCGACCAGGTCGAGGGCGCAGAGCAGGCCGAGGCCGCGCACGTTGCTCACCTGACCGCGGTATCGCTCGGCCAGATCGTCGAGCCGGGCCAGCAGGTGCTCGCCCTTGTCCTTGGCGGCGGTGACCAGGTCCTGCTCTTCGATGATCTCGAGGATCCGTCGTGACCGGACCATGTCGGTCAGGTTGCCTCCCCAGGTGGAGTTGATCCGGCTCGAGGTGGCGAAGACGTTGTCCGGTACCTCGTCCACTCGGCGGCCGGCCATCACGCCGCAGACCTGGAGCTTCTTGCCGAAGGCGATCACGTCGGGCTCCAGGCCCATCCCCTGATGCGCCCAGGCGTGGCCCGTGATGCCGGCGCCGGTCTGGACCTCGTCGAGGACGAAGAGCGCGTCGTGGGCGTGGGCCATCTCCTGCAGCGCGTGCAGGAACTCGGGGCGCAGGTGGTTGTCGCCACCCTCGGCCTGGATCGGCTCGGCGATCACACAGGCGATCTCGTGCGGGTACCGGTCGAACGCGGCCCGAGCCTGGCAGAGCGCCTCACCCTCCTGCTGCTGGATGTTCGCCAGGTTGTCGGCGATGGGATGGGTGACCTGCGGGGCCGTGATGCGAGGCCAGTCGAACTTCGGGAACAGCGCGACCTTGTTCGGGTCGGTGTTGGTCAACGACATCGTGTAGCCCGAGCGGCCGTGGAAGGCGCCGCTCAGGTGCAGCACGCGGTGCCCGGCCGCCGCACGTCCGCGAGCGGCATTGTGGCGGCTCTTCCAGTCGAAGGCGACCTTGAGGGCGTTCTCCACCGCGGCCGCTCCGCCCTCGATGAAGAAGTAGTGGGGCAGCGCTGGGTCGCCGAGCACCCGGGCGAGTGCATCCACGAAGGTGGCGAAGTGCACGGTGTAGACGTCGGAGTTGGCCGGCTTGTTCAGGGCGGCGTCGAGCAGGTCCGCCTTGAAGGTCTCGTCGTCGGTGAGCCCGGGGTGGTTCATCCCCAGCGGTGAGGAGGCATAGAAGGTGAAGACGTCCAGGTAGCGCCGGCCGTCCCGTGCGTCGACCAGCCACGACCCCTGAGAGGCGGCCGTGTCCAGCACCAGATCGTAGCCATCGGTCAGGATGTGCTCGTCCAGCACCTCGTGGACGTCGGCCGGCCGCATGGTCTGGCTGATTCTGGTGGTGTTCCCCATGAGGTGAGTGTGGTACGCCCTCCCGTCAGTTCCGGTAGTCGATTCGTGGAGTCCAGCTCCATGCCTCGACGGATCGTCGCTACGATCTGACGGAGTGGACGACGTCGACGAGCAGATCCTCCGGGCCCTCTCAGCAGATGCACGGCTGCCCATGGCGGCCCTCGGTCGGACGGTCGGGCTCTCCCGCACCGCAACCCTGGCGCGCGTGAGACGACTCGAGCGCGAGGGGATCATCGCCGGCTACCACGCCGCGGTCGTCCGGCCTGAGGCCGCCAGCCGCCACGTCGCCCGCGTGGGCATCCTGACCGATACCCGGGACACGGCCCGGTACGTTCGGCGACTGGCCGGTCTGTCGGAGTTCCGGGAGGCCGAGAGCGTCTCCGGCAGCTTCGATCTGCTGGCCCGCTTCGAGGCGCCCACGGCGGCGGCGCTCGATGCAGCACTTGACGAGGTCAAGCGCTGGCCGACGACGGTCCGAACCACGACCTTCGTCGTCCTTCGCACCTACGGACGGTAATTCGATGAACCAGGGCGTCGCAATCGGCGCCGGTGTGACCATGCGTCGTGCCCGCTGTTACCAAAGAGAAACACGACGGCCACTCCCCCGCCATCCGACGCTCCTACCTTTCCCGTCGTGATCACCCCATCCGGTTGATCACCCCAGGCCACGGTGAGCTATCGGCTCGGCTCACCGTGGCCACCTTCTTGCCCGTCCCGGTGACGTAGGGTGCTGGCATGCAGACCGAGACCGTGACCATCCCCCATCTCGACACGACCATGGCCTACAGCCTGGCTGGGCCGCTGGACCAGTCGCGGCCCACTCTGGTCCTGGTCAACTCGTTCACCACGTCGGCGGAGTTGTACCGGCCGCAGTTCGCCGACGACGCCCTGACCTCGACGGCGAACCTGCTGGCCATCGAGTTGTTCGGGCATGGCCGCACCCGAAGCCCCAGTCGGCACTTCACCTACTGGGACACGGCGTTGGCCAACCTGCAGGTCATGGATGCGCTCGGCATCGACCGGGCCTTCGTGCTGGGGACGTCGCAGGGTGGCTGGGTCACGGCGCGGATGGCCATGCTGGCACCGGATCGCATCCAGGGGATCATGCCGCTGGGGACCTCGATGGACGACGAGAGCCAGCGGAGCCGAGACCTCGGCTGCTGGGACGGTGTGGCCTTCTGCACCCCGGTGATCGAGGACCTGGCAGAGCCGGTCGACGACGATTGGGTGGTCCCCGACGAGTTCGTCCACATGGTGCTGGGTGCCGGGTTGGGGGAGGACGTGTCCGCCGAGGAGACCGAGTTCTGGTTGGAGGAGTACCGCCGGAACTACGCCGGGGAGGCGGGGCGGCAGCGGCTGCACATGTGCAGCGTGAACCTCCGCGACCGGGACGGTCTGCACGGGCGTCTGGACACCGTCACCTGTCCGGTGCTGTGGCTGCAGGGCACCGCCGATCAGGTCTACTCGGTACCGAACGCCGAGGACGAGATCACCATGTTCACCCGGTCCCCCAGGGCTGAGCTGCAGGTGGTCGAGGACGGCCAGCACTTCCTCAGCGCGTCGGACCCGGCCGTCGTCAACGCCGCCGCGGTGGCGTTCCTCTCGGAGTGGTCCTGACACCTCACGACAGCACGTAGGGTGCTGGCATGGACTACGTGCGACTGGGAACGACCGGCCTGAAGGTCTCGAAGATCTGCCTCGGCATGATGAGCTACGGCGATCCGGGCTGGCGGGACTGGGTGCTGTCCGAGGCGGACTCCCTGCCGTTCATCGAGTCCGCTGCCGAGGCTGGCATCACCTTCTTCGACACCGCGGACATGTACTCCCTCGGGGTCAGCGAAGAGGTGACCGGGAGGCTGCTGAAGGAGGTCTTCAGCCGCCGCGAGGAGTACGTGGTCGCGACGAAGGTCCGGTTCCCGCTCGGTGAGGGACCCAACGACGGTGGTCTATCGCGGGGCCACATCATGGATGCGGTCGATGCCTCCCTCCGACGGCTGGACCTGGATCACATCGACCTGTACCAGATCCACCGGTTCGACCCCGAGACGCCGATCGAGGAGACCATGCAGGCGCTCGACGATCTCGTGCGGGCCGGCAAGGTCCGGTACCTCGGCGCCTCGTCCATGGCGGCGTGGCAGTTCGCCAAGGCGCAGCACGTCGCGGTCATGAACGGCTGGACGCCGTTCGTCACGATGCAGAACCACTACAACCTGCTGTACCGGGAGGAGGAGCGGGAGATGCTGCCCCAGTGCGCCGACATGGGTGTGGGAGTGCTGCCCTGGTCGCCGCTGGCCCGCGGCGTCCTGGCCCGGCCCCCGGCCGACACCTCCACCACACGCAGCAGATCCGACCAGTTCACACCCCACCTCTTCGGGTCGGACGAGGAGGCTGCGATCCTGGACGAGGTGGGGAGGGTTGCTGAGGCCCATGGGGTCTCGCGAGCCCAGGTCGCCCTCGCCTGGCTGCTTCACCAGCCGACGGTCACCGCACCGATCGTCGGGGCAACGAAGCTGGCACACCTGGAGGACGCCGTGGCTGCCGCGGATCTGGTGCTCGAGGAGCAGGAGCTCGAGGCACTGGGCGCCCCGTACCAGCCACGCCCGACGCTGGGCCACGAGTAGCTACTCCAGGGGCGGCAGCTCCGTCATCCGAATGGTCTCCGACGTCGGTCCAGGAGACTCCGACAGCGGTGGAGGCGGGTACGCCGCTGGCGGAGAGACCGGTGGCGTGTCCTCGGGCGGAGTCGCGCTCTGCTCGACGCCGGGCAGCGGCAAGGGGGTGTGCGGCCACCCCTGGGCGCGCTCCACGTCCTGGAG
This sequence comes from Euzebya tangerina, assembly GCF_003074135.1. Lineage (NCBI taxonomy): Bacteria > Bacillati > Actinomycetota > Nitriliruptoria > Euzebyales > Euzebyaceae > Euzebya > Euzebya tangerina. The sequence goes on along the minus strand of NZ_PPDK01000001.1, from coordinate 3,171,564 downwards.
CATCTCGCCGAACGCCGCTGCGGTCTGCGGACGGTCAGCCGGAAGCTTCGCCAGGCCGGCCTCGATGGCCATGGCCAGTGCGTCCGGGACACCCGACGCACGCAGGTCGGGCGGCGGCTGATCCATGATGGCCAGCATCATCAGGCCGATCGCCTCAGGGTTCTCGGTCTGGAACGGTGCCTGACCGGCGAGGAGGGCGAAGAGGGTCGAAGCCAGCGAGTAGACGTCGCTGCGGGCGTCAGCGGTCCCGCCGTCGACCACCTCGGGCGGGACGTGTCCCAGGGTCATACCGCCACCGGTCGTGTACGTGGCGTCGATGAGGCCGGAGATTCCGAAGTCCGCCAGCTTCACCTGGCCGAGGACATCGATCAGGATGTTGGCCGGCTTGACGTCGCGGTGGACGACTCCCGCCCGGTGGGCGCAGTGGAGGGCGCCGGCGATGCGGATCCCGATCGACGTCACCTCCTCCGGTGTCACCTGACCCCGGTTTCCCAGACACCCACCGGCCACGTACTCCATGGCGATGTAGGCAACGGGTGTGCCCGTCGCGGCCGCGTCCGTCACGGCCGCGTCGAAGAGCACCACGATGTTGGGGTGCCACCCCAGGGTGCCCAGTGCGCGAGCCTCGCGGCTGAACCGCTTCGTCGTCCTCGCGTCGACCGCATTGCCCATCATGACCTTGAGGGCGACCTCTCGGCCGATGGGCTGCTGGACGGCGCGGTACACCGTCGCAGTCCCGCCGGATCCGATCCGGCGCAGGCCGTCGTAGCCCGGAATCTGGTGCACGACCCGGACGCTAGCACCCACCAGCCCCGACGCCGTCAGCCACCGGGGCGAGCCACCCTCGGCGGATCGGAGACGCCGACCACCAACCCGTCGTCGTCTGCCGCGATGGCCGTGGCCGGGCCTCCGACCGCGATGGTCGAGAAGGTCTCCGCCGGCCCGAGGACGCCGACCGCCCCAGCCGACAGGCCGTAGATCGTGTCGTCAGGGCCGACGACCAGGTCATCCACCACGACAGGGCCCAGCGGTGTGACCGTGCCCTCGAGATCGACCTGCTGGACCCCCTCGTCAGTGCCGAGGACCAGCGTTCCGTCGGACGCGACCGCGATGGCGCGAATGGAGCCCAGCAGCGGATCGATCCGGACTCCGACCGCTGCGGCGCCGGCCCTCAGGTCGAGCGACACCAGTCCCCCGCCACCGGTGACACCCCAGATGGTCCGCGGGCCGGCGGCGAGCGAGACGAAGCGCTCCTCCGCCACCCTGGTCTGAGCGCCGTCGGCGTCGACCCGAACCAGACCGTCGTCGGTGGCGACGAACAGGGACTGTCCCACCGACGCGATGGCCGTGGCGGCAAGGTCGGGGCTGCGGACCGAGCCGTCGGCCGCGATCTCGATCACCGCACCGTCCGTCAGCAGCGCTGCTGCTCGACCTCCAAGCGTCACGAGGTCGAGGACGTCGGCGCCTGAGGCCAGGACCTCGGCCGCGCCGGTCTCCAGGTCCACCACGACGATCTCCTGACCGTCGGCGACGTACACCTGCCCATCTCCGCCAGCCAGCACCTCGGGGTCCAGCGGCACGGCCACCGCTTGCAGCGGGGGCGCAGGAGCCGGCGGAGGGGGTGCGGCTGGCGGGGGTGGCACCGCCTCCTGGAGGTCATCCTGCTCCGCCTGATCGTCGCCACCGCCCTCGTCAGCGTTGCTGCTCGGCTGGGGCGCGGGCTCGGCGGGAAGGGGCGTTGCGGCGACAGGCGGGGCCTCACCCTCGCCCTGGTCCGCACCCTCGGCCGGATCGGCCGCGGCTTCATCGGCCGCGGCCTCATCGGCGGCCGGTGCCTCGACCGAGGCGTCCTCCGGTGGTGGCGCGGCCGCGTCCTCCGATTGGCCGGTGAAGGTGGACACGCCGATGAAGGCGACGGCGATGAGCGCCATGGCGACGGCGCCCACGCGGCGGGTCAGCCTGGTCAGACGTTGCGCCTTGGCTCGCTCCTCCGGAGGCGGGGTGAAGGCCGGGGCCGCTGCCGGCGTCGGGCGACCGGCCGGTGCCACGGCGGGGACCGGGAGGCCGAGGGTCCGGGCCGCGCCGGCGAGTTCCAACGCCAGAGCCTCGGCCGAGGCAGGCCGGTCCTCCGGCTGCTTGGCCATCGCGCGCTCGATCACGTGGGCCAGCGCGGCCGGGACGCCACGGTCCCTGACATCGGGGACCGGCTGGGTGTAGGCGCGAAGGATCAGCGCGGCCGGCGACTCGTCGGTCTGCCGGTGGAAGGCCGCCTCGCCGGTCAGCAGGGCGTACAGGGTCGCACCCAGCGCGTAGACGTCCGACGCCACCGACGCCGAGCCGCCTCCGAGGAGCTCGGGGGCGCTGTAGGCCAGCGTTCCCGTGGCGCCCCGGGACCCCGACGCCCCCGAGGCCGACACCGCGATGCCGAAGTCGCTCACCTTGATGATCTCACCCGCGCCAGCACCACCACCCGCAGCGGATCCCCCAATCAGCAGGTTGTCCGGCTTGACGTCGCGGTGCAGCACACCCGCGTTGTGAGCGACCTGCAGACCGGTCGCCGCCTGCATGCCGGTCGCGATGACGTCGGGCACGGGGGCGGGACCGTGGCTCCGGAGCCGGTCACCCAGCGAGCCGCCCGGCAGGTACTCCATCGCGATGAACGCCTGTCCGGCCTCCCCGTCCTCCCCCGCGGGGTGGACCCTGCCGGCGTCCTGGATCTGGACGATGTTGGGATGCCAGGCCAGGGTGCCCATCGTCTGGATCTCGTCGTCGAACCGTGCCGCAGATGTCGGGTCCATCAGGCGGTGCAGGACCTTGACCGCAACGGTCTGTCCGTCGGCCTCCCTGGTCGCCAGCCACACGATCCCGAACCCGCCACGACCGAGGATCCGGTCCAGGCGATATCCGGGTACGGCGATCGTGGCAAGGCTCACACGGCCGAGCCTAGTCCTCGCGTCGTGGAACGAATCCTCACGTCAGCCTCCTGCAACAACCGCCGTAGCGCGACTCTGGGTACACGCGGTGGTCGATTCGCAGCAGCCCCTGCAACTCGACTGTCAGTACACCAGGTCACGGATTCCTGTTGCTGGTGTAGCGCGTGAGGTTGCTGTCACCCAGCGGGGCTGATGTGACCACGCACGTGTGCTGAGAGTGGGTCGGCGCGCAGCTGTGTACCGAAAGTCGGACGCCGGGGGAGGCCGCGGTGTACCGAGAGTCAGGCCCCGGGAGGGGGCCGCGTTGGCTACGGCGCCCAGGTGACCAGGCCGGTGTCGGCCCAGCTGCGCAGGTCTTCGTGGCGCGGGACCACACGGGCCGTCAAGCCGTACTCACCGCTGGTGTCGAGGTCCATCACACCTGAGTAGCGGCCGTTGCCACCCTTCAGGGACTGCACCGTTGCCGACTGGATGGTGCCGTCGGCATTCAGCGGGCCGTGGACGATCTGGACCTCGACATCCTCGGGCGCGACCGAGCCGAGCGTCACATCAACAGCCACCTCACGTGTGTCACCCAGCGCTCCGGCCCGGTGGTCCAGTTCGACCTTGTCGATGGACACGTCCGACCAGTGGGTGGCCAGGTGGCCTCGCCAGGCAGCCAACTCGAGCGCCCGCTTGCCGCCGTCCGCGGTCAGGCGCTCAGCTCGGATCGCGACCGGGGTGTACAGCTCGGTGGCGTAGTCCTGGACCATCCGGGAGGCCAGCACCTTGGGCCCGTTGGTCGTGAGCGATGCCCGGACGCACGCCAACCACCGGCGAGGCAACGGCCCGTCACTCCGGTCGTAGAACGTCGGGATGATGATTCGCTCCAGCAGGTCGAACAGCGCCGCGGCGTCGGCGGCGTCCTGCTGGTCCGGATCCGGGTGGTGGGTCCGGCTGCCGATCGCGAAGCCGTTCGGCGGGGTGAGATTGCCAGCCGGCACGTACATCTCGTCCCACCAGCCGTCGAGCACCGATGCGTGCAGCCCGCCGTTGAGCACGGACTTCTCACCGCTGGTCCCACTGGCCTCGTGCGGCCGCCGGGGATTGTTGAGCCACACGTCACACCCGGCCAACATCGTGCGGGCGATGGCCATGTCGTAGTCCTCGACGAACAGCACCCGGTCACGGATGCCCTCCTCGTTGGAGAACTTCATGATCTCCCGGATCAGGCCCTTTCCACCGTCGTCCTTCGGGTGCGCTTTGCCGCTGAAGATGAACTGGATGGGCCGCTCGGTGGAGGCCAGCATGGCGCGGAGCCGGTCCGGCTGGCTGAGCAGCAGCGTGGCCCGCTTGTAGGTGGCGAACCGACGGGCGAACCCGATGGTCAGCGCGTCGGGGTCGAGGATCGACTCGGTCCACGCCAGCGTGCTCGAGGATTCGCCTCGGCGCTCGGCCTGCTGCCGGGCCCACGTGCGGGCTGTGGTCACGAGACGCTCCCGCGCCCGACCGCGGGCCCGCCAGATCTGGTCGTCGGTGATGTTGTGGGTGAGCTTCCACGCCTCGGGGTTGTGCGACCAGTCCGGTGAGAGGACCCGGTCGTAGACCGCCGTCATCTCCTCCCCCGTCCAGGTCGAGGCGTGGACGCCATTCGTGATCGAGGTGATGGGGACCTCGTCCGGCTCGACGCCGGGCCACAGGTCGGCGAACATCCCACGAGAGACCTGGCCGTGCAGCTTCGACACCCCGTTGGCTCCGGCCGACAGTCGCAGGCCCATCATGGCCATGTTGTAGACGCCCAGACCGTCGTCGCCAGGCTCCTGACCGAGCTTCAGCACCTGCTCGATCGAGACGCCCGCCTGCTCCGCGAAGCCGCTGAAGTAGGCCTCCATGAGACCGCGGTCGAACCGGTCGATGCCAGCAGGAACCGGCGTGTGGGTGGTGAACAGAACCGACGCTCGTGCGGTCTCGATGGCCTGGTCGAAGTCCAGCCCGTCCCGCATCAGTCGCAGGATCCGCTCGAACTGCAGGAAGCCGGCGTGACCCTCGTTCGCGTGGAAGACCACCGGATCGATCGTGACGGCGCCGGCCTGACGGGCCACCTCCAGGGCCCGCACACCACCGATGCCGAGGACGATCTCCTGGCGCAGGCGGTGCTCCGCATCGCCGCCGTAGAGCCGGTCGGTGACCTGTCGGTCGTCCGGGTGGTTGACGTCGATGTCGGTGTCCAGCAGCAGCAGGGGGACGCGCCCGACATCGGCCTTCCAGATCTGCGCGGCGACGGTCCGGCCGGCCAACTCGACCTCCACCAGAAGCCGGCTGCCGGCTTCGTCCTCCAAGCGGGTCAGGGGCAGGTCATAGGGATTCAGGTCCGGGTACTGCTCGCGCTGCCAGCCGTCGGCGTCGAGGAGCTGGCGGAAGTAGCCGTGCCGGTACAGCAGCCCGATGCCGACCAGCGGCAGGCCCAGGTCGCTCGCGGCCTTCAGGTGGTCACCGGCCAGCACTCCCAGGCCGCCGGAGTAGACCTGCATCACCTCGGTGATGCCGAACTCTGCGGAGAAGTAGGCCACGGCGGGCGGCGCCGGGTCCTGCGACTGGGCCCAACGAGAGCCGGTCAGGTAGCTCTGCAGGTCCTTTCGCACCGCGTCGACCCGACTGAGGAACGCGGTATCGGTCGAGAGCTCGGCCAGTCGTGCTGCAGAGAGACGCCCCAGGAACGCGGTCGGGTTGCCGCCGACCTCCTGCCACAACGTCCGGTCGGCCCACTCGAAGATCTCACGGGTTCCCGGATCCCAGACCCAACGGAAGTTGCCGGCGAGCTCCGTCAGCGGTGCGAGCTGCGGCGGGAGAGACGGGGTGACACGAAATGTGCGGACGGCTTTGACCATGGGGTGAGGCTATCCGTGGCCGTGTTGCCAATCACCATGCAGGGTTCGACCCGATGCTCTAGAAGTTGAAGGGTGAAGCACCGCATCCAGATCGCCAGCATCACCCCCGCCGTCGACGGAGGTCGGTATCCGGTCAAGACCACGGTGGGACGGCGTGTCGACGTCTCAGCCACCCTTTTCCGCGAGGGACACGCCATGGTGGCGGCAGGTGTCCGCTATCGCCGCGAGGACGCCACTCAGTGGGACGAGGCACCGCTGCGGCGCACCGAGCAGGACGGCTTCGCCGGATCGTTCGAGGTCGACAGCGTCGGATCGTGGGTGTATGAGATCATCGGTTGGACCGACCACTACGCCTCATGGCTGGACGGGCTGGTCAAGAAGCACCGGGCAGGTGTGGCCGACCTCGCCCTCGAGTTCGAGCAGGGCGCGATCCTGCTCGAATCCCACGCCAAGCCCGCCGGCGTACCCTCCCCGGCCCCCGAACTCCTCGAACAGGCCGCGCAGCGCCTGCGGGACAGCAGCCTGCCCACCCCGGCCAGGGTGGACGTCGCCCGCGACGAGGAGTTGTTGGCCACCCTCGCCCGCCACCCGGACCGGCGCGACCTGACCCCGTCGATGACGATGCCGCTGTGGGTCGATCGCGAGAAGGCGGGCTTCAGCGCCTGGTATGAGTTCTTCCCCCGCTCGATCGGGTCCGACGGGACGTCCAGCGGCACGTTCAGACAGGCTGAGGCACGGCTGCCCGAGGTCGCGGCCATGGGCTTCGACGTCCTCTACCTGCCACCGATCCACCCGATCGGCACCAGCCATCGCAAGGGCCCCAACAACACGCTCAACCCGGGACCGGACGACCCTGGTGTTCCCTGGGCGATCGGCTCGGAGGCGGGCGGGCACATGTCAGTCCACCCCGATCTCGGCACCCTGGAGGACTTCGACCACTTCCTGGCCGCCGCCGAGGCGTCCGGCCTGGAGATCGCCCTCGACTACGCCATCCAGTGCTCCCCCGACCACCCCTGGGTCACCGAGCATCCGGAGTGGTTCGACCACAAGCCGGACGGTTCGATCGCCTATGCGGAGAACCCGCCGAAGAAGTACCAGGACATCTACCCGATCTCCTTCGACACCCCCGACCTCGACGGACTGATCGCTGAGCTCAAGCGGATCCTCGAGTTCTGGATCGCCCGTGGCGTGAAGATCTTCCGGGTCGACAATCCCCACACCAAGGCAGTGCCCTTCTGGGAGTGGGTGATCGCCGAGATCCACGCGAGCGACCCCGATGTCATCTTCCTAGCCGAGGCGTTCACGAAGCCGCACATGATGCAGCAACTGGCCAAGGTCGGGTTCACGCAGTCCTACACCTACTTCACGTGGCGCAACACCAGGTGGGAGCTCGAGACCTACCTGACCGAGTTGGCGCACGGCCCGATGGCCAACTACTACCGGCCGAACTTCTGGCCGAACACCCCTGACATCCTGCACGAGTACCTGCAGTCCGGTGCGCCTGCGGCGTTCAAGGTCCGGGCGACCCTGGCGGCGACGATGAGCCCGAACTACGGGATGTACTCAGGCTATGAGCTGCTGGAGCACGTGCCGGTCCGACCCGGCAGCGAGGAGTACCTGAACTCCGAGAAGTACGCCTATCGGCCGCGCAACTTCGACGTCGACCACTCGATCGCGCCATTCATCACCCGACTGAACGAGATCCGACGGTCCAACCCCGAGATGTTGTCGGATCTGACCAATATCTGGTTCCACGGGTGCGACAACGAGCAACTGATCGTCTACTCCAAGACCGCGGGTGGCCGGCGGCTGCCGAACGGCCCCGTCCCCACGGACGCGCTGCTGGTGGTAGCGAACCTCGACCCCCACAACGTCCAGCAGGGCTTCGTGCACCTCGATCTGTGGCAGTTGGGTCTGGACACCTTCGAGGGTCCCTACCTGGTGCACGACCTCATCAGGGACACCTCGTGGACCTGGCACGGGTCGTCCAACTGGATCCGACTGGACCCGCACCACGAGGACCCGGTCCACGTGTTCCGCATCCGCGTGCCGCACGGGTGATGGGGATGCTCTCCGACGACGCCAACTGGTACAAGCATGCGATCTTCTACGAGGTCGTGATCCGGGGCTTCGCCGACTCGAATGCGGACGGCACCGGCGACATCCGCGGTCTGATCAGCAAGCTCGACTACCTGCAGTGGTTGGGCGTGGACTGCCTCTGGCTGCTCCCCTACTACGACTCACCGCTGCGGGACGGCGGCTACGACATCTCCGACTACTACAAGGTCCTGCCGGAGTACGGGACCGTCGAGGACATCGCCGAGCTGATCGAGGCGGCTCACAGCCGCGGCCTGCGGATCATCACCGACATGGTCATGAACCACACCTCCGACCAGCACGCCTGGTTCCAGGAGGCCCGCGATCCGGCCTCGGACAAACACGACTGGTACGTCTGGTCAGAGACCGACGAGCGGTACCCCGACGCGCGGATCATCTTCGTCGACACGGAGAAGTCCAACTGGACCTACGACTCCATGGCCGGCAAGTACTACTGGCACCGCTTCTTCAGCCACCAACCAGACCTCAACTACGACAACCCCGAGGTGGGCGCGGCCATGCTGGACGTGGTCCGGTTCTGGATGAACATGGGGCTTGACGGACTTCGCCTGGATGCCGTCCCCTATCTGTTCGAGCGGGACGGCACCAACTGCGAGAACCTGCCCGAGACCCACGGGTTCCTGAAGGAGGTCCGCCGGGTCATCGACACCGAGTACGAGGGTCGGATCCTGCTGGCCGAGGCGAACCAGTGGCCCGAGGACGTGGTCGAGTACTTCGGGGAGGGTGAGGGCGATGAGTGCCACATGGCGTTCCACTTCCCCGTCATGCCCCGCATGTTCATGGCCGCACGGCAGGAGAACGCCACCCCCATCGTCGAGATCATGGCCTCAACCCCGGAGATCCCAGAGACGGCCCAGTGGGGCATCTTCCTGCGCAACCACGACGAGCTGACGCTCGAGATGGTGACCGACGAGGAGCGGGACTACATGTACGCCGTGTACGCCGCGGATCCGCGGATGCGCATGAACGTCGGGATCAGGCGGCGCCTGGCCCCACTCCTGGACAACGACCGCCGGCTGATCGAGCTCTTCCACGCGCTGTTGCTGAGCCTGCCCGGCAGCCCGGTCATGTACTACGGCGACGAGATCGGCATGGGCGACAACATCTACCTCGGTGACCGGGATGGCGTCCGGACACCGATGCAGTGGTCGCCCGACCGGAACGGCGGGTTCTCCCAGGCGGACTTCGCCACCTTGGCGCTGCCGCCCAACGTCGACCCGGTGTACGGCTACCAGGCAACCAACGTCGAGCAGCAGCAGCGGCACCACACGTCCTTGCTCATGTGGGTCCGCTCGCTGCTCGGCCTTCGCAAGGAACACCCGGTCTTCGGAACGGGCACGTTCGAGTCGATCGGCGCCTCCAACCCCAAGGTGCTGTCCTTCCTCCGCGAGGCGCCGCCGGAGTTGCGCGGGACCGCGGATGACGAGCACATCCTGGTCGTCGCGAATCTGGCATCGACGGCGCAGTTCGTCGAACTCGACCTGTCCCGCTTCGACGGCTGGCATCCCGTCGAGATGCTCGGCGGCACCGACTTCCCACGCATCGGCGAGCTCCCCTACCTGTTGACGCTCGGGCCACGCAGCTTCTACTGGTTCGAGCTCACGGCGCCGACCGAGTGAGGGCGGAGTGACCGGGCGGAGTGACGGCGGAGTGACCACAGTCGATCTCGGTGACCTGTCCGCCTGGCTGACGGCCAGGCGATGGTACGGCAGCAAGGATCGTCCCCTGGCCGCGGCCGTGGTCGACCGCGTGGTCCCGGTTGCTGGTGGGCCGGAGGGCAAGCCGGTCTCCCTCGTGGTCGTCCGAGCGTCCTACCAGGTCGGCCCGGCAGACCGCTGGCTGTTGGTGCTCGGGCCGGGTGGACCAGCCGACCTCACGGTTGGCCGCATCGACGGAATCCCCGTGGTCGACATCGCGGACCATCCCGTCCTCGTCCTGACGCTGCTGCACGCGATGCGAGAGGGCAGGTCGCTCGACATCGGCGGCGGTCTGCAGATCGAGGCGTCCGGCTCGGCGGCGTTGTCCCAGGCCCTGGCTGTCGCAGCAGACGGCGACCGCCGACCGGCCGTGCGGGCGATGGGAGTCGAGCAGTCCAACACCTCCCTGGTGGTCACACCCCCGGGCGCCGGTGCCGCACCGATGAGCGTCAAGGTGATCCGGCGTCTGGAGGTGGGTCCGAACCCCGACATCGAGCTGACCGGTGCGCTCACCGCGGCGGGTCAGAGCGGGGTGCCGGCGCTGGTCGGCACGCTGACCGGCCCGGACGCTGAGGCCCTGGTCGTAGCGTCTGCCTTCGTGCCCGACGCCGAGGATGCCTGGCGGCTGGCCGTTGACGAAGCGGCAGGCCGTGCCGAGACCGGCACGGCAGCGGGGATGGCGGCGCTCGGGACCCTGACCGCCGAGGTGCACGAGCAGTTGGCGGCAATGCTCGGGACGTTCGCTGGTGACGGCGAGACCGTGGGCGTGGCGGACCGGCTGCGCACCCAAGCCGAGCAGACGATCGAGGTGCTCGCGGGGCAGGTGGCCGGCGCCGAGGCCGGAGCAGTGATCCGAGGGCTCGTCGACCGCGCGGTCGGCGAGCTACCAGACGACGGGCCCGTGCTGCAGCGGGTCCACGGCGACTTCCACCTGGGGCAGGTCCTGCGGGGACCGGCCGGCAACTGGTGGATCCTGGACTTCGAGGGGGAGCCTGCCCGCAGCATCGCCGAGCGCCGCCAGCCGTCCCACCCGGCGAAGGATGTGGCCGGCCTGCTCCGGTCGCTCGACTACGCGCGAGGGGCTGCGGTCATCGAGGGTGCGAACCCGTCGACCGCAGCCGCATGGGCCGACCGGGCGCGTACGGCGTTCCTGTCCGGGTACGGTCCAAACAGACTGGGCTCGTGGCTGGCGGTCTACGAGCTGGAGAAGCTGTTGTACGAGGTTCGCTACGAAGCCGCGAACCGACCGGACTGGTTGCCCATCCCGCTGGCCGCACTGGGCATCCACGCCGACCCGCTGATCGACCGGCCTGACGCCTGAAACGGAAGACCCGACCTCATGTCTGACACCCCAGAGACGCCGAAGAAGACGACAGCAAAGAAGGCCACCGCCAAGAAGAAGGCTGCGAAGAAGGCCACCGCCAAGAAGACGGCGGCCAAGAAGTCAGCGGCCAAGAAGACGGCGAAGCAGGCAGGCAAGAAGGCCACCGCGAAAAAGACCACCGCGAAGAAGGCCACCGCGAAGAAGGCAGCTGCCAAGAAGACCGCAGGGACGGCCGCACCCCGTGCCGTTCCCGAGCCGGTGGTGGAGGCCGCGGCGGCGACACCGAGCCAAGAGCAGGAGCAGGCCGCACTCGAGGACTCGATGATGGCGCTGTTCGATGGTCGCCATCGCGACCCCCACAGCCTGCTTGGCTACCACCAGACCGACGACGGCTGGGTGGCCCGGGCCTTCCGGCCGGGTGCCTCCTCGGTCGCGTATCTCTCCTCCCCCGACGCCGAGCCGCGCCCCGCCGAGCACGTCGCCGACGCCCTGTGGCAGGTCACGCTCGACGAGCAACCGCAGGCCGGTCAGTACCGCTGGCGCGTCTCCTACGTGGACGGGAGCAGCTACGACCTGGTCGATCCCTACGCCTTCGCGCCCACACTGGGCGAGCTCGACCAGCACCTGCTGTCGGAGGGACGACACGAAGAGGCCTGGACGGTCATGGGGGCCAACCGCCGGACGCTCGAAGGGATCACCGGCGTCGCCTTCACGGTCTGGGCACCCAACGCCCAGGCCGTCAGGGTCATCGGCGAGTTCACCACGTGGGACGGTCGTCTGCTCCCCATGCGCTCACTGGGCTCCAGTGGCATCTGGGAGCTCTTCGTCCCCGACATCCCCGACGGCGCCCACTACAAGTACGAACTCGTCACGGCCGATGGTGCCCTGGTGACCCGCGCCGACCCCTGGGCCAAGTGGGCCGAGGTCCCGCCGGGCACCGCCAGTCGGGTCTTCACCTCGGCCTTCGAGTGGCAGACCGAGTGGGAGGCGCCAGCCGTCCACGACGGTCCCCTGGCGATCTACGAACTGCACCTGGAGAGCTGGCGCCACCGCGACGGACAGCCGCTGGGCTACCGGGACCTGGCTGAGCAGCTGGGCGAGTACGTGACCGACACCGGCTTCACCCACGTGGAGATGCTGCCCCCGGCCGAGCACCCCTTCGGCGGCTCGTGGGGGTACCAGGTCACCGGCCAGTTCGCCCCGACTGCCCGATTCGGGACGCCGGACGATTTCCGGTATCTGGTCGACCACCTCCACTCCCTCGGCATCGGGGTGATCATCGACTGGGTGCCCGCCCACTTCCCGAAGGATGAGTGGGCGCTGCGCCGCTTCGACGGGACGGCGCTGTACGAACACGAGGACCCGCGACTCGGCGAGCACCCCGACTGGGGGACGATGGTCTTCAACTACGGCCGGACCGAGGTGCGGAACTTCATCGTCGCCTCCGCGCTGTACTGGCTCGAGTCCCTCGGCGTCGACGCGCTCCGGGTCGATGCCGTCGCATCGATGCTGTACCTGGACTACTCGCGCGAAGAGGGGCAGTGGATCCCCAACGAGTACGGCGGCAACGAGAACCTCAAGGCAGTGGAGCTGCTGCAGGAGACCAACGCCACGGTCTACAAGCGCAACCCGACGGCGTTCACCGTGGCCGAGGAGTCGACGGCGTGGCCGGGCGTCTCGCGACCGACCCACCTCGGTGGTCTGGGCTTCGGCTTCAAGTGGAACATGGGGTGGATGCACGACACGCTGGAGTACTTCTCCAAGGAGCCGATCTACCGGAAGTACCACCACAACCAGCTCACCTTCGGGCTGATGTACGCCTTCAACGAGAACTTCGTCCTGCCGCTGTCGCACGACGAGGTGGTGCACGGCAAGGGCTCGTTGATGGGCAAGATGCCCGGCGACCGCTGGCAGCAGTTCGCCAACCTGCGGGCGCTGTACGGCTGGATGTGGGGCCACCCCGGGAAGAAGCTGCTGTTCATGGGCCAGGAGTTCGGGCAGGACCGCGAGTGGTCCGAGAGCAGGCAGCTGGACTGGTTCCTGCTCGACAACGAGGCCGACGACAACCCACATCGGGGTGTGCTGCTGCTGGTGGCCGACCTCAACCGGGCCTACAAGGCGAATCCGGCGATGTGGAAGCGTGATACCGAGCCGGAGGGGTTCCGGTGGATCGAGGCCAACAACGCCGACCAGAACGTCCTGTCCTTCCTGCGCCTCGGCAGCGGTGGCGACCCTGACATCGCGGTGGTGGCCAACCTCTCCCCCGTCCCGCTGACGTCACACCGAGTCGGCCTCTCGCGGCCCGGTCGGTGGGAGGAGATCGTCAACACCGACGCCAGCCGCTACGGCGGCGGGAACATCGGGAACATGGGCGGGGTCGAGGCGACCGATGAGCCCTGGCACGACCTGAGCTACAGCGCCCAGGTGGTCTGTCCTCCGCTGGGTGTCGTCTGGCTTCGCAGTCCCCAAGGGGAGGCGACTGGCTGAGCTGAGAGCTCTGTCGACCGGGGATCTGCCATCGGGGACGGCGGCGCGGCCGTTACTCGGTCGAGACGGCCCGCTCCGCGTCTTCAGCCGGTGCCGCGTGACCCAACGGCAACTCCACCGTCGGGACCAGCACCTGCCGCTCCTCCTCCATCGCGGCGTGTGCCACCTCGACCGATGCCGCTGCACCGTCCAGCCGGATGGTCATCACGCCGTTGTCGTACCACGGCCCATGCTCGATCTGCCACGTGATGGCGACGTCGGCCACGCCAGCACGGCGGGCCATGCGGTGCACGAGTGACGACCAACGGGGCCGGTCCAGCAGACCGTTGACCGCCTTCACGGCGCCGGGCATCCCGTGGCGGAACGGGGACATGACCAGCTGGTGGATGGCGGTGTTCGGATGGTCGGCCTGGACCAGCTCAGCCGGCGCGGTGTAGCTGCAGTGGACGTCCCCGGCAAGCAGCAGCACCGACGAGGGCGGGGCATCGGCGGCGACCACCTCCTCGAGCAGGCGGACCACCTCGTGCATGGAGTTCCGGAAGGCCGCCCAGTGCTCGAGGTCGACCGCCTGACGCACCACCTCGGCGAGACGCCGGCCCACCCCGGTCGTCCCGTTCTGGCAAACCGACTCGTTCCAGCCCTCCAGGTGATGGACGCCGGGAAGCATCAGCACCGGGAGCGTCGAGGCCACCAACAGGTGCTCCACGGGCCGCTCAGGCTCGAGCACCTTGGAACGGATCCAGTCCCACTCGGGCTCGTCGACCATCCGACGGTTGTCGGGGTCGAGGACCCGCGCCCCTCGGGAGTCGACGGCGACCAGGCGTGTCCCACGCTCACCACCACCGAGATCGCGGACGAAGCTGAAGCGGCTGGTCGACGGATCCGTGTCGGTGCGCCAGGCGAAGTCGTCCAGGGCGGCGCTGCGCTCCTCCTCCCTCTCCAGGGACCGCATTGCGGCCATCACCTCGTCAGTGGCGATCTCATCCGGGTTGAGGTTGCCGAGGTGCTGGTAGACCCAGTACGAGCCGTAGGCGCCGACAACCCGGTCGCGCCACCAGTCCTGCGACGTCACGCGCTCCCGCCAGTCGTGGGAGGTGTTCCAGTCATCGCGTAGATCGTGGTCATCCAGCAGCATGCAGCTGGGCACCGTCGACAGGAGCCACCGGACCTCCGGCACCATCCACGACTGCTGGTACAGCAGGGTGTACTGCTCGAAGTCCTGGACCTCGTCCCGTGCCAACAGGCCGATGTCGTCGTTGGCTGCGGCCACCCGCCTGGCCAGGCCGGAAGGAGGATCGTCGGCGTAGATCTGGTCCCCGAGCATCAGGAGGGTGTCCGGCCACTCGTCGAGGTCGGAGGCTGCCATGCGTCGGGCCATGGCCACGAGTGCGTCCGGGCCCAGGCTGGCGAGGTGCTCCTCATCGAAGGGACCGGTCTTGCGACAGCTGCCGAAGGCCAGGGTGTGTGGTCGATCGGGGTGCACCGTCCTGATGACCGGTTCGGGGAAGTCGTCCCCGGCGAGGGGCCACACCTGCGCCTGGTCGAGCGCCACGGTGTACCCGTTGACCGAGGCCGGTGTCAGCCCGTCGACGACGATGAGGCAGTAGTGGTGCCCGTGGACCGACCACGTGGTCGCCGTGTGACTGGTCGGTGCACCAGCGGTTGCTGGCCGGCGTTCAGTTGTGGTGAGGGTGACTCGACAGGACCGGCTGGTCTCGAGCCAGATGGTGGCGCGGGTCGCGTCGACGTACCGCAGGAGCGGACCGACCAGAATGCGCGGGTCGTCAGCCGTCTCGCTCTCCTGGTTCGTCGCCACGTCCGCTCGATGTTCGCTGGAGAAGACCGCGCGGACAACCGCCCGACGGGATCTGCCGGTGACTCGAAGACGACTGACCTGAGCCGGCGGTCTCTCGGCACCTGTCTCGCCTCTCGTAGGCAGGAAGGGATCGAGGGATGACTGTCACACCCTCCTGGTTCAATACAGTCATGTCCGCAACCGTCATCGACCCGCCGTTGGAGCAGCCATCAGGCTGGGTTCCGCCGGTCGATGATGTGGTGTGGGCTGATGATGTGGTCTGGCCTGGCGCGCCGCACCCGGCCGGGGCGGACTCCACCGGGGCCATTCCGCGGTCGTTGGCCGCGGATCGGTTGATCGGGCTGCTCGGATCGTTGGATGCCGGCATGGCGGAGGCGGTCGGGCTGGTCCGGCAGGCCCGCCAGTCGGGTGAGGCCGAGCGCCGGTCGGGTCTGCCGTTGGAGCGGCTCGTCTCGCTGGCGACCGGGCGGACCGGCACCGAGGTCCGGTTCCTCTGTCGGGCTGAGCGGGTGCTGTGCCACTTGCCCGCGGTCGATCAGGCGTTCGCTGCGGGTCGCCTGTCGTGGTCGCAGGTCCGCGGCATCGTCACCGCGGTCAAGGGGTTGCGGGTCGCGCAGATGGCCGAACTCGATGCCGAACTGGCAGCCGAGATCGGGCAGGGGGAGCCGGACCGCGTCGTCCAACGAGCCTTTGGGTGGGCCGATGTCATCACCGCCGGAGACACCACCGTCGAGCAGCAGGATCCGGGTGAGCGGCGGTGCTTCCGGATCCAGCCTGATCTGTTTGGTGGCGCGGCCTATCACGGCTATGACCGCCTCGATGCGGTGACGGCGATCGCCGAAGCTGCGGAGGCGGCCGCCGACCCACCAGCCAAGCCCGACGCGGTTCGGGTTGACGCTGACGGCAGTCCGGTGCCGGCTGAGCTGCTCCCATCGACCGCCCGGTCTGCGCAGCTGGCGGAAGGACTGCGTCGGGTCGCTGCCATCTACCTGGCTGGTGCACTCCCGACATCGGACAGACACGAACCCCCGGACCCGCCCGAGGGCATGCCCAGTGGTCCGGCACTCGACCACGCCCAGACCGTCGTGCCCCAGACCATCGCCGACCAGACCAGGGCCCCAACCGACGGTGCAGCCGCCACACCCAGCGAGCCCGACGCCCACGGCACTGCGACGCACACCAACCCGGCAGGCGGGTCTCAACGCACCTCCGGTCAGGCCGATCTCGTCGCTGATCCGACTCCCAGACCCACCGCACCCTCTCGGGCAACACGCCCGCCTCGACCCTCGATCTCGGTCGTGATCGACCACCGCGACCTGCCCTCCGCGACCGGACGGGCGCTGACCCGCTGGCATGGCGGCCCGATCCCGCTGACCCAACTGACGGTCGATCGGCTCCTCTGTGACCCGCAGCTGACCATCGTGGTCACCGATGCCGGCCGGCCCATCGCCGTGGGCGATGCCACCTCGCCGATCACCAGGGCGCACTACCGCACCCTGCACGCCGTTGATCGTGGCTGCCGCCTGCCCGGCTGTACCGCACCGCCGCAGCACTGCGACGCCCACCACATCATCCCCCGCTCCCGGGGCGGACCCACCAGCGTCGACAACCTCACCCTCCTCTGTCGCGACTGCCACAGCCGGGTCCACACCCGCGGGCTCGAGCTCGACCTGGATCGACATACCAGGGCCGTCACCCTCACCACCCCCGACGGCCGCACCTACACCAGCCTCCCCGCCTGACCCCACCCGTCAGGCGGGTTGAGGTGCGCGGGACGCCAGAAGGGTCATGCCGTCTGGCCTGGCCAACGCGAAGATCGACCTGTACCGCCTGCAAAGGCCTGATCCCAAGCTCCCGTCCATCCAGCAGGCCGAGAATCTGACCGCGATGCAAACGGGGAGCTAGCCGGTCCCGCCGTCCCGAACATCCACGCCGACATGGGCAGCAAGCGCCGGGGCCAGTCGCGTGAGCTGAGCTGGCGAGATCGTGCAGCCCCGCAGATCGGTCGGTGAACCCACCTCCCCGAGCTCGGTGCCCCGCAGATCCACATCCGCCAGGCTCGCGTCCACGGCGACGAAGCGGTCGATCCGGCATGACCGGAATGCCATGCGGGCCACCTCGGCCAAGCCCAGGTCGAGCTCGTCGATGATGCAGTCCTCCGCCACGACGTCCTCGACGCGCGAACCACGGAGGTTGACGAAGCCGAGCCGGAGCCCCCGGAGATGGACACGGAGCAGATGGGCATCGTGAGCATCCAGGGCCCCGACGCGACCGCCGTCGAGGACAACGTCGCGGACCCGTGTGCCGACCAGGGCAAGGCTGGTCCCGGACATCTCGATGACTCGGCCATCCGCCAGCAGGGCGTCGGTGACAGTCGCACCGTCAAGCGTCGGGGTGTCCAGTTCGAACCGGGTGAGGCGGACGTCTCCCAGGCCCGCGCCCGCGAGGTCGGGCTGGGGAAGCCGCACGCCGTCCAGGTCATCTCCGGCTCGGAGCGACGTCGCCACCCTCAGCTCGACCGGCACATCCGGTTCGACGGGCGCGGGTGCCGTGGGCCCCTCGCCGTCATGCCCGTCGCGCGTCCTCACCGGCCCGACTGTACGTGGCCGACAGGCACACCAGCACCACGCCATCAGGCCATCTGCGGAAGACGAGGACGAACTCCCTTGACCCTCACGCGACGTCAGGCGTCACAGTGATCCCATGAGCACCACACCACCACCGCAGATCGACCCGAACCTCGAACCGCCACTCCTCGGCAACCACGACGGGTTCGACGTCTACCCGATGCCGAGCTTCCTCTCCGTGACCTGTGCGGACGTGGCAGCGGCAACCCGCTTCTACGTCGACATGCTGGGCTTCGCCGTCATGTTCACCGGCCCGGACGTCGGCGGCGTTCCCATGGTGACGCACCTGCGCAGGCAGAAGTACCAGGACGTCCTTCTCAGCCCGTCCGCGCCACACCAACACCGGCCCGCCATACCCACCTTCACGGTGGCCGACGTCGACGACATCGCAGACCGGCTCGCCACCGGCAACCCCGGTCCAGACGGCTCTCCGCGACCGATCGACCAGCCCTGGGGAGCCCGTGACCTGACGGTGACCGACCCCGACGGCAACACGTTGGTCCTGACCCAGGCCCAGTCGGAGCACACCGGGGAGACCATCGACGAGGTGATGGAGCGGGCCGCAGGGGACCGGAAGCCCTGATCGGCGCCCGAATTGGACACCGGCCACTCCCTACCCTGAGGGCCATGGCCGACTTCTACGACGCCCTCACCGATGACCACATCGCATTCATCGCCGCCCAGCCGATGTTCTTCGTGGCCACGGCCGCACCCGACAGCCGGATCAATCTCTCCCCCAAGGGGTACGACGCGTTCCGGGTGATCAGCCCCACGCGGGTGGCCTACCTGGACCTCCGCGGCTCCGGCAACGAGACCCACGCCCACCTCGTCGCCGACGGGCGGATCACGATCATGTTCAACAACTTCGGCAGGACGGCCCGGATCATGCGGCTCTACGGCTCCGGCACACCGGTCCTGCCACAGGACGAGGAGTGGGACGACCTGGCCAATCACTTCGACATCCTGCCGGGGACGCGCCAGATCTTCGACATCAGGGTCGACAGCGTCCAGACCAGCTGCGGGTACGGCGTCCCCGTCATGGAGCTGGCCGAGGAGCGGCAGACCCTCGTGAAGTACCACGGGAAGACGACCGAAGACGAGTGGTTCGCCAAGGTGAACGCGACCACGGAGAGCATCGACGGTCTCCCGGTCCGTACAACTGATCGCTTCTTCGAGGTCTCGAGCTAAGGGACGACGGCCAACCGGCCGCACATCTGAGGGGGTGGACCCGATGTGGCCGGGGTGCCTTAGGGCTGACGGTGGACGTGTTCACACATGTCTATCTGAGGGGAATCCCGATGAACACGTCAACCCGACCAACCGGGGTCAGGGGTGCTGCGCTGGCGGCCATCCTGATCCTGGTGGCAGCACTCATGGTCGCTGCCGCTCCCCCGGCCAGCGCCGCCACCTTCACGGTCACGGCCAACCGGATCACCAACGCCCCGTCTGACGACCCGAAGCCTGACGGCTGCGGTGCCAATGACTGCTCGCTCCGCGAAGCCGTGATCGCCGCCAACGCGGCCATCGCAGGACCGAACACCATCACGTTCGAGACCACAGGCACCGTCCAACTCGTCCGATCAGGGCTGGAGCAGAACGACGCAACCGTCAATGATCTCGACATCACCAACGATCTGACCATCCAGGGTCAGGGCGTCACCGTGCTGCAGGGCTTCCCGAGCGCGGGCTCGTCGACTCGTGCCTTCGAGGTCCAGGGTGTCGTCGCAACCATCGAAGGCCTGGCCGTCACCGGCGGGCGCTGCCGCTGCAACGGTGGTGCGATCTTCATCGCCGGCGGCGGTGACCTCACCCTCCGGGACACCACGTTCAGCAACAACCGGGTCCTCTTCAACGGCGGCGCCATCGCCACGGAGGGCTTCCAGCGGCTGATCGTCGACGACTCGCGATTCGACGACAACCACGCCGGCCTGCCCGACCGCGAGCACGACGGCGGCGGCAACGGTGGTGCGATCGCGCTGGTCCAGTCCTCCGAGGGGACGGCCCGCATCGACGACAGCGACTTCACACGCAACTCCGCGCAGTTCGAGTTGCGCGAGGACGAGAGCGGCCTCGGCGGCGCGATCTTCACCGATGCCACGCCGCTCCTGGTCGTTGGCAGCTGGTTCGAGGACAACGGTGCCCGGGACGGCCGTCTCGTCACGCTGGCCGGAGGTGCCATCCTGGGCAATTACGAGTCGGCGGTCGTCGTCACCGACTCGACCGCCATCGGCAACGCGGCGACGTACGCCGGCGGTGGCATGGGCTTCGTGGGTGACGTCGGAATCAACCGATCCGCTCTCATCGACAACGTCGTCACGACGACACCGATCGGCGACGTCACCATCCAGGGAACGGGCGGTGGTCTGCTGGTGGATCTCGGCTTCGCACTGGTGAACAACACCACCGTGCACGGCAACACCTCTCCGTCGGGCGGGTCGGGCATCCAGATCGGGGTACCTGAGCCCCCGCGGGATCTCCCTTCACCCACGTCGGCGAGCGGCTTCCTGGCCACACCAACAGCGGGATTTGCTGGCCAGGAGGGTCCATTCCCGCCACTGGGCCTGGAGCACGTCACCGTCACGGGCAACTCAGGACCCGGCGCCGGCGTGTGGGCCGAGGCCGAGCGCGGCACGGTGTGGAACAGCTCGATCGTCGCGGAGCACGACCGCAACTGTGGTGGGCCGGGCCTGCACATCTCGGGCAACTACAACATCGACTCCCGGTCTGACTGCAACTTCGTGAACACCGCGGATCTGTCCGACACCGACCCCGTGCTGGGTCCGGCGGGCCCGAACGGCGGCCCCGCGCAAGGAGCGACTGCCGGTCAGCAGACCATCAGCCGGGTCCCGCAGCCAGGCAGTCCAGCCCTGGACTCCTCAGGGCCCAACATCTGCGGCGGGCCGATCATCGACGACCAGCGGCAGGTCGCCCGGCCCCAGGGTCCGGCCTGTGACCGTGGGGCGGTGGAGGCCACGCCGGAAGATCACGACGACCCGGATGATCCGGGCAACCCCGACGACCCCGGCAACCCCGACGACCCCGGCAACCCCGACGATCCGGGCAACCCCGACGACCCCGACAACCCCGACGACCCGAACGACCCGAACGACGACGTCCTTGGCGACCAGACCCCGACGCCAGGCGGTCCCGGCTGCGACGCAACGGACACACCGACCGACTCCGCTGGTCCGGTCATCGGTGACGGCATCACCCGCATCGAGGGACTGAACCGGATCCAGACCGCCATCGTCGCCTCCCAGGCCATCTGTGGTGACGGCCAGGCACCGGCGGTGGTCTTGACCAGGTCCGACCTCTTCCCGGATGCCCAGGCCGGCACTCCGCTGGCCGTACAACTCGGAGCGCCCCTGCTGCTGTCCAGCCCGGTCAGCCTGGACCCCGACACCGAAGTCGAGATCCAGCGCGTCCTGCCGGTCGGCGGCACCGTCTACCTCCTGGGTGGCACCGTGGCCCTCTCCGACGAGGTGCAGCAGCGCCTGGCGGACCTCGGCTACACCACGATCCGGTACGGCGGCATCAATCGCTTCGAGACGGCGGCCATCATCGCTGCGCGTGGGCTGGGTGATCCCGGCACGCTGCTGGCCACCAACGGCGGTGACTTCGCCGACAGCGTCGTGGCCGGGGCAGCAGCTTCGACCATCCGCGATCCGCTCGGCAACGTCGATGCGGCGGTGGTGCTGACATCCGGGGCCGACGTCTCGCCCGAGACCGCCGCCTACCTGGCCGCGCGGACCGACAGCCCGGCGATGACCACCGTCGGCGGCGCTGCAGGCCAGGCCTACCCGGCCGCGCCGGCCATCAGCGGCCCGACACGGTTCGACACGGCCGTCGACGTCGCGGAGAGCTACTTCACCGATCCGAGCATCGTCGGCATCGCCCGAGCTGACGACTTCGCCGACGCCCTCACCGGCGGAGCCGTCGTCGGCCGACCCGAACTGGGTCCTGGCCCGATGCTGCTCACCGACACGAGCACCCTACCCACCCCGGTCGTGGACTGGCTGACGGATAACGCCGACGACATCGACCGGGTTGTCATCTTCGGTGGGACGGCGGCCGTGTCAAGTGAGGTCGAGGCCGCAATCCAGGCAGCACTCGACGGTGCTCCCTAAGGCCGACACCGCCCGGTCGGCAATCGCCGTCCGGGCTACGGATGCAACACGCTGTCCAGCCTGCCGGGCACCAGCACACATCGTGCGGCGCCTGGTGCTGGAGAGCACCGACGGACCGATCGAACACGCCAGGGTGTGGTGTCCGCGTGGGGGCCACTGGTTCCTCATGCCGGTTGCCAAGCTGCGCTGAGCCCTCACCCCCCACCGGCCGCGGCGGGATCGTCCAGCAGCCCCAACTGCTGGCCGACCGCCGCGGCTTCGACGCGTCCCGGCACATCCAACTTGGCCAGGATGTTGGAGACGTGCACGCTCGCCGTCTTCGGGCTGATGACCAGCATCTCGGCGATCTCGCCATTGCTGAGCCCCTGGGCGACCAGCCCCAGGACCTCCGTCTCACGCGGTGTGAGTGGTGAACTGGCGGAGGGCGGCGCCGTCACTTCGTCGGTGCCGACCAGGCGAAGACGGGCGCGCCGGGCCAGCAACTCGATGGCGTCACGCAGGCCGGCGGCGCCGAGGTCGGTGGCGGCCACGTGGGCGGATCGGGCCACGGCGCCGGCCTCGGCCCGACCGATGCCGGTCGCCACCAGCGCCTCCGCATGACGGTAGCCGCAGTAGGCAACGAGATACGGACGCTCGAGCGTCCTCCACCAGCCCTCGGCGTCAACCCACGCGGCCGCGACGTCGACGTCCGCGGTACTTCGGGCGAACTCGGCCTGCGCCGTCGCCGACCACGCATCCGCGTCCAGCGTGACGGACGTGGCCGCGTCCGCGGCGGCACGTGCCCGATCGAGGAACGTCCGGGCCTCCTGCAGCAGCGGCTCGGTCGGCTCCCCGTTGGCCCGGCGCAGCGGCAGCAGGTCCCCGACGGCCTGCAGGCCGACCGCCGCCAGTCGAACCTGCTCGGGGGCATTGCCACGCTCCAACGGGACCAGCAGCGCGTCGGCCACACCGTTGACGGCCAGGTCCGGGTTGCCCTCAGCCAGGGCCACCTCCGCGCGCAGCCGGGTCCAAGCCGGCTGCCACCGCGGCTCATGGGCCACTCGGGCGGCAGCGTCCAGGGCGAGAGCGGCTCGGTCCGGATTCCCCTCGAGGAGCTCCAACTCGGCGCTGACCAGCAACGGCAGCTCGACCCAGTACGCCCCGGGCGAGCGGAGCGCGGGAGCCAGGGTGGTGCGGGCGTCCTCCCAGGCCCCCGTACCCAGGCAGGCCCAGGCCCGGTGAGTGCGAATGACCAAGCCATCGGAGTGCGCGACACCGAGCCGCTCTGCCACCTCCAGGCCGTCGTCTGCGATCGCGACCGCGTCGTCCAGACGGCCCGCCAGCCGGAGGATGTCGCTGCGCATGCGATACGTCCGCGTGACGTCACTCGGCGTTCCGGCCTCGGCGGCCAGATGGTCTGCCGTCTCCAGGCACTCGATCCCCTCCTCGAGCCTACCGAGATAGGCCATGCACATCCCCATGGCCGAGAGCGCGCGGATCGCGGAGCGGGGATCCTCCGTGGCCCGGGCGAGTTCGAGCGTCTGCGTCGCCACCGTGAGCGCTTCGCCGTAGCGACACGACAGGGTCAGGAAGATCGCGGTGGTCGCCAAGACCTGGGCACGGGGGACCGAGGGTGCGTCACCGACCAGATCAGCCGCACGAGCCAGTGCCCGACGCCCCGCATCCCGATGTCCGACATCGAGGCTGTAGCTCCCCAATCGTTCGTGGAGCAGACCCAACGTGACACCGTCGGAGGCAGGATCCAGGCTCGCGATGGCCTCCGTGACCAGCTCCACCGCGTCGCCACGACCGCTGGCGTTGGCCAGCTCGGCCGAGTGCGCCAGCAGACTGGCACGGTCACGTCCTGCCAGGGCGATCGGGTCCTCGACCTGATCCCACAGATCGATGGCCGTCCGGATGTGCTGGAGGGCATCACCCAGCGCTCCAACTCGTTCTGCTTCGGCCGCGGCGACCAGGGCTCCGGTGAAGGCCGGTTGCCACAGACCGGCAAGTCGGTGGTGCCGTGCCAGCTCGCCGGCACCCAGCGGGTCGAGGTCTGCCTGGTGCCCTGCGAGCACCTCCGCGATCCGACGGTGCAACGCCTCCTTCTGCCCCGGCAGCAAGGTCTCGTAGACGGCCTCACCCAGCAGCGCGTGCCTGAACCGGTAGGTCCCCGCCTGGCGTTGGACCACCAGCAGGCCCGCATCCACGGCCTCTCGCAGCGCGGTCCAGAGTTGGTCCTCTGCGGTGGTGACCAGCTTGGCCAGGACCCTCGGGTGCACGTGGCGCCCGATCGCCGCGGCCACCCGGAGGATGCGCTGGGTCTCGGTGGACGTTCGGTCGAAGCGGGCGAGCAGCGTAGCCCGCAGGCCGTCCGGCAGGCCACCACCACCATGGCGAGCTGCTGCCGCCAGCTCTTGGGCGAACAACGGATTGCCTTCGGCACGGGCGGCGATGGCGGCCACCGTCTCGTAGGGCAGCTCCTGGGGTCCGGTGCCGACGATGATCACCTCGATCTCGTCGTCGCCCATCGGCGGCACGGTCCGGATGGCATCAGGATCTGCGCGGGTGATCGCCGCTCGGAGCTGGGCGAGGGCTGCGTCCGCCGGACCCGGAGGCCGCATGGTGCCGACGACGCCGATCGCCAGCGGCTCCAGCGGTCCGACGAGGAACGTCAGGAGATCGATGGTCGACGGGTCGGCCGCGTGGACGTCCTCGAGGAGGAGGACCAGACCCGCATCGTCTCTCACGACATCGAGGGCCCGAAGCACCTCCTCGAACAGACGGAGGTGGCCCAGGGCTGCGACCGCGTCGGTTGTGGGCGCCTCCTCGGGTGCACCGATCAGAGCCGCGAGACCGCGGCTGGTCGACAGCAGATCCGCGCGTCGAAGCTGCTCCCGGACCGGCCGCAGCATCTCGACGAAGGGGAGGAAGGGCAGGCTCACGTCGACCAGGTCCAGGCAGCGACCGGTCAGCACCCTGACGCCGCGGTCCGACAGGTGCTCGGCCAACTCCCCCACCAGGTGGGACTTGCCGATGCCCGCCGGTCCCTCCAGCAGGGTCACGCCGGCCTCCCCGCGCAGCGCCCGCTCGACCCGCTCGATGAGGTCGGCAGCAACCTGATCCCGAGTTGGAGCGACCGGGGAACTGCTGTCTGGAAGCCGTGTGTTCATGGCCGAGCCCGAATCGTAGCCACCGGTGAACCGCGAGGTGCACCCGTGCGCGTACGTCCTCGTGCCATGATCTCACCGCACCGCCCTGCCGATTGAGCATGGCAATGCGTGAGCCGCCCGGCACCATGTGCGCGGACCAGTATGAGCTCGAGCGAATCGGTGGTTGTGGCGCGCGCCAGTAGCGGCGGGCTATTCGGCGCGGGCCTACGTCTGATCATGCGGCAGCTGCGCCGGGCCCCCAAGGAGTTCGCCTGGGGCATGGTCGGCACGACGCTGTACGCCGGCGCAACCGTCGTGTCCTCACTGGTGATCGGATGGGTGACCGACACGCTGCTGTTCCCGGCCATCGCCGAGGGGGCGGTTGGCACGGCCGCACTCGCCACGGGTGCCATCGCGGTCATCGGGGTGTCGATGGTCCGCGCGGTCGGGATCGGCCTCCGCCGGGCTGGCGCCTACAGTGCGCAGTACCGGCTGCAACAGCGTGACCGGGTCGAGGTCACCGACCGCTACCTGAGCCTGCCGATCGAGTGGCACCGCCGACACCCGACGGGCCAACTGCTGGCCAACGTGAACGACGACGTCGAGGCCGCCTCCTTCATCGCCGCCCCACTCCCCATGGCAGTCGGCGTGATCGTCATGCTGATCGTGACGGCGGTGCTGCTGGTGTCACGCGATCCCTTCCTGGCCTTCATCGGGTTCGTCGTCGGTCCCATGCTGGGTGCCGCAAACTACGTCTATCAGCGGAAGATGCGCGTGGTGGCTGCGGAGGCCCAGCGGCAGCGTGCGCAGGTGTCGGAGACCGCCCACGAGTCCTTCGATGCGGCTCTGGTGGTCAAGACCCTCGGTCGCGAGGGTGCCGAGGCCGACCGCTTCGGCGGCCACAGCGACACCCTCCGCGACCGGCTGATCGAGGTCGGTCGCCTGCGTGCCGTCTTCGACCCGGTCATGGAGGCCCTCCCCAACATCGGCATCCTGCTGGTGCTGTTCGTCGGTGCCCGCCGCGTCGCGGCTGGTGCCATCACCGTCGGAGACTTGGTCACGTTCGCCTATCTCTTCCGTCTCGTCGCGCTGCCGATGCGCGTCTTCGGCTGGCTGCTCGGGGAGCTGCCACGCGCCATCGTCGGGATGGAGCGCATCGACTCGGTCCTGGCCGAGACCGGCCACGTCCGGTACGGGACCGACCGAACCGACGGGTCGGGTGGCGCGCGGGCTGACGCCGACGACCTCAGCTACACCCACCCGGACACGGCCTATCAGGACCTCGGCCGGCCTGTTCCGTCACGCGCCGACGGGGGTCAGGCCGCCCAACCAGACCCGACGGGAACCCGGGGTCTGGAGCGCCTCGATCTGGACATCACCGCCGGGACCACGGTTGCGGTGGTGGGACCGACCGGATCGGGCAAGACCACCATCGCCCATCTGCTGGCCCGCCTCTTCGATCCCGACGATGGCACGATCCGACTGGATGGGCGACCGCTCCAGGACCTCGACCGTGGCGCGCTCGCACACAACGTGGTGCTGGTCTTCCAGGAGGCCTTCCTGTTCGACGACAGCGTGGTGGGCAACCTGACGCTCGGCGCCGACCTCCCCACCGATCGGATCCACTGGGCCGCCCGGACGGCCCGGGCCGATGGCTTCATCGCCGAGCTTCCGGATGGGTACGAGACCCAACTCGGCGAGCGCGGCGCCAGCCTCTCCGGCGGACAGCGACAGCGGATCGCGCTGGCCCGGGCCCTGCTCAGACAGCCGCGGCTGCTGGTCCTCGACGACGCCACCTCGGCCGTCGACCCAGCCGTCGAGTCCGAGATCCTCCACGGTCTCGCCGAGCTCGACACGACCGTGGTGCTCATCGCGTACCGCCGCTCCTCGATCAGCCTGGCCGACGAGGTCATCTTCGTCTCGGGGGGTCGCGCCGTCGGGCGAGGCACCCACGAGGAGCTGTACGCCGCCCACGCGGGCTACCGCGACCTCATCGACGCCTACGACACCGACGCCCCGGAGGCGTCGACCGGGGCCGGGCGATGAGCCGCAGTCTGGTCGCCGATCCGGAGGAGCTCGAGTCGACCGCGAAGGCGGAGGAGGCCACGGCGTGGGACACCATCACGCGCGGACTCGCCCTATCGCCTGAGTTGCGGGTCGGGCTGGGCGTCACGGGTCTCCTGGCCGTGGTGGCGACTGCTGGACGGGTGATCGTTCCGATCCTGGTGCAGCAGATCCTGGACCGTGGGTTCACCGTGGATGCCGACAGCGTGGATCTCGGCGTGGTGACGCAGTTGGTCGCCGCGGGTGGTGCCGCGGTCCTGCTGACGGCGTTGGCGACGGGCGTCATGAACCTCCGGCTGGCCACGGTCGCCGAGACCGCCCTATCGAACCTGCGGCGTCGGACCTTCGCGCACATCCACGATCTCTCGATGCTGCACCAGGCCAGCGAGCAGCGCGGTGTCCTGGTCGCCCGAGTCACAACCGACATCGACCAGATCTCGCGATTCATGCAGTGGGCCGGCCTGCAGCTCATCGTGAACGTCGGTCAGGCCACCCTGGCCCTGCTGGTGATGGTGGTCCTGCAGTGGCAGCTGGCGCTCGCGGTCGTGGCGGCGGTGCCGGTCATCGCCGTGGTGATCCGACTGTTCCAGACGCGGTTGGACACCGCGTACCTCGTCGTTCGGCGCAAGGTCGGCCGCATGCTGGGCATCCTGGCCGAGACGGTGGTCGGCGCCCAGGTCATCCGTGCCTACGGCGTGGAGGATCGCACCCGCGAGCGCCTCGACGACGCCATCGCCGACCATCGCAGCTCCGCGGTTCGGGCTGGATGGCTCTCCGCCGGGTTCAGCGGCGCTGGGGAGCTGATGAGCTCCATGGTGATCGCCGGGGTTCTTGTCGTCGGCACCGTCCTCGCCGTGAATGACGTCACCACGGTCGGGCGCGTCGTCGCCTTCCTGTTCCTGGCCCAGCTGTTCGTCGAGCCCGTCCAGGCGTTCGGGGAGGCGGTCAACGAGGCCCAGAACGCGGTCGCCGGGTGGCGCCGGGTCATCGGCATCCTGGATCTCGACCCCGATGTCGCGGACCCCGGACACGACGGCGACGACCTGCCCGCCGGACCCCTCGACGTGCACTTCGACCACGTCGACTTCGCCTACCCACGAGCTGCCGGTGGTGCCGTCGGGCAGGGACCGCAGGTGCTGTTCGACGTCGACGTGCGGATCGCGCCTCGATCGAAGGTGGCGGTGGTCGGTGAGACGGGGTCCGGCAAGACCACGTTCGCCAAGCTGCTGACGCGTCTGATGGATCCGACCGGCGGGACGATCCGATTGGCGGGCGTGCCGCTGCAGGAGGTCCGCTTCCCGTCGTTGCGGGATCGGGTCGTGATGGTGCCGCAGGACGGCATGTTGTTCTCCGGCTCGATCCTCGACAACGTCCTCATGGGGGATGCCGACGGCGATCCTGACGACGTGCGGCGGGCCTTCGCCGAGTTGCAACTGGACGAGTGGATCGAGGGGCTTCCCCAGGGACTGCAGACCGCTGTGGGTGAGCGGGGTGACGCTCTCTCGGCCGGTGAGCGGCAGCTGGTCGCCCTGGCCCGCGCGTACCTGGCCGATCCGGAT
This sequence comes from Euzebya tangerina, assembly GCF_003074135.1. NCBI lineage: Bacteria > Bacillati > Actinomycetota > Nitriliruptoria > Euzebyales > Euzebyaceae > Euzebya > Euzebya tangerina. The sequence goes on along the minus strand of NZ_PPDK01000001.1, from coordinate 3,142,814 downwards.
CTGCTGGTGCTGGACGAGGCAACCTCGGCCGTCGACCCGGCGGCGGAGATGCGGTTGCAGCGGGCCCTCGCGGGTCTGACCGAGGGCCGGACGACCGTCACGATCGCCCATCGGCTGTCCACAGCCGAGCAGGCCGACCGGGTGCTGGTGTTCGACCGCGGGAGGATCGTGGAGGACGGCCCGCACGGGGAACTGGTGGCGGCGGGGGGCCTCTACGCCGGCCTGCACCGCGCCTGGCAGGCCGGCACCACGTCCGGCGGGTAGAGCCACGGCACGTGTGTCACCTCTGAGCGCCCCACCACGCAGACCCGACACACCCACGTGGGCCGGGCCACGGCCCGGCTACGCGCCGACTGGTCTGGTCCAGCCGTGGGCGTCCTCCGCCTGACCCCGCTGGATGGCTAGCAGCGCCTCACGCAGCTCCCGGGTGTGCGGACCCATCTCGCCGTCGCCGACCTCGAGGCGCTTGCCGTCGATGACCAGGTGACCGATGGGGGCCAGGACGGCGGCGGTGCCCGAGAGCACCGCCTCACATGCACCGGCCTTTCCGGCCAACTCGTCGACGCTCAGGTCCCGCTCCTCCACGGTCAACCCGTGATCCGCGGCCAACGTCAGGACCGAGTCCCGGGTGACACCGTGCAGGAAGCTCGCGTCGAGCGCCCGGGTGACCACCGTGTCGCCGGCGATCATCAGGAAGTTCGCGGCGCCGGTCTCCTGCACGATGCCGCCGGGGGCGAACAGCACCTGATCGGCCTCGTGCTCGGCCTTGGCCTGCAGGGTCACGCCCAGCGCCATCGCGTAGTTCGCACCGGTCTTGATGCGGCCGAACTGGGGCGTGGTGCGTGGCAACTCCGTCTCCACCGCCACTGTCAGCGTTCGGGAGGAGTCGAAGTAGTCCCCCACCGGCGAGGCCAACACGTACAGCAACGCCGTCGATGACGGCCGCGCAGCCGCCCCGATGTTGGGTTCGGTTCCCAGCAGCACCGGTCGCAGGTATAGCGCGCCGGGTGCGTCCGGCACGTCGTCCAGGTTGGCCGCGACCACGTCACTGATGAGGCCACTGAGGAGGTCGGCGGATGGCACGGGCAGCATCAGCAGCTCGGCACTGCGGCGCATCCGCTCGACGTGAGCGTCCAGGCGGAAGATCCGGGTGACCCCATCGGCACCCTTGTGGGCCTTCAGGCCCTCGAAGCACGACGAGCCGTAGTGCAGTGCGTGGGCAGCCGGGCTCAGCGTGAGCTCTCCCGTGTCGATCAGCTCCGGTACCTCGAACGAACCCTCCGCGAAGTGGGTGATGCCCATGCGCCCGGCGAACACCGATCCGAATGCTGCTGCCATGTTCGTGCCCTCCTGATCTGTCGGATGGTCGTCAGACCCGGACCCTACCGCGCCGTCGCGTGACCACTTGGACGGCCACTGCCCGGGAGGTGTGCGCTAGCCCGACGCCTGCTGGATGGCCGCTTCGCTGTCGTTGCCGAGCGCCAGCCAGCCCCGCGTGTCGATCAGCTCACCCCACTGGAAGCACTGCTCGCAGTCGCCGAGCACGTAGGTGTTGTCGGTGAAGGTGATCTGGTCGCTGTCGTACAGCTCATCCTCGCCCGTGTCGACGTAGAACGCGACGGCTCCCTCGCTGTTCGCCTCGACGTGGTTGTCGGAGAAGACGAGGCCTTCGATGGTGTAGGTCTCGCCGGTCTCCTCCGACTCGCGGCGGTAGTGGATCCCGGAGAACTCGATGGCGTTGTCCTCGAAGCGGTTGTCCGTCACCACCGCATCCGACACGGCCGATACCGACAGGCCGGCCCCCAGCCGTCCCGCATTGGGGCCGAAGCCGTTGTTGCGGAACGTGTTGGAGGTGATCTCGGCCCCGAATGAGGCTTCGATGAACATGCCCATGACCTCGTTGTGCTCGGCCAGGTTGCCGATGACCGCGCTGTCGTAGGTGTCGATGTCGAACCAGATCCCAGGTCCGCCGTTGTGGTGGACCCAGTTGTTGATGAACGTGAAGTCGCGGACGTAGAGGAACTTGGTGCCGCTCGCCTCCCAGAACCACTCGAACTGCAGGCTCGCGTTGTAGGCGATCTCGGTGTTCTCCACGCGCATGCCGCTGCCACGTTCCCCGCGGACACCCATCTGCCCGTTGTTGCTGACCAGCGAGTCACGCAGCTGGGCACCATCACCCAGCCGCACGCCGACGCCGTGGTTGTCGGTGACCGTCAGGTTCGACAGGTCCCACCCGGGACCGTCCGCCTGGATGGCACCGATCTGTGCCCGAGTGGCGTAGCGGGTGACGGTCAGGTCCCGGATGGTCACATCGGCCGCTTCCGACCGGATGCCGTCGTCCAGCACCGACAGCTCGAGGCCCAGGTACCGACTCGGCGGGTCGAACATCAGGATCTCATCGGCGTCGTAGTCGAAGAACCACTCGCCGGGCTCGTCGACCTCGGCTCGGGTCGCGACGTGCTCGAGCCGCTCGACGCCGCCCCACAGCTCGTGCTGCGCGGCGTGGCGTTCGAACCCGTCGTAGGTGGGGCCGTGGAAGAAGGGCTCCTCGGTTCGCTCCCCGCTCACCCATCCCTCGTCGGTCTCGGAGAAGTCCTCGGTCGTCAGCTCGACCGCGCCGCTGAGGACCGCACCCGGTTCCCCGACGATCGTGTCGCCGTCCTTGGGTGCGATCGTGTGGCCACGATGGACGCCACGACCGACGAGGTAGGTCGTGCCTGCCGGATTGGCGGCGACGATGGCGGCCAGGTCCTCCTCGGGGGTCACGCGGACGTACTCGCCGTCTAGGAAGCCCTCGGGGACCTCGGGGCCGGTCAGCAGGGCCAGGACGTAGCCCACGGCGGCCATGCCCAGTCCGATCACGACAGCGCCGATCACCACCGCCCTGGTCGAGCTCATGCGGCCGCCACGTCGACCTTTGTCGCGGCTGCCGCCGTCCGGGTCACGACCTCGACCACCATCTCGGGGTCATCCGGCATCGGGGTGTGTCCCAGACCCGGCAGTGCAACCAACCGGGAGCCGGGCAGTGCCTGGTGCCAGCGACGACCCTGGCGGGGGAACAGCAGCCGGTCGCGGGTCCCCCAGGCGATCGTCGTCGGGACCTGTGGCGGTGGGAGATCCTGGACGACCAGCGTGACCGCATCCAGGGTGTCGTCGAACCCGTCTGCTCGGGTCAGCGCGGCAGCCGAGAGTCGCGCATAGCCGGGTGTCAGCCGCTCGGGGTGCCCGAAGACGAGGCCGTAGAGCACTCGTCGCCCGGCGTCGGTGTCGACCAGGAGGGGCACGGTGCCCAGCGTCGGAGCGATGCGCTTGATCAGCCGGAGCATCCGCGTGGCGTAGGTGCCCTCCCAGCCGACGATCTGTCCGCCCGGGGAGAGCGCGGTGACCGACAGCGCCCGTCCGGCCGCGCCCAGGTGGAGGCCGATCAGGCCGCCGAGTGAGTTGCCGACGATGTGGGCCCGGTCCCACCCGAGCACGTCCATGACCGCCGCACACCAGGTGGCCAGAGCACGGTCGTCGGGCGTGTGCGGGAGCGGTGGGGCGCCGCCGAACCCGGGGAGGTCCAGTGCGCAGACGTCGAAGCGCCCAGCCAGAGCGGGCAACACCGGGTCCCACCCCTCCTTGCAGTGCCCCAGGCCGTGGACGAGCAGCAGCGGCTCGCCCGATCCCAACCGGATGAGGTGATCGTCGATGTAGGCATCAGAGACTGCGGCACCGTCCATGGGCACCGAGGATACGTGTGGCGTACCGTCACCGACGTGAAGGTGCTGCACCTGTCGTGGGAGTTCCCGCCACGCCTCTACGGCGGGTTGGGGCGTCACGTCGCGGAGCTGAGCCGAGCACAGGTGGGCGCTGGTCTGGAGGTGGCCGTGCTGACCCCCGCCCTGGCGAATGGCACGCACGACCAAGCGGCGACAACGGGACCCACGGTGCTCCGTGCGAACCGGACGGCGCCGGGGTTGCACCCGGATCACTGGGTCGCGGGTGTCCTCGACGCCGGGATGGCCATGGTCGACCGGGTCCTCGACGCATCGGACCAGGACCGTCCCGAGGTGATCCACGTCCACGACTGGATGGCCGGCCACGCGGCCCTGGTGCTGGCTGCAGCGTGGGGTGTGCCGCTGGTCACCACGATCCACGCCACCGAGCGAGGTCGCCATCAGGGCTTCCTGCCACCTGGCCTCTCCCGCTGGATCGATGCGCAGGAGCGGCACCTGGTCGCGCGGTCCGATCGGGTGATCGTCTGTGCGTCCCACATGCGCGACCACCTGATCCAGCAGCTCGACGCGGACCCCGCGACGGTCGAGGTGATCGCGGGCGGCGTGGACATCGCGGCATGGTCGGGTGGCGACGCTCCGTCGACGACGGGCCTGCGGGTGCTCGCCGCCGGACGGCTCGAGTACGAGAAGGGCATCCACGTGCTCCTCGACGCGCTCGCCGATCTCGACGTCCCCAGCGATCTGACCGTCACGATCGCCGGTGAGGGAACACATGCCACCGCCCTCAAGGACCAGGCCGTACGGATCCTCGGCCGGCGGCGGGCGCCGATCGGGGGCGGCGGCACCAGACCGGCCCTCCGGATCCGCTTCGTCGGTCACCAGCGCCGTGAGGGCCTGGTCCGGCTCTTGGGCCAGTCGACCGTCGCCATCATCCCCTCCCTCTACGAGCCGTTCGGCCTGACCGCCCTCGAAGCCATGGCAGCCGGCGTGCCCGTCATCGCGAGCGACACGGGTGGGCTCACCGGCGTGGTTGGCAACGCAGGCGTGCTGGTCCCGCCCGGCGACGTCGAGGCCCTACGGGGCGCGCTCCGTTCCCTCCTCCGCGATCCCTCGGCTCAAGCCAGGTTGCGCGCCCGGGGCCCCGCCCGCGCGACGTCGTTCACCTGGCGGCAAGCCGCCGACCACACGATCGAGGTGTACCGGCGCGTCAGTCCGGGTCAGCGGGCGACGTCCTCTCGCCCACCACGACCAGTGTCCGGATGAGCACGAACCCGATGACGGCGACCACCAGCGCCACGACGGCCTCACCAGCGGCCGGCGGTGCGTCCAGCCGACCCTCCAGCCCACCCCACGGCCACAGCACGCGCAGCGCACCGATCATCAGTCCCGTGAGACCGGCCATCGTGATCGACAGGTGGTGGTCCAGCAGGTGGCCGAGCACCTTGGAGAACAGCCCCAGTCCCAACGCGGCACCGGCGACCGCCGTGACGAGGACCGGGAGGTCCAGGCTGCTGACGGCCTCGAGGACCGGCTCGTAGACGCCGAGGGCGACCAGCAGGAACGCCCCGCTCACCCCCGGCAGGATCATCGCGCAGATGGCCACCGCCATCGACGCGCCGATCCGGAGCAGGGAGACCTCACCGCTGACCGTGGTCTCTGGCAGCCCCATGATCACGAACGCCACGAGGGTCAGCCCCACGAGCACGGCGTACTCCCGCACCCCACGTGGGGCGACCTTGCGCCACGGCACCGCGAGGGACGCGACGATCATCCCGAAGAACGCCGCGCTGGTCTGGACCGGGTAGCCCTCGAGCAACGGCGGGAGCACCACCGAGCCGATCGCGAGCGCGACGAGCATGCCGGTCCCGAGGGGGAGGACGAAGCCCCACGGCACCGCTCGCCAGTGTCTGGCGGCGGAGACCCGATCGCCCCGCACCAGGGAGCCGGCGGTCGAGGCAACCGACTCGATCGCACCCACCAGGGTCGTGTAGATGCCGAGGATGAGGGCGACCGTGCCGCCGGAGACACCCGGGACGACATCGGCTGAGCCCATCGCCATACCCTGAGCCACGCGGAGGATCAGGGGCGAGCGGGTGGTCGTGGTGGTCTGGAGCGGTGGCGAGCCAGGTGTGGTCATGGAAGGTCTGCGATCAGCAGCGCAACGGGGAGCGACGTCAGGATGGTGGCGATCCGGGTGGTGTCGCCTCCCTCCAGCGTGGCTCCTGTCAACGCATCTCGCCAGACTCGGCCCTCGGTCAACGGGGGCAGCGTTGCCGCCGTGTCACCCCAGACGCGGCCCAGCGCAGGGAATCGTCCACCATCGGTCAGGCGGCCCAGCGAGACCGGAGCGATCACAACGGCCTGACACTGGTCGCCATCGTCTGCCGCACTGCGGTGACCGACCAGCAGGCTGTCGGACCACCGACCGGTCACAGCACAGCGGTGCAGCGTCGAGCCGGGTTCGAAGACCGACCAGTGCGCCCGCCGAGCCCGCAGCGCCTGTCCGAGCACCCACTGCTTCACCTCACCGTTCCGCCGGTTGGCCCAGAGCTCTTCGAGGTCCGGCGTCGACTGGCTCCAGCGCTCCTCCGCATCCCGCCGGTCGGTGTAGTCGAAGGACCGCCGGTTGTCCGGGTCGCTGAGGGAGTCGTCCCACCGCTCGGTGCCCTGGTAGGTGTCGGCGGTGCCCCCGGTGGCCAGGCGCAGCATGATCTGGGACAGCGACGCCACCATGCCGATCTCTGCGGCCGCCACCGCCAGCGGGCGCAGTCGTCCGGCGATCGGGCCGTCCGGATCGAACACCCGGTCGCACCACTGACGTACTGCGGCTTCGGCCTCCGGCTCCTTCTCGGTGTAGCTGGTCAGGATGTTCTGCCCCCGGGCCACGCGTAGGGCGTACTCGGTGAAGCGCCTGTGGAGGTCAGGAACGTCCAGGATCTCCGTCAGGTCACCTGACCCGTCATCCGTGATGGGCCACACCCCGACGGCGACCTGCAGCAGTCGCAGGCCGAGGGATGCCAGCGGCGGATCCGTGGCTGCGAGGACCTCGTCGGCAAGCGCACTGAACCGCTGCGCCATCCCGCTGAGGGCGGCCATGCGCTGTCGGACGTCCTCGGCGTGCTTGGTGTCGTGGGACGCCGTCGTGCGCATGCCCCGATCCGGCAGCAGCTGGATCGCCTCCCAGGCCTCGTCGAGGTCGAGGGCCGGCTCGAAGGGGTCTGATCCCAGCTCACACGCGGCGACCATGGCGTTGTGGCGCAGGAAGAGGCGCTCCTCGACGCCGAGTGCCATCACCGGACCAGAGATCTGCTGGAACCGGGTGATCGCCTCGGAGGCGGCGATGGCGCGGGGCATCTGGCCGGAGAACAGCCGGCTCAGGTACCGCCACAGGACGTCCGGGATGGTGTCGCCGCTGTCGGCCGCCTTGGCGCTGGCGACTGCGCGCTCGATGATCTCCACCGTTCGGCCGCTGGCCTGGCCGGTCTCCGCATCGACGTAGGTCCGGTAGACGGGCATCGCGACCAACAACCGGCTGACGGCCTCCAGCAGGGTTCGGTAGTCGACGTCGCGGACGTCGTTGCTCTGCTGGCAGGCATTCCAGGTGACGCGTGCCAGACGACGGACGTCAGGGCCCAGGTGCTCCTCGACCATGACCTGCTTCAGGACCATCAGGTCGTTCTCACCGGGCAACGCGCCGTGGCGGGCCGCCAGCCGACGGAGCTCGGCCATGCCGTCGGCATCGAGGTGCACACCGAGGGCAACCCGGAGCAGCTCATACCCCGTCGTGCCGTCCACCGGCCAGCGGACGTCGAGCGGCTCGTCCGGGCGGGCCAGCTTCTCGACGACCAACCACGCGTCCGGGCCGACCCGGTTCCGCAGACGCGTGAGGTACTCGGTGGGATCGGCGAGTCCGTCGATGTGGTCGACCCGCAGGCCATCGAGGAGACCATCGGTGACCAGCTTGATCATCAGTCCGTTGGTGGCCTCGAACACGACCGGGTCCTCGACGCGCAGTGCGGCCAACTCGGTGATGTGGAGGAAGCGCCGGTAGTTGATCAGCCGCTTGCCGGCCTTCCAGCCCACCAGCCGGTAGTGCTGCTGCTCCAGCAGGGAGTGCATCCGACTCCAGGACCGCGGCTCTCCCGGCGTGCCGACCAGCCGCTCGCTGCCCGACCGCTCCACCGCACGGGTGGTCTCGGCGTTGAGGGGGAAGGTCAGCGTGTCGTAGGTGACGCGTAGCTCACCATCGATCTCCTGCAGGCCCAGGTTGCCGGCGGCGAGCTCCTCGCCGTACGGTCGCTCCAGCACCGGCAGGATGACCTTGCCGGCCGCGCCCGGCAGCGGGGTCTCCCAGTCGATGTCGAAGAACTTGGCGTCCTGCGACGACTGACCCTCGCGCAGCAGGGTCTCCCACCGGGAGTTCCACTGGCCGATCCCCATGTGGTTCGGGACGATGTCCCCGATCAACCCGAGCCCCGCCGCGTGCGCGGTCTCGGCCAACTCGACCAGGCCCTCGTAGCCACCCAGCACCGGGTCGATCTTGCCGTGGTCCGCCACGTTGTAGAAGTGCCGGGTCCCGGGGCGGGCCGCGAGGATCGGGGAGACGTACAGGTGGGAGACGCCGAGACGTGCGAGGTAGGGAACAAGCGCCGCCGCCTCCGCGAAGGGGTGGTCCGCGGTGAGCTGCAGTCGGTACGTCGCCTGCGGCATCGTGGAGTGCGAGGCCTCGGCGTCGGTGGCATCGGCGCTGGTCACATCGGCTCTGGTCACATCGGCGCTGGTCACATCGGCGCTGGTCACGAGGCCTCCTGGGCCGGACGGGGCGGACCGAGGACCGAGGACCGGTGGCCGACTCCGGGTGCGGCGCTGCTGCGGTCTTCGACGCGCCGGGTCCGGCTCTCGGCGTGCCCACACGAGCGCAGGACCAGCAGCGCGTGGTCGCTGACTCGGACCTGGTCCTTGGCCGCGATGATCGACCGCTCGTCACGCGCGATGCGCGGTTGATCGGTGTCGAGCACGACCTGCCAGCGCTCACCGAACTCCACGCCCGGTATCACGTGCTCCACCTCGTCCCCTGTGGCATTGAGCAGGACCAGGAAGTTGTCGTCGGTGACCATCTCGCCGCGCTCGTCCCGTGTGGGCAACGCCTGGCCGTTCAGGAAGAACCCGAGCGTCTGACGGTCGTGTTCGTCCCAGTCGGGTGGCTCCATCGGCGTGCCATCGGGATTCAGCCACACCAGATCCTCCCCGCCGTCGAAGAACTGGCGTCGCCGGAAGACCGGATGGGCGCGTCGCAGGGCGATGACCCGCTTCGTGAAGGTGTACATGGCACGGTCAGCGTCGGTCCAGGCCCAGTCATAGTGGGTGAGCTCGTTGTCCTGGCAGTAGGTGTTGTTGTTGCCCTGCTGCGTACGTCCGAACTCATCACCCCCCAGCAGCATGGGCACGCCTTGGCTGAGCAGCAGCGTCGCCAGCATGTTGCGCACGGACCGGTCGCGGCGGCGGAGGACGTCGGGATCCGTCGTCGGCCCCTCGGTCCCGTGGTTGTTGGATCGGTTGTGATCCTCGCCGCTGGTGCCGCCATCGAGGTTGGCCTGGTTGTGCTTGCGGTCGTACGACACGAGGTCCCGCATGGTGAACCCGTCGTGAGAGGTAACGAAGTTGATCGAGGCGTACGGCCGACGGCCGTTGTGGGCGTACAGATCGCTCGAGCCGGCCAGCCGACTGGCCACCTCACCGACCCCCGTCTCACCGGGTGCGCCCAGCCACCAACTGCGCATCGCATCGCGGTACTTGCCGTTCAGCTCGGTCCACTTCACGGGGAAGTTGCCGACCTGATACCCGCCGTCGCCGAGGTCCCACGGCTCGGCGATCAGCTTGGCCTGACTGATGACCGGGTCCTGCTGGATGATGTCGAAGAAGCCGCTCAGCTTGTCGACGTCGTGCAGCTCGCGGGCCAGGGTCGCGGCCAGGTCGAAGCGGAACCCGTCGACGTGCATCTCGGTGATCCAGTACCGCAGGGAGTCCATGATCAGCTGCAGCACGTGCGGGTTCTGCACGTTCATGCTGTTGCCGGTGCCGGTGAAGTCGATGTAGCGCCGCGGGTTGTGCGGGTCGAGCCGGTAGTAGGAGGGGTTGTCCAGCCCGCGCATCGAGACGGTGGGACCGTGGTGGTCGGCCTCGCCGGTGTGGTTGTAGACGACGTCGAGGATGACCTCGAGCCCGGCAGCGTGGAGGTCGGCGACCATGCCCTTGAACTCATACACCTGCTGGCCCAAGGTCCCGCCGGAGGCGTAACCGGCGTGTGGTGCCAGGAAGCCTATGGTGTTGTACCCCCAGTACTGCGACAGTCCCTTCTGCCACAGGAAATGGTCGGTCAGGAAGTGGTGGACCGGCTGCAGTTGGACCGCGGTGACGCCGAGGTCGACCAGGTGCTCGACGAAGGGTGCGGAGGCGAACCCGGCGTAGGTCCCCCGGAGTCCGGCCGGGATGTCGGGGTGCCTGGCCGTGGCGCCCTTCACATGTGTCTCGTAGGTGATGGTCTCGGCGAAGGGGCGGCGGAGTGGTGCGTCGTCCCGCCAGTCGAAGAACGGGTTGATCACCACGGACTTCGGGACGAAGGGAGCGTTGTCCGTCGTATTGGGTCGGTCCGGGTCGTTCAGGTCGTGGCCGAAGCAGGCCGGATCCCACCGGATGTCCCCCTCGATGGACTTGGCGTAGGGGTCGATCAGGACCTTGGTCGGATTGGTCAGGAGCCCACGTCCGGGATCCCACGGGCCGTGGACCCGGAAGCCGTAGCGTTGGCCGGGGCTGACGCCGGGGATGTAGGCGTGCCAGACAAAGCCGGTCGAGTCGGCGAGCTCGAACCGCACCTCGTCCTGCGGTTCGTCGCCGAAGAGGCAGAACTCGACGCCGTCGGCGGCCTCGGAGAACACCGCGACGTTGACCCCTCGCCCATCCCAGGTGACCCCCACCGGGTAGGGCTCGCCCGGCAGGGTGGGGCCGCTGGTGCTGCTGACAGGATCCATGTGCGCCCCAGCCTCGCACACGGGTGCCTGCACGGAGCGCGATCGTGGACCTGGTCTGGCCTGGGGGCCGGCCCGGCCTACCCTTGAGGCCTGTCTGCATCACCCTCTCCCCCGGTCGACACCGAGATCACCGTCCACGCGTGGCGGCACCCGTCGGTCCTGGCTGCCGCTGCCTTCAGCATCTACGCGGGGTTCGCCCAGTTCACCGCCACGGCCGCCCTGCCCGACATCGCCGAGGCGTTCGACATCGGCGTCCCCGGATCCGACGCCTCCATCGTCGAGCAGGCCGGCCTGGGCCTCGGGACGCTCGGCATCGCGCTCGGCATCATCCGGCTGGCATCCGTCGCCGCGCTGCCGGTGGCCCGACAGGCGGACCGACTGGGTCGACGGCGGGTCCTGCTCGTGGCGACGGCGCTGACCCTGGGCCTCACCGCGGCCGGCGCGATCAGCCCCTCCTTCTGGCCGCTGATCATCATCCTCGCGGTGGCACGACCGCTGGCCTCGGCGGTCAACGCCGTCGCCGGGGTGATTGCGGCGGAGGAGGTGGCGACGCGAGACCGGTCCAAGGCCCTCGCCGTGATCACCGCTGGCTACGGCATCGGCGCCGGCGCACCCGTCCTGCTGCGCGGGCTGACCGATGGCGCGATCGGGTACCGGGCCATCCTGCTGGTCGCCATCCCGCTGCTGGCGACGATCCCCTTGGTTGCTCGCCTGGTGGACGAGCCCGCGAGAGCGAAGTTGGTCATCAGTGAGATCGATCCCGACTCGCCCGCCGCCAAGCGGCTGGGGCGGGTACCCCGTCCCCTGGTCGGCCGTCTGGCCCTCCTCTGCGGCCTGGGCTTCGTCCTGGCGTTCCTGACCGGCCCGGTCAACACCTACCTGTTCCTGTACGGCGAGGCGGTCGTCGGTCTCTCCCCCGCCATGCAGACGATCATCCTGCCCATCGGCGGCGTCCTGGGCGGCGTCGGGTTGCTGTTCGGCATCTGGCTGGCCGATGAGATCGGGCGGATCCCGACGGCGATGTGGACCAAGTTCGCGTTGGCGGGGGCTGGCGTCCTCACCTACTCCGCGGGGGCGTGGGGGGCAGCCGGCGGGTATGTCGCGACCCTCTTCATCGGCTCCAGCTACGCGCCTGCGGTCGCCGCCACCGCGGCGGAGATCTTCCCCACGTCGATTCGCGGGACCGCCGCCGGCTGGGTGACGCTGACCAGCACCATCGGGGCGGTGGCCGGACTGATCACCTTCGGGCTGGTGGCTGAGGCGACCGGATCGTTCTCTACGGCGGCCTGGGTCGTCAGCGTGCCGACGGCTGTGTCGGTGATCGGGTATCGCTACCTGCCCGAGACGATGGGTCTGGAGCTGGAGGAGTCAGCACCCGAGGTGGTCTCCTGACTCGAGCCCGAGGCCCGTCGCGGTACTGTGCGCCGTCATGGAACTGGTTCTGATCCGGCACGCTCAGCCCGCCTGGCGAACCGCCGACGGCACGTCGACCAACGACCCCGAGTTGACGTCCCTCGGCCAGGTGCAGGCCGACCGCGTGGCCAAGGCGCTAGCTGCGGAGGACCGGCCGGTGGACGGCCTGTTCTCTTCGACTGCCCGCCGAGCCGTCGCCACGGCACGGCCCATCGAACAGGCACTGGGCACAACCGCCACAGCCGAGCCGTGGGCCCTGGAGATCGGGCCCCCGGACGCCTGGGAGGGTCAGCCGGAGGACGACGTCATCCGGGTGCTCGAGAGCCTGAAGACCCGTCCGCTGGACGAGTGGTGGGAGGGCGCACCGGGCAGCGAGTCCTTTCGCGACTTCCACACCCGGATCACGAGTGGCCTGGAGGACTTCCTCGGTCGCTTCGGTGGCCGTCGCCACGTCGACGACCCCGCACGCCTCTGGGACGTCCCCGATGATGGCCCACGCCTGATGCTCGTGGCGCACGCCGGCACGAACTCCGTGATCACCTCACACCTGCTGGGACTCGACCCCCAGCCGTGGGAGTGGGAGCGGTTCCCCTGCAACCACGCCTCGATCACCGTGCTGCGCAGCCGTCCGATCGCCACCGCGGACATGTGGGCGCTCGAGCACTTCTCCGACGTCGGGCACCTGCTCCCCGACCTGGTGACGGCCTGAGCTCTACTCGGCCGCAGCCTCTGGCCGCTTCTTGTGCAGGTACCAGTGCGTGGTGTGCGCGGCGACACCCAGGAGCAGGATCAGCCCGGCGGTCCAGTAGCCCAAGGCGATCGCCACGACCGCCGCTGCCGCGGACATGTTGACCAGGATCCATCGCATCGTCTGCACACTGTCCATGACCATCAGGGTACCCAGACGTTTCTTGCCGGTCCCGCGTGGCAACCGTCATGCACGACGCACTTCGCCTCCCAGGAGACATCCCTCATGACTGAGATGACCTACCGCCGCCTCGGACGCTCCGGCTTGAAGGTGAGCGTGCTCTCCTTCGGCTCCTGGGTCTCCTTCGGACCCCAGTTGGACATCGACAAGGCCGCCAACTGCATGACCGAGGCCCGTGAGCACGGCGTCAACTTCTTCGACAACGCCGAGGTCTACTCGGGCGGCCAGTCCGAGCAGATCATGGGCGACGTCATCGCCAAGCTCGGCTGGGAGCGGCACAGCTACGTCATCTCCTCGAAGTTCTTCTGGGGCATCCACGGCGACGGTCCAGACGCCATCAACAGTCACTGGACCCTCAACCGGAAGTACCTCATGGAGGCCATCGACCCCTCGCTGGAGCGGTTGGGCCTTGACTACCTCGACCTGATCTTCTGCCACCGACCCGACCCCGACACGCCGATCGAGGAGACCGTGTGGGCGATGCACGACATCATCGCAAGCGGCCGTGCCCTCTACTGGGGCACGTCGGAGTGGTCGGCCGACGAGATCCGTGCCGCCCACGAGATCGCAGAACGCCACCACCTGCACAAGCCGGTGATGGAGCAGCCGCAGTACAACCTGGTGTCCCGCGAGAAGGTGGAGCAGGAGTACGCCCGTCTCTACGAGGACATCGGTCTGGGGCTGACCACCTGGTCACCGCTCGCCAGCGGCCTGCTGACCGGCAAGTACATCGACGGCGTTCCAGAGGGCAGTCGGGCCACGCTCGAGGGCTACGACTGGCTGCGCAAGATGGTCACCGACGATGAGGCCAACGCCAAGGTCGCCAGGCTGAAGGACGTGGCCGACGAGCTGGGGTGCACCTTGGCGCAGCTCTCCATCGCGTGGTGCGCGGCGAACGAGAACGTCTCCACCGTCATCACCGGGGCCAGCCGCCCCGAGCAGGTGACCGAGAACATGAAGGCGCTGGCCGTCCTGGCACAACTCGATGATGACGTGATGGCCAGGATCGAGCAGATCATGGGCGACGGCGTGGACGCGGCCGCGCAGTAGCGCATCTCACCAGACCGTTACCGACGGCGCCATCCGGCGTGTGTCTGATACAACGTGATGCATGACCTCCACTGCTGCATCACGGGGAGGGCTGCTCGTGACGGCCCTCGCCACCCTGGTTCTCCTGCTCGCACTCCTGCCACCGGCTACCGCGCAGTCGGGCGGCCAGCCGATCGACTTCGACCTCCGCAACTGGGAGGACTTCGGGCCGGGGGGGACGTGGACCGTTGCGCCGGACGGCAGTCAGGTCGTCCAGGAGCAGAACGGTGAGCCCTTCTTCTTCGTCAGCCCGGAGACGGTCATCAACCAGACCATCCGCGGCACCTTCGAGGTCGAGACCACGGGCGACGACGACATCGTCGGGTTCGTGTTCGGCTACACCGCGCCTGGCGCGTCCGATCCGTTCGACTACGACTTCGTGGTGCTCAGCTGGAAGCAGGCTGATCAAGGCGGGTTTGGTGGGTGCACGTCGCCCGCAGGCTTCACGCTCACGCGTGTCGACGGCCAGCTGAGCGAGACGCCAGATGAGCGGGTGAACAGCGACTTCGTCCTGGACACCCTGTGGTGCCATGAGCAGATCAACGACGACCCCCGAGCCGAGGTGCTCGCCACGGCGTGGGACCCTGAAGGCGGTTGGGAGGACAACACCGAGTACAGCTTCGAGCTGACCTACACCTCCACCAACTTCCGTCTGGTCCTTGACGGTCAGACCGTCATGGATGTCGACGGTGCCTATCCGACCGGAAGGTTCGGCTTCTACAACTACTCCCAATCGGACGCGCGCTACTCCGGGTTCACGCAGGAGGAGGTGCCGGGCCCCGAGCCGACGCCCACGCCGACCGACCCCGAGCCAGGCGATCCTGGCACGAGCCGTCTTCCCGGCGAGGATGCCGGCGACGCGGTCGACGTGGCTGACCAGATCTGCAACTTCCTGGTCGATGACGGGCGGGCCGCACAGGTGGCACTGGCACGCAGCGACGACTTCGCCGACGCCCTGGCTGGTTCGCAGCTCCCCTTCATCGAGTGCATCCTCTTCACCACCGGCGGTCCGACGGCGGCGCTCGACGACCGGACGCGTGATGAGATCGATCGTGCACTGGTCCCCGGCGGGGTGGTGTACCTCCTGGGTGGCGTCAACGCGGTGTCCCAGCCCGTGCAGGACGAGTTGACGGCCGCGGGCTACGAGGTCCGACGTCTGTCCGGTCCGACGCGCTTCGAGACTGCTGAGGCCATCGCGCAGGAGACCATCTTCGAGTTGGGGCAGGACGGCCTGCCACCGCGCGACGTGGTCGTCGCGTACGGGCTGAACTGGCCGGATGCCATCACCGGTGGGGCGTGGGTCCACGCGCGGGCTGGCGCGCTGCTGGTGCTGTCCGACACCAGGTCGTTGCATCCCGCGGCCGCGCGCATCATCGCCCAGGCCAACCCTGACCGAACAGTGCTGGTCGGTGGCACGGGAGTGATCGGCACTGAGGTGGAGGCGGCGGTGCCCAACCCGCAGCGGGTGGCCGGCGTCAACCGGATGGCCACGGCTGTTGATGTCGCCACGTCCCTGTGGCCGGAGATCCCAGCCAGTGACGAGGACTTCGTCTTCGTCAACCTCGACCGGGCCGACGCCTGGACGCTGGCGTTGGCGGCAGCACCGCTGTCCGCTGCCATCGATGCCCCACAGCTCGGGGTCCGCACCGACAGCCTGCCGGCGGAGACCGAGCAGTACCTCATCGACTCGCAGATCTCGATGATCCCCTCACGAGTGGTCCTCGGTGACCTGTCGTTCGTGAGCGACGACGTGGTGCAGTCCATCGAGGTGATCACCGGCGGATGAGCGCCGGTCCGGGTGGCCACCCGGGCAGGGAACCTACGGTCGCGTAACCTGGCGACGTGCACCCGTCTGATGGACGCTTCCGTTCAGCCAAGGACCGTGGCCTCGTCTGGCTATCGCTGGCAATCACCCGCGCGATCGCGGGGCTCTTCCGCCTGATGGCCATCCCCTTCGTGAGGTGGGAGTTCCGCGGCGGCGCCACGATCCAGGCGTACGACAACTGGGTCATGTCGGCTAACCACCGCTCGGTCTTCGACTTCCCCCACGCGATCGTCGCCCTCCGCCACTACGGGGTGTACGCACGCGTCATGATCGCCAGCGAGTTCTGGCGCATGCCGGCCTACGCCTGGGCGGTCAGGGCCATCGATGCGATCCCCGTGTATCGCAAGACCGACCCTCGAGGATCCTTCGACGCGGCGATCAGGGCGCTGAAGGACGGCGACTCCGTGGCCATCATGCCCGAAGGGGGCCTGCACTGGGATCCGGACAACCCCCTGCAGCTGGGGCGCTTCAAGACTGGCGTGAGCCGTCTGGCCGTCGGCTCCGGCGTCCCGGTCCTGGCGATCGCGCTGGTCGGTGGCGAGCGGGTGTGGACCAGGCCACGACGCTTCCCGCGCATGATCCCGTTTCGCCGCCGGACGGTGTTGGTCCGCGTGGCCGACGAGCCGCTGTGGCTGTACGGCGACGACCACCGCGCCAACGCGAGCACGCTGCGTGATGTCCAGGAGGAGCTGCTGCAGCAGGCGACGCGGGACCTGCAGGCCATCGACCCCTCCTACATGCCCGACGTCGCCGCCTGACCGGCCACGTCGTTCGGTTGGACGTCGTGCGCTTGGACGTCGTGCGCTGACCGGACGCCGGAGTGGCTACGGTGGTCGGCCGTGAGCCAGAACGTCTCCTCGGCTGCCGCCGCAACCCACGCACCCCCGTCGGAGGGGGCGGCGCCGACGCGGCCCCCGCAGACCCTGCGGGCCAAGCTGGTGAAGTTCGTGGTCGTGGGCGTCTCGAGCGCCGTCATCGACCTGGGCCTGCTGGTGTCGCTCCGCGAACTCGGCGGGGTGTCCATCCCGGTGGCGACCACCATCGCGTTCTGGACGGCGCTGCTGTACAACTTCTCGCTGAACCGCGCCTGGTCCTTCGGTGTCGCAGCCGTGCGAGCGCCCTTCGCGCGGTACTTGACCGTGGTGGGTCTGAACTACCTGCTGACCCTGGCGATCGTCACCGGCGGCGTGTCACTCGGCGTGCCGTACGTGCTCGCCAAGATCGCGGCCATCGGCATCGGGACGCTGGGCACCTTCGTGGCCTATGACCGCTGGGTGTTCATCTGACCGTCCTGCCCATCGATGGTCTGGAGCGCCCGCCCGACCCGTCGGAGGGGGACGAGGGCGAGGGCCGAGATCGCCGCCCCGATGGCGACCGCGACGCCGTACCCCCGCCGGATGGCGTCCGCCACCTCGTCCATCGCGCCCTCTGCGCCTTCGCCGGCGCTGGCGAGGACCTCTTGGACCAGTCCGACGTCACCGCTGCCGGTGGCCACGACGAACAGGATCACGGCTCCCACCATCGCGTTGCCCACCGCGAAGCCGGTGTTTCGGACGAACTGATGGGCAGCCGTCGCTCGTCCGAGTTCGTCCGTGGGTGCCAGACGACCGAGAATGGTCAGCGCTGAGTTCGTCGTCGTGCCGGCCGAGGAGCCACCGAGGACGGCAAGCGCGAAGAGCACCCACAACGGGCCGTCCAGCAGGACCCCCGCCGCGAACGCGCTGAGGGCCAGCGGCATCAGCAGGACGCCGCCGCGTGTCACCACGAGCGGCGTCCAGCGCTCCACCAGTCTGCTGGCCACGTTGGCCCCGAGGGTCCAACCGACGGTGAAGAACACGACCGACCAGGCAGCCGAGGCCTGGGCGATACCGCGCCCGGCCGCGAGGTACAGGGGCATGAACGCACTCAGGCCGATCCCGCCCACCAGGATCAGCGATGGTGTGAACGCCAGGGGACCGAGCGGCGAGTCGATGGCGTGTCGTGGGGCGACGAGAGCGTCGGAACGCCCACGCTGAAGACGAAGGACCAGCCAGCCGGCACCGACACACACCACCGCGGCCGGTGCGGAGGTCCAGTCCAGCGCATCGACGGCGTAGAGCAGGCTCGCACTGACGACGGTGAGCAGGCCCAGGACGGTCGGATTCAGCCGGGCGCCGGTGCCGCGAGCCGACGTCGGCGGCGTGGCCGGCAGGCTGCGCCACCCCAGTGCCAGGGCTGACGCCCCGAGCGGGATGGCGACCAGGAAGACCCACCGCCACGAGGCGACGGCCAGCAGGCCGGCGGCCAGCGCGGGGCCGGCCACACCCATCACGCCCCACACGGTCGAGTTGGCTGCGAATGCTCGACTGACCAGACGGGCAGGGAACACGATCGTCACCGCAGCCAGCGACACCGCGGTGACGGCGCCGGATCCGACGCCCTGCAGCACGCGGGCCGCGATGACGCCAGCCATGGACGGCGCGAGCCCGGCAAGCGTTGCCCCGACGACGAAGGTGACGATCGACCACCGGAACACCGGGCCGATGCCGTGGCGGTCGACCAACGCCCCGGCCGCCACCGTCGCGACCCCGGAGGTCAGCAGGTAGGCGGTGATGACCCAGGGCAGGAGCGCGACGTCCCCCAGGTCGGCAGCGATCGCCGGGAGCGCGGCCGACGCGGCCAACGCTTCGAAGGAGCTCAGCCCCACGGTGGTCAGCAGTGCGACGGACTGGCGGCGCAGCGCTGGGCTGAAGATCCCACCCGCAGCGGTGTCGGCCGTCACCGGTTCGTCCTCACCGCTAGGACCTTACGTGGCCTGGCGCTCGGCGACCGAGGGACACGAGCACTCCGGGCGTTCGTGGGGACCTCGCGACACCTGATCGCGGACAAACGTTCAACCCGATGTCACAGGCACCGCGTACGCTGCCGGACATGACAGAGATGATCACTGCGAGGGGGTTGGTCAAACGCTACGGCGACGTGACGGCACTCGACGGATTCGACCTGACCGTTCCCGAGGGGCAGGTCCTCGGCGTTCTCGGTCCGAACGGGGCGGGCAAGACCACCGCTGTTCGGATCCTGACGACCCTGCTCAAGCCCGACGAGGGCGAGGCGACGGTGGCCGGCGTCGATGTGTTCGCCGATCCCACGGGTGTGCGCGAGAAGATCGGCCTCTCGGGCCAGTCCGCGGCGGTGGACGAGTACCTGACGGGCGCGGAGAACCTGCAGATGGTGGGCCAGCTCTACGGGATGCCGACGGGGGATGCCAAGCGGCGTGCCCGTGAACTCCTCGAGGAGTTCAGCTTGGCTGATGCAGGTGACCGCCCGGTCAAGGGGTACTCCGGGGGGATGCGTCGGCGGCTGGACCTGGCCGCTGCCCTCGTGGCCCGCCCACCTGTCCTGTTCATGGACGAACCCACCACGGGCCTGGACCCCCGGGCCCGGAACGAGCTGTGGGGGGTCATCCGCGAGCTCGTGTCACGTGGTGCCACCCTCCTGCTGACCACGCAGTACCTGGAGGAGGCGGACCAGCTTGCGGACAACATCATCGTCATGGACCACGGCCGGATGATTGCCCAGGGAACCGCAGAGGAGCTGAAGGACCAGATCGGCGGCGAACGGGTCGAGCTCACCCTCGAGGACCCCGCACAGGCCGAGCAGACCGCGTCGCTGCTGCAGAAGGTCGCCGTCGGCGACGTCGCCATCGGCTCGCAGTCGCGGACGCTGACCGCACAGGTCGGGGGCGGGATGGGCGCCCTGCGCGATGTCATGGCGGACCTGGATCAGCAGGGCGTTGCCGTCGTCGACTTCGGGCTGCGGCGACCGACGCTGGACGACGTGTTCCTCACCCTCACGGGCCAGAAGGCAAGCAGCGAGCAACCTCGCACCGACACGACCAAGGAGGCAACGGCATGACCAGCCTCGCCCGCACGGCCCGCGACGCCGGCGTCGTCGCCAAGCGCAACCTCATCAAGATCAAGCGCGTCCCCGACCTGCTGGTCTTCACCTTGATCAGCCCGATCATGTTCGTGCTGCTCTTCGCCTACGTGTTCGGCGGCGCGATCGATGTGCCGGACGGCGGCAGCTACCGGACCTTCCTCATCGGCGGCATCTTTGCTCAGACCGTCGTCTTCGGCGCAACGCTGACGGGGGCCGGACTCGCAGAGGACATCCAGAAGGGCATCATCGACCGGTTCCGCTCGTTGCCGATGGCCCGGTCCGCCGTGCTGGCGGGCCGCACCGCCAGTGACGTGGTCAACAACGTCCTGGTCCTGATCGTCATGTCGCTCACGGGCCTGGTGGTCGGATGGCGGATCACGACCTCCGTGCTGGAGGGGCTGGGTGGGTTCCTGCTGCTGCTGCTGTTCGCCTACGCGTTCAGCTGGGTGATGGCCTACGTCGGTCTGCTGGTCCCCTCGCCCGAGGTCGTGAACAACGCCTCGTTCGTCGTGATCTTCCCACTGACGTTCATCTCCAACGCCTTCGTCCCGTTGGAGACGCTGGTGGAGCCGCTGCGGACCTTGGCGGCGTGGAATCCGGTGTCCGCGGTCACCCAGGCGGCCCGGGAGCTGTTCGGCAACACCAACCCGTTAGCGGCGCCGCCCGATGACTGGCCGTTGCAGAACCCCGTCCTCTACACCCTGATCTGGACGGTGATCATCCTGGTGATCTTCGTGCCGCTGTCGTCTCGCCAGTTCCAGCGGACGACGGAGCGCAGCTGACAAACGAGGAGCCGGGGGCTACCAGATGTCGACCCGGTCAGCCGGATCCAGCCAGAGCCCGTCACCCTCGGACGTCTCGAACGCCTGATGGAAGGCATCGACGTTGCGGACGACGTTGGCGCGGAACTCCGGCGGCGAGTGCGGGTCGACGGTCAGGCGACGGAGCGCCTCCTGCTCACGAGAAACGACGCGCCACACCGCTGACCAGCCGATGAAGAACCGTTGGTCCCCGGTCAAGCCGTCGATCACGGGCGCCTCTCCGCCGAGCTCCTGCTCGACGAACAGCCGGTAGGCGTGGAACGCGACCGCGACCCCGCCCAGGTCGCCGATGTTCTCGCCCACGGTCAGTGCACCGTTGACCGTCTGGTCGCCCGAGACCTCACGGGGGCTGTAGTCGTCGTACTGCTCGATCAGCGCCTGCACCTTGGCGTCGAAGCGCTCGCGGTCCTCGTCAGTCCACCAGTTCGACAGGCTCCCGTCACCGGCGTACTTCGATCCCTGGTCGTCGAAGCCGTGCCCGATCTCGTGACCGATGACCGCGCCGATCCCGCCGTAGTTGTACGCCGGGTCCCGGTCCGGGTCGAAGAACGGGGGTTGGAGGATCGCGGCCGGGAACACGATCTCGTTCATGGTCGGGTTGTAGTAGGCGTTCACGGTCTGCGGGGTCATGAACCACTCATCGCGGTCCACCGGCCCGTCGAGCTTGGCCAGCTCGCGATCGCTCTCGATCGCGTTGGCCCGACGGACGTTGCCCAACAGGTCCTTTGGGTCGATCTGGAGGGCCGAGTAGTCCTTCCACTTCACGGGCTTGCCGACCTTCGGCGTGAAGGCACGGAGCTTCTCGATCGCGCGCGCCCGGGTCTCCTCCGCCATCCACTCGAGGCCGGTGATCCGTTCGTCGTAGGCCGCAATGAGGTGGTCGATCAGGACCGCCATCTGCTCCTGTGACCGTTCGGGATAGTGACGCTCGACGTAGAGCCGGCCCACCAGCTCACCCAGCAGGCTCTCGACCAGGGCGACACCACGTTTCCACCGCGGTCGCAACTCCGGCGCACCGGTCAGGGTCCGGCCATAGAAGTCGAAGGACTCCTCGACCAGATCCTCGTTCAGCAGCCGGGACATGCCGCGGATGACCCGCCAGGTCAACCATGTCTTCCACTCCTCCAGGGGCTCGCTGTCGAGGAGCTCCGACATCGCGGCCACGACGTCGGGCTGGCCGACGACCACCTCCGCGCGACCGGCCTCGGTGACACCCATGGCGCCCAACCAGGTGCCGGCCCCCGGCAGTGCCTTCTCCAGCGCCTCCGCGGTG
This sequence comes from Euzebya tangerina, assembly GCF_003074135.1. NCBI lineage: Bacteria > Bacillati > Actinomycetota > Nitriliruptoria > Euzebyales > Euzebyaceae > Euzebya > Euzebya tangerina. The sequence goes on along the minus strand of NZ_PPDK01000001.1, from coordinate 3,120,800 downwards.
GTCAGGTTGTAGGTCTTCACGGTGTCCCGCATGGCGGTGCGATCCCAGTGCGCCGCGGCGATCTGGGTCTCCAGCGCCATGACCTGCTCGGCGATCGCCGTTCCGTGGGACTCCGTGGGCGCCACCTCGGTGAGGACCATCATCCGAGCGAGGTGGCCGACGTAGGCCGCTCTGATCTCCGCGTGTTCGTCGAGGCGGTAGTAGGACTCGTCGGGCAACCCGAGTCCCGACTGACCGATGTGGACCAGATACCGCTTGGGGTTGCCCCGGTCGATCCAAACGCCAGCCGCCAGAAGTCCCCCGATCCCCTCACGACCGAACTCTCCCATCAGCAGCATCAGGTCCGTCCGATTCCCGACGGCACGCACCCGCTCCAGCAGGGGCTCCAGCGGTTGGACGCCGGCGGCCTCGATGGCCTCGGTGTCCATGAACGAGGCGAAGGCGTCGCCGATCTTCTGCTCCTCGGAGCCAGCCTGGGCGTCGGCCTTCGCCGCCTCCTCGATGATCTGCCGCACATCGATCTCGGCCTGGTCGCGGAGGATGTCGAACGACCCGTAGGTGGAGCGGTCCTCCGGGATGGACGTGGTGCTGATCCAGGCGTTGTTGACGTGACCGAAGAGGTCATCCTGGGGGCGCGTCGACGGATCCAACTCGCTCACGATCGGGGGTTGGTCGGTGGTGGTCACAAGCAGGCTCCTGGCCGTCGGCGGGACGATGGGCGCCTCTACTGTGTCCCATGGCGTGACATGTTGCAGGAAGCCTGCTCTCCGCAGGGCTGGTGCAACATGTCACGCGTGGTTTGGGCTACCGTGACGAGCGACCACACCCGGCCCAGCAACGTGAAAGTCCGCGCCATGACCTCGATTCGCCGCATCGCCGTCCTGACCAGCGGAGGGGACTCTCCCGGCATGAACGCGGCCGTCCGTGCCGTCGCCAGGGCCGCGGACGCCGCGGGTGTCGGCTGTGTCGGGGTCAGCGACGGCTACCGGGGCATGATCCAGGGTCAGATCCGACCACTGGACGCCCGAGACGTCAGCGGAATCATCCAACTGGGCGGCACCGTCCTCGGGACGGCCCGCTCCAAGAAGTTCTACACCGAGGAGGGACGGGCGAAGGCCGCGACCAACCTGCGCAACGCCGGTGTTGACTCGGTGGTCGTGATCGGTGGGGACGGATCGATGCACGGGGCGGAGTTGCTCAGCCAGGAACACGGCTTCAACGTCGTCGGCGTGCCGGGAACGATCGACAACGATCTCTCCGGCACGGACTTCACCCTCGGGTTCGACACTGCCGTGAACACGGCCCTCGAGGCGATCGACAAGATCCGTGACACAGCCGCCAGCCACAACCGACTCTTCTTCATCGAGGTGATGGGCCGCAATGCCGGCTGGATCGCGCTGTACTCGGGCCTGTCCGGCGGCGCCACGGCCGTGTTGGTGCCCGAGAGCGACTGGGACGAGGACAACATCCGCCGCAAGGTGGTCGAGTCGTTCGCCTTGGGCAAGCGGTTCTGCATCGTGGTCGTCGCCGAGGGCGAGCGGGAGGGTGGAGCCTTCGGGGTGGCCCAGCGGATCTGCGAGGCCACTGAGCTGGACTACCGGGTCTCGACCCTCGGACACATGCAGCGTGGCGGCGCGCCGACGATGCGGGACCGGATCCTCGGTGCGCGGCTGGGTGACGGCGCCGTCACGGCGCTGTTGGACGGCGACAACGAGGTGATGATCGGCGAGCGGAAGCTGGAGATCATCCGGACACCGTTCCAGGAGACGTGGACGACCGACGACCGTGACTTCGGCGGCCTGCTCGCGCTGATGGACCGCCTGGCCCGCTAGCCGGCCAGGCTACGCGTCCTCGACGTCCACCCAGTCGCGGGTGCGCTCGATGGCTCGCTTCCAGCGGTCGTAGCCGGCCTCGCGCTGGTCGTCGCTCCACTGCGGCTCCCAGCGCTTGTCCTCCAGCCAGTTGTCCCGCAGCTCGTCGGTCCCCGACCAGAAGCCGGTCGCCAGTCCGGCGGCGTAGGCGGCGCCCAGTGCGGTCGTCTCGGCCACGACGGGCTTGGAGACCGGGACGCCGGCGATGTCGGCCTGCATCTGCATGAGGGTGTCATTGGACGTCATGCCGCCGTCGACCTTCATGACGTCGAGTTCCACACCGGAGTCCTGCTGCATGGCGATTGCGACGTCCTTCGACTGGTAGCAGACCGCCTCGAGCGCCGCGCGGGCCACGTGGGCCTTGGTGTTGAAGCGTGACATCCCGACCATCACGCCACGAGCCGCCGAGTCCCAGTAGGGCGCGAACAGGCCGCTGAACGCGGGGACGAAGACCATGCCGCCGGTGTCGTCGACCTCGTTCGCCAGAGCCTCGGACTCCGCTGCGTCGTCGATGATGCCCAGCTGGTCACGGAGCCACTGGATCGAGCTGCCGGTGACGGCGATTGACCCCTCGAGGCAGTAGACGGGGTCGTCGTCGCCGAACTTGTACCCGAGCGTCGTCAGCAGACCGTTCTCGCTCGGCACCGGCGTGGTACCGGTGTTGAGCAGCATGAAGTTGCCGGTGCCGTAGGTGTTCTTCCCCTCACCCTTGTCGTAGCAGACCTGGCCGACGGTGGCGGCCTGCTGGTCCCCGAGGATCCCGCAGAGCGGCAGCTCCCGGCCGAACGGTCCGTCAGCTCGGGTGACGCCGTAGAAGTCAGGCTCGGAGGATGCCTTGATCTCCGGCAGCATCTCGCGCGGGATGCCGAAGAGCTCCAACAGCTCGTCGTCCCAGTCGAGCGTCGTCAGATCCATCAGCATCGACCGGGAGGCGTTGGTGACGTCGGTGACGTGGATACCGCCGTCCGTCCCGCCGGTCAGGTTCCACAGCACCCACGTGTCGGTGGTCCCGAAGACCGCCTCGCCGTTGTGCGCCGCCTCCCGCAGGCCGTCGACGTGCTCGAACAGCCACTCGATCTTGCCTCCTGCGAAGTAGGTGGCGACCGGCAGCCCGGCCTTGGCCTTCACGATCTCCTCGTGCCCCTCGTTCTTGTGGCGGCTCACGAGCCGGTCGTTGCGGGTGTCCTGCCACACGATGGCGTTGTGGTACGGCTCGCCGGTCGTGGGGTTCCACACGACGGTGGTCTCGCGCTGGTTCGTGACGCCGACGGCGGCCAACTGCTCAGCGGAGATGTCGCCGGACAGGCAGGCGCCGATGGCGTCCCGCACCGAGTCCCAGATCGCCACCGGGTCGTGCTCCACCCACCCGGCCTGGGGCAGGATCTGCTCGAACTCGAGTTGACCACGTGCGACGGCGGCGCCGCCGTGATCGAAGATCATCATCCGGCTGCTGGTGGTTCCCTGGTCGATGGCGGCTACGAACTCACTCATGGCAACTCTTCCTGGCCTCGTCGCTGGCGTGGAAGAGGGAACCTACCCGACGACGAAGTTGACCAGACGGCCGGGGACCACGATCTCCTTGCGGATCTCCTTGCCGTCCAGGTGGTCTGCGACCTCGTCCTTCGCCGCCGCCAGGATGTCATCCTTCGACGCCTCACTCGGTACCTCGACGGTGCCGCGCAGCTTGCCCTGCACCTGGATCGCGATGGTGATCGAGTCCACGGCCAAGGCCGCCTCGTCCCACTCCGGCCAGGCCTCGTAGGCGAGCGTGGTGTCGTGGCCCATCCGGGACCACAGCTCCTCCGCCAGGTGCGGCGCGTAGGGCGAGAGGATGAGCAGGAACTGCTCCATCTCCGGCCTGGCCATGGTCTCGCCCGAGCAGGTGTTCACCAGCTCCATCATCTTGGCGATCGGCGTGTTGACCTTCAGGTCCTCGATCCCGGTCGTGGTCTCGCGGATGGCGGTGTGCAGCGCGCGGAGCTGCTCACGAGAGGTCTCGGCGGCCATCTCCCGCAGCGCCCCGGTGTCGGTGTCGATGAACAGGCGCCAGACACGCGACAGGAACCGGTGGACACCCTCGACCCCGCTGGTGTTCCACACCTTGGTCTGCTCCAGCGGGCCCATGAACATCTCGTACAGGCGCAGGCTGTCGGCGCCGTACCGGGCGATGACATCCATCGGGTCCACGCCGTTGTTGAGGCTCTTGCCCATCCTCCCGGCCTTCTGCTCGACCGGCGTGTCGGTTCCTCGGACGTAGAAGGTGGTCGTCACCTCGGACTGGTCGTGGGCGCTCGTCATGGTGACCGGCGAGCCGGGGCGCTCCTCGACGTCGTCGGGGTGGTGATATTTGCCGCCGCTCTCGCGGTAGCTGTTGGCCAGGATGTCCCCCTGGTTGGCCAGGCGCATGAACGGCTCGCGCGTGGGGACCAGGTCCAGGTCGTGCAGGACCTTGTGCCAGAAGCGGGCGTACAGCAGGTGCAGCACGGCGTGCTCGACCCCACCGATGTACAGGTCGACGGCACCCCAGTAGTTGACGCGGTCCTGGCTCCACGGCGCCGTGGTGTTGTCAGGGTCGGTGTAGCGCAGGTAGTACCAGCAGGAGCCGGCCCACTGGGGCATCGTGTTGGTCTCCCGCAACGCCGGGCGACCATCAGGCGCGGTGGTGTGCAGCCACTCGGTGGCGCGGGCCAGCGGTGGCTCGCCCGTGGTCGTGGGCTTGTACTCGTCCACGTGTGGCAGCTCGACCGGCAGATCCTCGTACGGGACTGGCACGATCTCACCAGTGGGCGTCCCGTCCTCGTCGGTGATGTGCAGGATCGGAAAGGGCTCACCCCAGTAGCGCTGCCGCGAGAACAGCCAGTCCCGCAGCTTGAAGTTGACCCGCCGCTCGCCGTGACCGTGCTCCTCGAGCCAATCGATGATGGCCGGCATCATCTCAGCCGTCGTCATGCCGTCGAACTGCCCGGAGTTGACCACCGTCTCGCTCGTGGAGACGTACACCTCGGCCTGGATGTCATGGCCGTCCGGCACCGTGTAGGTGGGGACGATCGGCAGGCCGAAGGTGCGGGCGAAGGCGTGGTCCCGCTCGTCGTGGGCCGGGACGGCCATGATCGCGCCGGTGCCGTACGTGGCCAGGACGTAGTCAGCGACCCAGATCGGCACCCGCTCGTCGTTCACCGGATTGATGGCGTAGGCGCCGGTGAAGACACCGGTCTTGTTGCGCTCGCCACCCATCTGCCGGTCCAGCTCGGACTTGCTGGTGGCCTGCGCGACGTAGGCCTCAACGGTCTCGCGCTGCGCCTGGGTGGTGATCTCGGCGACCAGCTCGTGCTCGGGCGCCAGCACGCAGTACGTGGCACCGAACAGCGTGTCCGGCCGCGTGGTGTAGACCAGGAAGCTCCGATCGTCCTCGTCATCGTCCTGACCGGCGACCCGGAACGTCACCTCCGCCCCCTCGGACCGACCGATCCACTGGCGCTGCATCTCGAGGACCCCCTCGGGCCACTGCAAGCCCTCGCTGTCCAGATCGTCCAGCAGCTCCTGGGCGTAGTCGGTGATGCGCAGCATCCACTGCCGCATGTTGCGCCGCTCGACCGGATCGCCGGTCTCGACGTAGCGGTTGTCGACCACCTCTTCGTTGGCGAGCACGGTTCCCTGCGCCGCACACCACCAGACGGGGACGTCCTCCAGGTAGGCCAGGCCCTTCTCGTACAGCTTGAGGAAGATCCACTGGGTCCAGCGGTAGTAGTCGGCGTGCGAGCTGACGACCTCCCGGGACCAGTCGTAGGAGAACCCGATGGCCTTCATCTGGGTGGTGAAGTACTCGATCCGCTGGTCGGTGATGACCCCCGGGTGGATCCCGTCCCGCTGGGCGGCGCGTTCGGCGGGAAGGCCGAAGGCGTCGAAGCCCATCGGGTGGAGGACGCTGAACCCCCTCATCCGCTTGTACCGGGCGACGAGGTCGACGGCCGTGTAGCTCTCCGGGTGGCCGACGTGGAGGCCGCTACCCGAGGGGTAGGGGAACATCGGCATCGCGTAGTACTTGGGCCGGTCGGGGTCCTCGGTGGCCCGGAAGGTCTGCCCCTCCTCCCAGTACCGCTGCCACTTGGGCTCGATGTCGCTCGGGTTGTACAGGTGGGTGGTCTCCGACATGGCGCCGAGGGTAGCGATCGGGCCGTTTCCGTGGCGCTGGCGGCCGGGACGCGCGTCTGGTCCTAGAGGCGGCTGACCGTCACGTCGGCGATCGTGCCGTCCTCGGTGTAGACGACGTTGACCAGTTGACCGTCGACGCTCGCCACGACGAGGTCATCCATGCCGGTGACGGAGAAGCCGTTGTCGCCGAAGAGCGAGAGAGCGGCGGCCCGATGGTCCATGGGGGTCAGCGCGATCCCCGTGGTCAGTGCCTGGACCACCTGGGGCGCGGTCGCCGGGGGCAGGTCGACGTCGCCGAGGAGCAGGTACACGGCGCCACCCGGCGCGGGGGCCCGGTACATCGCGTCGGCCTGGCACCAGCCGCGGGCGATGGCGGCCAGCAGGAAGGGGTCGACGTCGTCGGTGTGCCAGATGGCCTCGGTGAGCTCGGCCACGTTATGCTCCACGCCGTAGTCCCGCAGAGCGGCCACGCCGGTGACCAGGCGAGGATCGCCGCCGGTGGCCCAGCCCCAGGTGAAGGACTGCTCGGCCTCGTTGACGCTGCCGATGACCTGCAAATCGAAGGTGAGCGGATCGGCATCGTCTCCCTCGGCCTCGAAGCGGGCGACACCGGAGTCGAGGTCGACGTCCAGGACCCGGTCCCCGACCAGGGCCGCGAGTCGTTGCTGTCGCAGCAAGGTGGCGGGGACGTGCTCGGCGGCCAGGTCCAGGATGAGCATGGTCGCCAGCCTACGGGTCGCCCTCGCGCTCGATTCGGCGCGATCGTGGAGATCCTCGCCCCTGGCCGAAGAACTGCGCGATCGCGCAACTGCAGCACGCTGAGCCGTCCGGCTCAGAGATCGGGCCCGCGGGTCGGAGAGGAGCCTAGTGGTCCGTAGTTCAAATCTCTTTGGCATCCGCGGCCCCCGCATCACCGCTGGACTGCGTTGCGCTCGCTTGAATGACCCGCCATGCGGCGGCTTCGCGCGCCTTGCCAGCGGCGCGCGGCTGACCGCGGCTGGCGCAAAGATCTTCTCCTACGGACCACTAGAGTCGGGATCATGACCACCTCAGCCGTTGCGCCCTACGGGACCTGGCCCTCACCTCTCTCGGCCGCGGATCTGGCGGGGGCCTCTGCCTCGTTCGCCGACGTGCGCGTGGACGGGGACCGGGTCCTGTGGTTGCAGAGCGACCCGGACAACCACGGCCGCTACGCCGTCCGGTCGCGCGGCGGGGACGGCGTGATCGAAGTGCACACCCCGCCGGAGTTCAACGCCCGCACGCGGGTGCAGGAGTACGGCGGCGGAGCACTCGGCGCCGGCCACGGTGTGATCGTGGCCAGCAACTTCACCGATCAGCGCGTGTACCGGTTGGACGGCGGGTCCGCCCTCCCCGTGACGCCCGAGCCAGCCGAGCCGGCCGGCATCCGCTGGGCGGGGATGCAGGTGCTGCCCGGCGGCGACGCCTTCCTGGCCGTGCGGGAGACCCACGGTGCCGATCGACCCCGGGCCAACATCAACATCCACGGGGCGGAGGAGGCCGTCAACGAGATCGTCCGCGTCGACCTCGACTCGGGCGAGACGACGGTGCTCGTCACCGGCCCTGATTTCGTCGGCGGACCGTGGGTCAACCCGTCCGGCACGGCGATCGCCTGGGTGCAGTGGAACCACCCGGACATGCCGTGGGACACCGCGCAGCTGTGGACGGCGCCACTGACGTCGGCGGGGGTGGGCGAGCCGGTCCACATCGCCGGCGGGGCGGGCTCGGGCAGCGATGGCGCGGACAGCGCCGTGTGCGATGCCATCTGGACCGACGACGAGCGTCTGGTGTTCTCCGACGATCCCGACGGCTGGTGGAACGTCTACGCCTGGACGGCCACCGACGGCGTCACCCGGCTGCAGGAGGAGCCGCTCGACAGCGGGATCGTCCGCTGGGCGGTTCCTGCCGTGCTGGTGGCCCTCGACGACGGTCAACTGCTGGCGACGACGTTCGAGGGCGGCTTTCGGCATCTTCGGCGCATCCCTGCGGCGTCGGCGGAACCGGTCACCCGAGGAGAGCCGGTCGACACCGGTCCCTATGCCAGCATCGGCAACGCCGTCGGGCAGGGCGACCAGGTCATCGCGATCGCCGGCGGACCGAGCGTCACGACGAACGTGGTGCGCATCGATCCCACCTCTGGCACGACGGAGATCCTCAGCCAGATCCCGACATCGCCGGCCACCCGGGTCGGGGCGGTCCCTGAGCCGATCACGTTCCCGACCGAGGATGGCACCGCCGAGGCGCACGTCCTGTACTACCCGCCGACGTCGGCCTCCCACCGTGGCCCGGACGATCAGGCGCCTCCGCTGATCGTGCTCACGCATGGCGGGCCGACAGGTATGGCCAGCACCTCCCTGCAGCCCACGGCGCAGTACTGGGCATCACGGGGGTTCGCCGTCGTCGACGTCAACTATCGCGGGTCGGTCGGGTACGGCCGGGCCTACCGAGACTCGCTCCGCGGCAACTGGGGGCTGCACGACCTGACCGACTGCGTCGCCGCCGCCCGCCACCTGGCCGACCAGGGCCTGGCCGACCCCGACCGGTTCATCATCGAGGGCGGGAGTGCCGGTGGGTACACGACCCTGCTGGCGCTCTGCACCACCGATGTCTTCGCGGCGGGCGGCTGCCTGTTCGGCGTCTCCGACCTCCGCGCCCTGGCAACCGACACCCACAAGTTCGAGAGCCGCTACCTCGACTCCATGGTCGGCAGCTGGCCGCAGGAGGAGCAGGTCTACATCGACCGCTCCCCCATCACCCACGTCGACACCCTGCGGACGCCGATGATCGTCCTGCAGGGCGATGAGGACAGGGTGGTCCCGCCGTCGCAGTCGGAGGTGATGGTCGACGCGATGGCGGAGCGCGGCATCGCGCACGCCTACCTGCTGTTCGAGGGTGAGCAGCACGGCTTCCGCCAGCCCCAGAACGTGGCCCGCTCGTTGGAGGCGCGGCTGGCCTTCTACGGGCGCATCTTGGGCTTCGATCCAGCGGATGAGATCGACTTGCCGGAGTTCGTCCCGGGAACCTAACGACGTGGCGGCCGCACCTCGGATCCGATGTCGCCGCCGTCCGACGCTGGGGACGTGTCCTTGGCCATGTGTCGACGGATCCTGATACCCCTCCCGGCGGCGATCTTGGTCGCCTGACGGACGCTCTCGACCGTCATCGACATCGCGAGAGCCCCGGCCCTGGCAGGGAAGGGCACGAACTGCTTCTGCAGTTCGCGAGGCATCGCCTCTTTGACCACCAGACGCCACGCCAGGTAGGCGACGACGACGCCGAAGGCCACGGCCATGCACCAGAAGAACCAACTCGGACCGTAGACCGACATGAGCGGTGCGGCGGCCAGCGGGCCCAGGAACGCTCCCGATCCGTTGATCCCGATCAGCTTCGCCGCAGCTCCGCTCACCTTACCGGGCGGCACCCAGTCGATGGTGTACGACACGATCAGCGAGTACAGCGGGAACAGCGTCCCCCCGAGCGCCGCCATCAGCACGAGCACCAGGACGCTTTGAGAAGGGATCAGGGCAAGGCTGCCCGAGGTGGCCAGGCCGATCAGCGCCACGAAGAAGATGACGAGGCGGCGCGAGACCCTGTCCGACAGCCGCCCTATCGGCCACTGCAAGATCATCGCTCCGATCATCGGAGCCACGAGGAACGTCCCGGTTCGGTCGAGCGACAGACCGACCGCCGTGGCGTACACCGCTCCCAACCCGAGCAGGATGCCAGCCGTTGCGCCTCCCATGAACGAGCCGATCACACCTGTCGGGACGATGCGGATGAGCTCGAGAACGGACACCTTCTCAGCCGACTCGGATGGTGGCGCCGTGCTCGACTTGAGGGTGATCGGCACCAGCGACATCGAGACGAGGACCGAGGAGACGATGAAGAGGCGGAAGGTGGTCGGGTCACCGAGTGCGATGAGGTACTGGCCGGCGCCGAGCCCGGCCAACCACACGATCATGTAGATGGCCATGACCCGGCCGCGATTGGCGGCTGTCGTCATCTCCGCCAACCACGACTCGATCACGATGTACAGCCCAGCGACGCAGAAGCCGAAGATGAAGCGCATCGCCGTCCACGACGCCGGGAACACAGCGATGGCGTGCACCAGGACCGCGCTGGATGCAGTGGACGCCAGCCCGGCAAACACGCGGACGTGGCCCACCGTCCTGAGCAGTCTGAATACGACCGTGGGCGCCAGGAGGAACCCTGCGAAGAAGCCGGCCATGATCACACCGGTGATGGTGAGGCCAAATCCCTCACTGGCAGATCGGACCCCGATGACCGCGCCGTTCAGACCGTTGCCGATCATCAGGAGCCCGAGGCCGACGAACAGCGGCCACATCCCCGTTATCCCGGAGGTCTCCGAGGGGTGCCCGTCACCGTCACCAGCCAGGCCCGTTTGCGTCGGGTCCGAGGCGGTCGTCATCAGGGTCGGGAGAGTACAGCTTGGTGCAGCGGAACCCGACCCAGGGGAACGAGCAGTCCCTGGGAGGCGGTGGGTAGGCTCGTGCGGGTGAAGACAACTCCGGACGATGCGGGCGGCTCCAGACAAGCGAATACCGTTCCAGCCATCGAAGTCGCCGGTGTCACCAAGGTCTTTGGCACCACACGGGCCCTGGATGGCGTCGACCTGACGGTCAAGCCAGGCGGTGTCGTCGGCCTGCTGGGACCCAACGGCGCCGGCAAGACCACCCTCGTCCGCGTCCTCGCCACCCTGCTCAGCCCCACCGATGGCTATGCCAGGATCTTCGGCACCGATGTCACCGCGGACCCGCATCGGGTTCGCGAACAGATCTCCCTCACCGGCCAGTACGCTGCCGTCGACGGGCTGCTCACCGGCCGCGAGAACCTTCTGATGTTCGCCGAGCTGCTCCAGCTGACGCCGGCGTCCGCCCAGGCCCGAGCCGACGAGCTGCTGGAGCGGTTCTCGCTGGGCGACGCGGCCGACCGGCGTGCCGCCACCTACTCCGGCGGCATGCGCCGACGGCTGGACCTCGCCTCCAGCGTCATCCTGCCGCCGAAGCTCCTCTTCCTCGACGAGCCCACGACCGGCCTCGACCCCCGCACCCGCAACGAGATGTGGGACGTGATCCGCGAGCTGGTCAGCGAAGGCACGACACTGCTGCTCACGACCCAGTACCTGGAGGAGGCCGACCAGCTCGCCAACCGCATCGTGGTCATCGACGCCGGCAAGATCATCGCCGACGGCACCGGCGATGAGCTCAAGGAGGCCGCAGGGGGGATCACCGTCGAGATCCTGCTCGGCAGCTCCGACGACATCCCGGCGGCCTGCCAGGCCTTGCAGAAGGTCGGCCTGACGGGACACGGCGTGACCGCCCCGACTGCGGACCTCGAGGTGCCCACGACGTCCGACGACGGTCTGCGAACCGTCCAGCAGGTCGCCGGTGCCCTGCGCGAGGCGAACATCGTGGTCAACGACCTCGGTCTGCGTCGGGCCTCCCTGGACGAGGTGTTCCTGCAACTGACGGGAGACGAGAACGGCGCCCCATCCGCCACGTCAGAGCGCTCTGGAGGGACCGCAGCGTGAGCACGACCCAGCAACTGCTGTCCACCGACGCGATCGAGCAGCGTCACCGCACCGGCGTCATCGCTGCGCTGGCCGACGGCTGGACCATCGGCAAGCGGAACCTCAAGCACTTCACGCGGCTGCCGCGCCTGCTGGTCTTCTCCACGATCCAGCCGGTCATGTTCGTCCTGCTGTTCGGCTACATCTTCGACGGGGCGGTCAGCGGCTCACTCCCGGACGGGTTCCCCAACTACCTCTCGTTCGTCTTGCCGGGCATCTTCATCCAGTCGACGGTGTTCCGGATGACCACGACGGCGGTGGGCCTGGCCGAAGACCTGGAGAAGGGCGTCATCGACCGGTTCCGATCGCTGCCGATGTCGCGCGCCGGCGTCCTCATCGGCCGCACCATCGCCGACCTCGTCCGCGCGGCAGCGGTGATCCTACTGATGACCGTCTTCGGCGTGGCGGTGGGCTTCCGGTTCACCAGCATCCTCGGCGCCATCGGGTCCGTGCTCATCGTGGCGCTCCTGGGCTACGGCTTGTCCTGGGTCTTCGTCTTCGTCGCCCTCAACGTCCCGGGTGCGGAGTCCGCCCAATCGGCTGCCTTCGTGGCCGCCTTCCCCTTGTCGTTCGTCTCCAGCGTCTTCGTGCCACCGGAGAGCATCCCCGTCGAGTGGTTGGCCTTCATCGCTCGCAACTCCCCCATCACCGCGGCAGCAGACGCCGCACGGGGTCTTGCCGTGACCGGCCCGGTCGCGCAGCCGGTGCTGCTGACGGTCATCTGGACCATCGGGATCCTGGCGCTCTTCATCCCGCTGAGCGTCTACCAGTTCCGCAAGCTCGAGTAGCGACGCTCAGCCCGGATCGCGGACGTTCAGGCCGCGATGCCAGGGATCGCCCAGGTGGCGCAGGAGGTTCTCGGCGAACCGCGTGCCACCGACCTTCATGGTCTGGAACATCACCGACTTGACGGCTCGCCGCGCCAACTGAGGCAGCGGCAGCTCCACCGTCGCGATCAGGTCGATCGCGACGACCGTCTCCTCCATCGTCGACCCGGCCGTGACGTCGATCCTCCCGCTCGCCATGGCCCGCTCGTCGGTACCCGGCTCGGGCGCGAAGATGATGGCCTGCTCGCCGATGTCCATGAGGGTCGTGAAGGAGGGTGCAGCCCGGATCCCGAGCGCGTTCACGCCGCTCAGCTGCCAGGTCCACCGATCACCGTCCGGCCCAGCCAGGTGCACGTCGATCGACGCGACCAGTGGCGTCAGCTCAGCCAACATCTCCGGCGTGCTGAGCACCTCGTGGACTCGGGCTGGCGCAACAGCGATGCGGTCGTCGGAGATGATGCGCTGCGCGAACGAACCCATGGGGGATCTGTTCCCATCTCGTAGGCTGCGAACCCACATGGACGTCCTGACCTCGACGACCGACCCGACCAGCGCCGAGTATCAGGCCAACCGGGCCGGCATGCTCGACCTGCTGGCCGAACTGGACCGCCTGACCCAAGAGGCCAACGCCGGCGGCGGTCCCAAGTACGTCACGCGACACCGGGAGCGTGGCCGCCTCCTCCCCCGCGAACGCATCGAGCTGCTCGTCGACCGTGACAGCGCACTGCTCGAGTTGTCCACGCTCACAGCCAACGGGACCGAGTACACCGTCGGGGGCTCCAGCGTCTCGGCCATCGGCGTGGTGAGTGGGGTCGAGTGCGCCATCTCCGCCTCCGACCCCACGGTCAAGGGCGGCTCGGTCAACCCCTACGGCCTCCAGAAGTCACTCCGCCTGGCGGAGATCGCCGCAGCCAACCGCCTCCCGCTGATCAACCTCACGGAGTCCGGCGGCGCCGACCTGCCGAAGCAGGCCGAGATCTTCGTCCCGGGTGGCGCCTCGTTCAAGAACCTCACGCAGCTCTCCAAGGCCGGCATCCCGACCATCTCCCTCGTGTTCGGCCCGAGCACCGCCGGCGGCGCCTACATCCCCGGCATGAGCGACTACTCGGTCATGGTCGACCAGCAGGCGCGGGTCTACCTCGGTGGCCCGCCACTGGTGAAGATGGCGACCGGCGAGGACGCGGAGGAGGAGTCCCTCGGTGGAGCGGCCATGCACGCCTCGGTCAGTGGGGTCGCCGACTACCTGGCAGCCGACGAACTCGACGCCATCCGCATCGGCCGACAGATCGTCGCCCACCTCAACTGGCGCAAAGCTGGTCCCGCGCCGGCCTCGGACGTCGAGGAGCCCGTCCACGACCCGGACGAGCTGCTCGGCATCGGCTCAGCCGACATCCGAGTGCCATTCGACGTCCGTGAGGTCATCGGGCGGATCACCGATGGCTCCCGCTTCGAGGAGTTCAAACCCCGGTATGGGCCCCAGCTGATCTGCGGCTGGGCCACCCTGCACGGGTACCCGGTCGGAATCCTCGGCAACAACGGCATCCTGTTCAGCCCCGAGTCGCAGAAGGGCTCGCAGTTCATCCAGCTCTGCAACGCGACGAACACCCCGCTGGTCTTCCTCCAGAACATCACGGGCTTCATGGTCGGCACGGCCTACGAGCAGGGCGGGATCATCAAGGACGGTGCGAAGCTGATCAATGCGGTGGCCAACTCCGAGGTCCCCCACCTGACGGTCATGATCGGCGCCTCGTTCGGGGCGGGCAACTACGGCATGTGTGGACGGGCGTACGACCCACGATTCCTGTTCACCTGGCCGAACCACAAGATCGCCGTGATGGGTGCAAAGCAGCTGGCCGGGGTCATGCGGATCGTCATGGAAGCGCGGATGAAGAAGTCCGGGCAAGAGGTGGACACCGACGCCGCCGACCAGATGACCGCAGCGTTCGAGGCTGAGATCGAGCGGCAGTCAACGGCCCTGTACGCCACGGCCCGACTGTGGGACGACGGGATCATCGATCCACGTGACACGCGCACGGTGCTCGCCATCGCCCTGTCTGCCGCACACTCCGCCCCCATCGCGGGGACCGGCAGCTATGGGGTGTTCCGGCATTGAGCGCCACGCCTGCTGAGCCTGGCTCACCCGTCGGGCCGATCCGCCGGCTGCTCATCGCCAATCGTGGCGAGATCGCCTGCCGCATCATCCGGACCTGCCGGACGATGGGCATCGAGGCTGTCGCGGTCTACTCGCAGGGTGATGCCGACGCGCGGCACGTCCGCCTGGCCGACCAATCGGTCGGCCTCGACGGCGTCACCGCCGGGCAGACCTACCTGGACATCCCGGCGATCATCGCGGCGGCCCATACGAGTGAGGCCGACGCGATCCACCCCGGCTACGGCTTCCTCTCCGAGCGAGCCGACGCCGCCACGGCGTTCGCCGACGCCGGCCTGACCTGGGTCGGCCCGCCGGCCCAGGCCATCGCGGCCATGGGCGACAAGATCTCCGCCAAGCAGCTGATGGCGGAGGCAGGTGTCCCGGTCCTCCCCTCCGTGACGGATCCGGACACGGCCGCTGAGGTCGGCTACCCGCTCATCGTCAAGGCGGCCGCAGGAGGTGGCGGCAAGGGGATGCGGATCGTCACCTCGCCCGAGGCGTTGGCCGACGCGGTCGAGGCGGCGCGGCGCGAGGCCGCCTCGGCCTTCGGAGACGACCGGGTCTTCCTCGAGCGCTTCATCGAGCGTCCGCGCCACATCGAGGTGCAGGTCTTCGCCGATGGCCGCGGCGCCACCGTCCACCTGGGCGAGCGGGAGTGTTCGATCCAACGCCGCCACCAGAAGGTGATCGAGGAGGCACCCTCGCCGGCCGTCGACCCCGAGACACGGGAGCGGCTGGGCCACGCAGCGGTGGCGGCTGCCCGGGCGGTCGACTACGTCGGTGCGGGGACGGTCGAGTTCGTGGCGTCCCAGCCGACGGCCGAGGGCGGGCCGGAGTTCTTCTTCCTCGAGATGAACACGCGGCTGCAGGTCGAGCATCCCGTGACCGAGCTGGCCTGGGCCCGGTCCGATGGTGTCCCGCTCGACCTGGTCCGACTGCAGCTCGAGGTGGCCGAGGGGCGGCCGCTACCGTTCGGTCAGGACGATCTGCGCCTGGCCGGGCACGCGGTGGAGGCCCGGCTGTACGCCGAGGACCCCGCTACCGGATTCCTGCCCGTCACCGGCCCCGTCGAGCTGCTCGAGCCGGCGAATGGACCGGGGACCCGCTGGGACACCGGTGTCGAGACCGGCGACGAGATCGGCCCCCACTTCGACCCGATGATCGCCAAGGTGATCGCGCACGGGTCCTCCCGGGCGGACGCGCTGCGGCTGCTCGGCCGCGAGCTGTCCCAGACCCGCCTGCACGGTCTCCGGACCAACCGCGACGCCCTGATCGGGATGCTGGCCCATGAGGAGATGGTCGCGGGAACACTCGACACCGGCTTCATCGATCGACTGGATCCGGCGGTGCTGGACCCGGAGCCGTCGGCGGACGCACAACGGCTGCATCTGATCGGGGCAACCCTGGCGGGTCGGGCGCGCCGCTCCGCACAGCGACGCGTCCAGGAGTCGATCCCGACCGGCTGGCGCAACAACCCGACCGCTGGAACAGCCGTGGCCTTCGAGGGCTCGGCAGGATCGACGGTCACGGTCTCATACCGTCCCGAGGGTGACGAGCTGATCGTGGACGTGTCCCGTACGGCCGCGGGGGCTGACGAGCCAGGTCATGGCCCGCGGGTCCGGGTGAGCGATGTTCGGGTTGACGGCGACGCGGTCTCGCTGACACTCGACGGGCGACAGTGGACGCTGCGGGTCAGCGAGCTGCCAGACGGTCACGACGTCTCGTACGGCGACGAGTCGAGGCGGTGGGCGGTGGACTCACCACTCGGTTCCGCCACGCTGATGCAGCTCCCCCGGTTCCCGAGCGCCGCGGCCGAGGTGGCACCGGGGGACCTGGACGCACCGATGCCCGGGACGGTCCTGCGCGTGGCGGTGGCGGAGGGTCATGAGGTCGAGGAGGGCGATCTCGTCATGGTGCTCGAGGCCATGAAGATGGAGCACCGGGTCACCGCCCCGCACGCCGGGACCGTCGAGTCACTGTTGGTCTCGGAGGGAGCTCAGGTGGCGGGGGGCGACACCCTCGCCCGCATCCTCTGAAGGCCAGTCCAGCTGATAGTGGTCTGTAGGAGAAGATCTTTGCGCCAGCCGCGGTCAGCCGCGCGCCGCTGGCAAGGCGCGCGAAGCCGCCGCATGGCGGGTCATTCAAGCGAGCGCAACGCAGTCCAGCGGTGATGCGGGGGCCGCGGATGCCAAAGAGATTTGAACTACGGACCACTAGGGCCGGCCGGCCGCCATCACACCCACGTCGACCGTGAACAGGACGGCTTCCCTGGCCGCCTCCCGCGCCTGCTCGGCGAAGTCCGGCGCCGAACAGATCAGCAGCGTCGTCCCCTCCGGCCCTCCGAGCTGGCAGGCGAAGGCACCGAGCCCCTCCGGCATGGTGATCTGGTCGGTGATCTCGCCGCCCTCAGCCACCCGGATCACCCGGGCACCCAGGGCGTCGGCCGCCCAGATCTGTCCCTCCGCGTCCAGGGTGCAGCCGTCCGGCGCGACGGCAGTCGCGGCCAGCGTCTCCTCGAACGTGGCCAGCGGTGGGGTCGGCGCCAGCTGCGCCCACACCCGCCGGTCCGTCAACGAGCCGTCGTCGCCGATCGTGAACGCGGTGTAGCGACACCCGATCGACTCGCCCACCACCAAGGTGACCTCGTCCGGCAGGATGACGCTCCCATTGGGGAAGTACAGGTCGTTGGCGACCGCCGTGACCGCCCCATCCGGGTCCACCCGGACCAGCGTGGCAGTCACCGGGTCGGCGCCGGCCATCAGGTCGAAGCCGAAGTTCCCGATGAAGGCCCTCCCGCTGGCGTCCACGACCATGTCGTTGGCCTTCCCGCCGCAGTGCTCGCTGATGTCGGCGTGCACGCTGACCTGTCCGTCCAGGGCCCGTCGCAGCACCGTGTGGTCCGTCATGCTCACCACCAGCATCGAGCCGTCGGGCAGCCACCCGAGGCCTGACGGCTGGCCGGGCACCTCCATGATCGTCTCACGGTGCCCGTCAGGCGTGATGGTGAAGACCTCGTGGGCGTAGAAGTCACTCACGTACCAGCGGTCGTCGCGCCACCGCGGACCCTCGTAGAAGTGACCGCCATCGGTCAACCTGGTCAGTGTGCGGTCCATGCTCCGGCTCCTCGGCTCGCGTCGCACGTCAGCCGGTCAGCCGACGCCAGCCCGGACCGTAGCAAGTCATGCTCCGCCACGCGCTGCCGCCTGGATCGCTCGGAGCAACCGCTGGCCGATCACCGACCACTCCCACTGCCGCCGGACGAACTCGGTGCCGGCCTCCCCCATGGTCCGCAGACGGCCGGGGTCGCTGAGCAGCCCCACCACAGCCGCGTAGACCGAATCCGGGTCGTGTCCGTCGACCACGACGCCGGTCTCGCCCTGTACGACCGTCTGCGGTGCGCCGCCGGAGTCGCCCACCACCACCGGGACACCACATGCCTGGGCCTCGAGGAACACCAGGCCCAGACCCTCGACGTCGGTTCCCAGCAACCTCGTCCGGCACGGCATCGCGAAGGCATCGCCGGTTCGGTAGTAGGCCGGCAGGTCGGCCCAGGGGACCTCACCGGTGAGGGTGACGGCGTCGCCCAGTCCGAGCTCGGCGACGCGATCGGTCAACTCCTCCTCCAGCGGACCGGTCCCCACGATGAGGAGGTGGGCATCTGCCACGGCTGCCCGGACGCGTGGCCACTGCTCGATCAGGACGTCCTGTCCCTTCCGCCGGACCAGGCGGCTGATGCAGACCACGACGGGTTGGTCAGGCTCGAGGCCGTGCTGCTCGCGCAGGTCTGGCCCGTCGGGCGTGAACGTCTGGGTGTCGACCCCACCCGGCAGTCGGTGGAGGTCGGTCAGACGGTCCAGCACCGGCGCCAAGAGGCCGGCGGTGTAGTCACTCAGCACGGTCATGGCCGTGCAGCCCCGAGCCAGTCGACGCATGAGGGGCGCCAGTCCGTAGCGGGCCATGCCGGCCTCGCGGCCGTGGGTGATGCCCAACGTGGGGAGGTCAAGTCGTCCGGCCAGCTCGGCGAGCGGCCAGGCAGAGCCGAAGACCACGACATCGGCCTGGTGATCACTGGCGGCCGCCCGGACGGTGCGCAGAAGTGCCGGCGTGGGGAGCAGGGGGCGTCGGTGGACCCGCCGGACCGGGTAGGGCAACGCCCGGTCGTGCTCGGTGGCTCCCTGCCACGGCGAGGCGAGGACCATGACCGAATCCGGGGGCAGCGTGCCCACGAGGTGGGACACCATCTGCTCGATGCCGCCCGAGCGAGGGGGGAAGTCGTTGGTCACCCAGAGGGTCCGTGGGCACGCCTCCTCCGACTCCCTGCCCGGCCGACCACGCCCGTCGTTCACCTTGTGGCCGCTTCCGCTCGGCCGACCCGCTCGGGCATGGGCGGGTGGGAGAAGGCCAGGCCGACGATCCAGGCCGGCGGATCGGGATCCGAGAGGTTGCGTTCGGCCAGCGTCAGCAGCATCTCGCGGTACACCGCACCGTCCTGCAAGATCTCCAAGGCCCGCTGGTCGGCTGCTCGTTCGGTCCGCCGAGACGACCACTGGCCGATCGGTGCGATGAGCACCGCCCCCACCACGAGGACGGCAACCGCGCGGACGACGCCGCTGGCCCGAACCCGTCCGGATGCGCCCACGGCCGTCTCACCCATCACCCGGTCCAGCACCCACACGATCACGACCGCGATGCCGAACAGGCTGAGCGCCGTCCGCTCGAGGTCCCGGTGTTCGGTGTGGGCGATCTCATGGGCCACCGTCGCCAGGATGACCGGTGTCGGCGTGTCCTCGATGAGGGTGTCGTACAGCACGATCCGACGGGTTCCGGCGATCCCCGAGACGTAGGCGTTGGCCGCCGTCGTCCGGCGGCTGGCGTCCGCGACCAAGATCTCGGCGTCGAACGGTGCGGTGTCGGCCAACTCGGTGATGCCGTCCCGCAACTCGCCCGCCGGGAGGGGGGTGAAGTCGAAGAGCAGCGGCTCGAACACCCGCGGGCTCACGACCACGAGGATCGCCCCGACCAGACCGGCCAGCAGGGCGGCGACCGGAACCCACTGCCGACCAAGCCGTTCACGCAGCACCACGCCGGCGATGGCGGCGAGCGCCACCCCGATCCACTGCGGCCCCACGGTGACGACATAATCACGGAACCAGCCAGTCAGGTCCTGGGTTGACAGGCCGACGTCCACAGACCGGGTCCGGGCCCAGAGCTGCAGGGGCAGTCGCACCAGGTCGGTGATGGCCCACGCCGCAGCGGCGACGGCACCGAGACCGACCAGGCGCTGCCAGGACCGACGGCGCGAGCGCACCTGCAGCCATCGGCTCCCCGCGTCCGACCGAGCAGCCCACCACAGCAGCAGACCGGCCGCGGCGATCCGCAGTCCCCTCGACACCAGCGATGCGACCCGCAGCGGAGCCCGATACGTCTCCGCGGCTGCGACCTGCTCCTCGCCGAGGAACTCGACCAGTGCGACGGGCACGGCCGGGTCGGCGACGGGTCGGGTCAGCTCTGCGACTACCGCCCCCACGACGGCCAGGCCGGCCGCCACCCACAACCCCCGATACCACCCGGAGGGGATGCTCGCGACGCGGGCGGCGCTCCCCGACGCTCCGGCAACACCGTCGTTCATCGTCTCCTTGGCCCCGACGGCGGCGACGGCGGCGCCCACGACGTCCGATCACGCCGCGGTGGCGGTGGCGGTGCCGCCCGCCGGGTCGGACGGGGCTGCTCCTCGTCCTCCTCCGGCATGGCCGCGTGCAACACCCCTGGCGTTGGATGGGTGACCGGCATGGTCCAGCCCAGGTCGATGGCCAGGTCGTCGCGAGCCGTGACCCGTCCGGTGCCGATGTCGTACCGCCAGGTCGCCTTCTGGGGACGCCTGTTCTCTGTGAAGACCACGGTCACGGTCCAGTAGGGGCGGCCCTCCGGGCGTGTGGCCTGCCACTCGACGTCCTCATCTTCCACCCCGCGCTCCATCAGGTTCATCCGGACCGCCTCGCCGATCAGGGTGTCGGACAGACCGAACCCGGGCCGCTCCTGTCGGCCCCCGCGGACCGAGCTGATGACCTTGCGCTGCTCCGCAGCGATCGGCTGGTACCAGCGCATGACCCACTCACGACTGACGCCGGCCTGATCCGCCACGGTCTCGGGCGATCGCCCGGCCCGCAGCATGCGTTGGATCTCCGAGGGTGTGAGGGAGGAGTTACGGCCCTCCGAGCGGAACGGCACCACGGCTGCCTGACCGGCGGCGGGGACCTGTGCCAGCGGCACGAGGTCTGCCAGCAACTCCAGTCGCTCGTGATCCTCGGCCAGTTCGAGCACCTCGACCAGGGTGCTCATGAGCTCGGTGGACAGGTCCACCCGGAAGCGCTCACCGGTGCCGGGGACGGCCAGGACCAGCGACGTCAGGTCAGCGGTGTACCCGACCAGTTCCAGCGTGTGCATGCCCCGTCAGGCTATTGCATCAACCGGCGCGGGTTCGGTGACGATGCGGTCGCTCGAGCCACACCAGCGGCACGTCACGGAGTGGATCGTCTGCTCCTGTGTCACGGATTCCTCCACTTCGCCGACACCGGACACCGACACGTGCCAGTACCGCTGCGTCCGCTCGGTGGCCACGACGTCGAAGCGGGTCAGGTTGCCACAGCCCTCGCACTTGAAGCGCGTGCCCGGCTCGAGGCCAACGGCAGCGCCGGCGTGAGCGGGTGCGGCGTCTGATGATCCATCGGGCTCGGGTGACTCCTGCGCGGTCATGGGTGCTCGTCGTCCGTTCCGGGGTAGGTGTGGGGCATGTCATCCCACCGGGAATCCTCGACGTCAACCGAGATCATGTGGTTTCGCCGGGACCTGCGGGTCACCGACCATCCTGCCCTCTCCCAGGCGGCCGACGCAGCGACGCTCCTGTGTCTGTTCGTCCTGGACGAACGATTACTGACCTCATCGCGCATGTCCCCGGCCAGGATCATCTACCTCCGCCACGCGCTGGCTGATCTGTCGGCCAGTCTGGAGGACCGGGACAATCGTCTGGTGGTCCTGACCGGTGACCCTGCTGAGGTCGTGCCGCGCGTTGCCGCACAGGTCGGGGCCGAGCGGGTCCACGTCTCGGTCGACCACTCACCCTTCTCGACGCGGCGGGACGAGGCGGTTGGCGATGCTCTGGACGATGTGGAGTTGGTGGGCCATGGCGGCGTGGCGATCGCGCCGCCGGGATCGGTATTGACCGGCTCGGGGTCCGTCTACAAGGTCTTCACGCCGTTCCACCGGTCGTGGAAGGAGGAGAACCACGGCGACGTCATCGATGCTCCTGCCGAGCTGCCCCCGGCGCCGGACGACATCGACGGCGAGGCGATCTCCGACCACGACCTGCTGCAGGCCGACGGTCCCGAGGAGGCGTGGCCGGACGGTGGCGAACAGGCCGCGCGGGCGCGGCTGGACACCTGGCTCGAGGGGGCCGTGGACTCCTACGACGACCGGCGTGACCACCTGGCGGTCGACGGGACCAGCCGCCTCTCCCCCGACCTGCACTTCGGTGTCCTCTCTGCCCGCGAGGTCTGGGGTCGCCTGGACCGGCGCAACCCCGGCCAGAAGGCCTTCGCGACCGAGATCGCCTGGCGGGACTTCTACCTGCACGTGATGGACGAGTGGCCGGAGGCTGCCACGTCGGCGTTCAGGGAGGAGTACCGCGAGCTCCCCTGGCGGGACGACGAGGACGAGTTCGAGGTCTGGGCGGCCGGCCAGACCGGTTATCCGGTGGTGGATGCCGCGATGCGACAGCTGGCCACCACCGGATGGATGCACAACCGGGCGCGGATGATCGTGGCCAGCTTCCTCTGCAAGGACCTGCTGATCGACTGGAGGCGAGGCGAGTCCCACTTCCTGGCCAACCTGGTGGACGGGGACGTGTCCAGCAACAACGGTGGCTGGCAGTGGGCGGCCGGGACGGGCACCGACGCCCAGCCGTTCTTCCGGATCTTCAACCCGGTCACGCAGGGCAAGCGATTCGACCCGGACGGCGAGTACGTGCGCCGCTACGTCCCCGAGCTGGCGGACGTCCCGGCACCGGCCATCCACGAACCCTGGACGCTGTCAGCTGACGAGCAGGAGGAGCACGGGGTCCACATCGGCGAGGACTACCCCGAGCCGATCGTGGATCACAGCGAGGCGCGCGAACGCGCGCTGGCGTGGTTCGACGAGCACAAGTCCTAGGGCTTGAGCGGCGCCTGCCTCGCTCCTGACCGCGCCGCTGCTTGACTGTGATGCGCGACGCCTGGCGCACGGGGTGCCCGCGCGGGGGCCACAGCCTCAGGAGGCGGTGTGGAACTGCGGGAAGGTGACGAGCTCCCTGAGCTTCGGATCACGCGCCTCCCCCTCCTGCGCCGCCAACTGCTGAAGGGTGCCGACCATCCGCTGGGCGTCCTCGCCCACTGCCACCAGGTCGATCCCCTGCGCGTTCTCGCCGTACGGCTCGATGTGCTCGATGCCGCGCTCCAGAAGCGAGGCCGCACCTGTGGCGTTGCCACGCTGGATGTGGCAGTAGCCGACGCAGATCTGGGCCAGCCCCTTGAACAGCTGTCGCTGGTCGTCCGGCGTCATCGGCCCCTTCCACGCCCACTCGAAGAACTCGTGGGCCTCGAAGAAGCGTTCCTCGTCGAACAGGGCGATCGCGCACGCCAGGGTGTCCTCCACCGTGTCCACGACGTCCTCCGGCTCGACCCGATCGGGCAACTGGTCCTCGGCGTCCCGCGGCAGCGGCGCCCCGAACCGGTCCCGCGGCCGCGCGTTCTCGGGCTTGCCGTCGTCATTGCGATCACGCGCAAGTCGGACGACGTCTGATTCGGACTGGTCGGTCATGGTCTGCCTCCGGGCCGTGGATGCCTGGCCAGGTCGGGGACGGGAATGAAGCGACGGCGACCGGCTGTTGGGTGCCGCCACTAGATTCGTACCCGACCAGGTCGACGATCAACAGGACACCGCATGCCCGCCTCCCGCACCAACAGAACCGCCGACTTCGTCGTTGTCGGGGGTGGAGCTGCCGGATTGGCCTCCGCTTGGACCGCGGCCCGGAAGGGCCACTCGGTCCTCCTGATCGAACGGCACCGCCTCGGCGGAGACTGCACCTGGACGGGCTGCGTCCCCTCGAAGGCCCTGATCGACCAGGCCCGCAAGGTCAAGGCCGCCCGGGACATCGGCTTCGACGGCGAGGTGAACTGGGAGCAGATCATCGGGACCGTCCACCGGCGCCGCGAGTTCGTCAGCCAGGACGAGAGCGTCGAGACCCTGAACAGCCAGGGGATCGAGGTCCTGCTGGGCGAGGCGGCATTCACCTCGCCCGGCCATCTCTCCGTCGAG